>NZ_JAMKBZ010000008.1:0-190032 GCF_053772255.1 Rhodopseudomonas parapalustris | reverse complement strand
GCAAACTTCACGGACGACTTGGCACGACCTCACGATCACGCACGGTCGTCATCTCCGCGCAGGCGGGGATCCAGTACGCCGCGGCTTAACGGTTGATCTTGGCGCTCTGGGATACTGGGCGCCCGCCTGCGCGGGCGATGACGTCTGTGGGTGGAGCGAAGGCTGCCGATCATCGCCTAAAATAGAAACGGGGCCCGAAGGCCCCGCGGAAGGAATGCTGTCAGTGAGCCGATTGCGGCTTACTTGATCTTGGCTTCCTTGAACTCGACATGCTTGCGCGCGACCGGGTCGTACTTCTTCTTGACCATCTTGTCGGTCATGGTGCGCGAGTTCTTCTTCGTCACGTAATAGAACCCGGTGTCGGCCGTCGACACGAGCTTGATCTTGATGGTGACCGCCTTGGCCATGATCTCAAACCTCGAAATTTGGGAATAAACAGGCGAGGTCGAACGTCAGGACCCGCGTTTGGCCGGCAAACTAGCCGCCAATGCCTGAAAGTCAAGGTTCTCGGCGAGGATAGGCGGGTCAAGCGGGCAAAATCGCTCGGAAGCGCTGAAACTCGCACCCAGAGGCCTCAAAAAGCGGGCAAATCCGACAAGACAGCGTTCCGCGCATCGCAGATCTTCCCGTGATCGCCCTCGATTTCGGGACGCTGTGACCCATGTTCGGAAAGCCCGCCCCCGATTCTGTCACGAAAGGCCCCCAGATGACCGTTAGCGAGCCGGCCCTGCGCATTGCGGAGGATTCTCGATCCGAGCCTCCGCCCAGGCCCGGCTCCGGCGGGGCGGCGGTGCCGGGTCCCGCAATGGGCGCCGGGCTGACACTGGCGATGGCTGCGGCTACCGGCATTGGCGTCGCCAATATCTATTACAACCAACCGATGCTGGGGGTGATCGAGCGCGACCTTGGCAACACGGCGCTGACCGGGATGATCCCGACGGCGACCCAACTCGGCTACGCGGTCGGTCTGTTCCTGCTCGTGCCGCTCGGCGATCTGACAGACCGGCGGCGGCTGATCGCCGGCCAGTTCGTGCTGCTGGCGCTTGCGGCCGCGCTGGTGGCACTGGCGCCGTCCGCCTGGCTGATCGTTGCCGCCTCGCTGGCGCTCGGCGCCTGCGCGACAGTCGCCCAGCAGGTGGTGCCGTTCGCCGCGGCGCTGTCGGCGCCCGAGCGGCGCGGCAAAACCATCGGACTGGTAATGGCCGGGCTGTTGTGCGGCATCCTGCTGAGCCGGACGGTGGCGGGCTTCGTCGCCGGGCATCTCGGCTGGCGCGAGATGTTCTGGCTGTCTGTGCCGTTGGCGCTCGCGGCGGCGGCGCTGATGGCGTGGCTGCTGCCGCGCCATCACGGTCACCTCGATATTGGCTATGGCGCCGCGCTGAAATCGCTGGCGGCGCTGTGGCGTCAGCAGCCGGATCTGCGGCGGGCGACCGCAGTGCAGGCGGCGCTGTTCGCCTCTTTCAGCGTTTTCTGGACGGTGCTGGCGCTGCATCTGCAGGAGCCGAAGTTTGGGCTCGGCGCCCAATCCGCAGGTCTGTTCGGCCTCGTCGGCGTGGTCGGCGTGTTGGCCGCGCCGATCTCCGGTCGGATCGCGGACCGAAGCGGGCCGGGGCCGGTGATCGCAGTTGGCGCCGCGCTGGTGCTGGCGTCGTGGGCGGTGTTCGGGCTGTGGGGCAGCATCGCCGGACTACTGATCGGCGTGGTGGTGCTGGATTTTGGCCTGCAGGGCGCGCTGATTTCCAACCAGCACATCGTTTACGCACTGGTGCCGGAGGCGCGCAACCGGCTCAACACCGTGTTCATGACCGGGATGTTCATCGGCGGATCGATCGGCTCGGCTGGTGCCGCCTTCGCCTGGGCCCACGGCGGCTGGACGGTGGTCAGCCTCTATGGCGGCGCGCTGGCGGCGACCGCCTTGCTGCTCGAACTGACGGCGCGGTGGTCACGCCGTTAGTTCGAGTTTGGTCGTACAGAAGCAGGCTGGGCGTTCAGCCGCCAGGCAGCATGTCCTTCTGCATCTTGCCGCCGTAGAAGTGGAAGAACGGCACCGGCGCGTCGTGCCGCAGCGGACCGGTGGCGAGCCTGCGATCGAGTTCGCCGAGCACGTTCTTGGTCATCGGATGCAGGTCGGCGAGCGGCTTAGAGCCGAGCTCGACCCAGACCAGTTCGACCAGCTCGGCATCGGCATGGATCACGCCGTCGACGCGGTGCGCGATTGCCGAAGCATCGGCGGTGAAGAAGCGGGTGTCGAACCGCTTGATGCGGCCGGGCGGAGTGATCGCGCGCGCGATCAGGAACAGGCCGGACGGGTCGGGCAGCAGACCGGCTTCAGCGAAAGGTTGCCACGGGCCGGCCAGCTTTGCCTTGGTGTCTGTCTTGCAGCCGAGGCACAGGCCGGTCTCTTCGCAAGCCTCTCGGATCGCCGCGATGGCCAGCGCGCGGGCACGGGATGGCGTGGTCTTCGGGCTGCCCTTGAGTAGGTTGGCTTCCAGCTCCGGCGGAATCGGCGCCGCCGCCGGGACGCGGACGTCGCTCTTGTCGACACGGCCGCCGGGAAACACGAACTTGCCTGGCATGAACACCACGTTGTCGTGGCGCTTGCCGACCAGCACCTTGGGCGTTGAGTTGCTGCGATCAACCAGGATCAGCGTCGCGGCATCCTTGGGACGGAAATAGGGGTGGTGGCTGGGTTCCTGATGATCCTGCTCGACCTTCGGTTCGGTCTGTGTCGCGGATTCGGTCATGTCGCTCCCGTTGTCGTTTCTTGTTGGTGTTGTTGTTTGTCGTTATGCCGCCGCGTCGGAATCGCGCCGTCAGTGGTCCGGGTTGGTCTCGTCGAAGCCGTGCATCCGGAATGCCCATTGCAATCCGACCACCGCGCCTTTGACCGGCTGCAGCAATAGCAGCGAAGCCAGCAGGGTGAAAGGCAGGTAGATCGCAAGCTGCAGCTCTACCGGCGGCGCGTAATGCGTTTCGATCGACAGCGCCATCGGCACCACGATATGGCCGACGATCACGATCACCAGATATGCCGGCAGATCGTCGGCACGGTGGCCGGTGAAATCCTGGCCGCATTTGTCGCAGCGGTCGGCGGTCTTGAGGAACGCGCGGAACATCCGGCCTTCGCCGCAGTTCGGGCAGCGGCCGCGGAAACCGCGCCACATCGCCTGCCAGACGTTGCGCTGCTGCGACGGGGCGGATTGCGGCGGCCAGACGATCGGCTCGCGTGACAGCGTGGTCATCAGCGTTTTCCTCTCCCGGACTTGGTTTTTTGTTTCGGCTTCGCCGCTTTCCGCGCCTTCGCCCGTCCGGGCTTGGTGCGCGCCGACTTGCCGCTCTCGGTTTTCAGCTTGGCCTTGCTCGTCCCCTTGGTCTTGCGTGCAGTCTTGCGGTGCGTGAATTCAACGTTGGCGTTGCCGACCAGTTCGAACCGCAGCGCGCCGGCGACGGGCGCAGCTTCCACCAGCTTGACGTCGACCACATCCCCCAGCCGGTGCATGGCCCCGCTGCGCGAGCCGATGAGCGCATGGCGGGTTTCGTCGTAGTTGTAATACTCGTCGCCGAGCGAGCGGATCGGGATCAGTCCGTCTGCGCCGGTGTCGCTCAGCTTGACGAACAGCCCGGCCTTGGTGACGCCGGAGACGCGGCCCTGGAACGTTGCGCCGATCCGGTCGGCGAGATGGTGCGCGATCAGCCGGTCGACGGTCTCGCGCTCGGCTTTCATCGCGCGCCGCTCGGTGAGCGAGATCTGCGCCGCAACCTCCGCCAGCGTCTCGACCGTCTCGGTCTGCGGCAGCGCACCGTCGCCGAGATCGAGCGCGCGGATCAGCGCGCGGTGCACCACGAGATCGGCGTAGCGCCGGATCGGCGAGGTGAAGTGCGCGTAGCGCCGCAGGTTGAGGCCGAAATGGCCGTAGTTCTCGGAGCTGTATTCGGCTTGCGCCTGCGAGCGCAACACCACCTCGTTGACCAGCGGCTCGGAGTCTTCGCCTTTGACCATCGCCAGGATGCGGTTGAACTGCGCCGGCCGCAGCGCGCCGCCTTTGGCGAACGACAGATCGAGCGTCTTGAGGAAGTCGACGAGGTTGTGGACCTTCTCGACGCTGGGCTCGTCGTGAACCCGATAGATCAGCGGCAGCGCCTTCTTCTCCAGCATCTCGGCGGCTGCGACGTTGGCGAGGATCATGAACTCTTCGATCAGCCGGTGCGCGTCGAGCCGCTCGGGTACGATGACGCGGTCGACGGTGCCGTCCGGCTTCAGAACGATCTTGCGCTCGGGCAGATCGAGGTCGAGCGGATCGCGCTCGTCACGGCCGCGCTTGACCACCGCATAGGCGTCGTACAGCGGCTTCAGGATGGTCTCGAGCAGCGGGCCGGTGACGTCGTCAGGTCTGCCGTCGATCGCCGCCTGGGCCTGCGCGTAGCTCAGCTTCGCGGCCGAGCGCATCAGCACGCGGTGGAACGAATGCGAGCGCTTGCGCCCTTGCGCGTCGATCACCATGCGGACGGCGAGGGCGCCGCGCGGCTCGCCCGGCTTGAGCGAACACAGGTCGTTGGAGATCCGTTCCGGCAGCATCGGCACGACGCGGTCGGGGAAGTACACCGAATTGCCGCGGCGCAGCGCATCGCGATCGAGCGCCGAGCCGGGGCGCACGTAGTAAGCGACGTCGGCGATTGCGACGTGCAGGATCACGCCGCCTTTGTTGTTGGGGTCGGGGTCCGGCTCGGCATGGACCGCGTCGTCGTGGTCCTTGGCGTCGGGCGGATCGATCGTGACCAGCGGCAATTCGCGCCAGTCTTCGCGGCCGGATCGCGTCGCCGGCTGCGCGGCTTCGGACTCGCGGATCGCTGCCGAGGAGAAGTCTTGCGGGATATCGTGGGTGTGGATCGCGATCAGGCTGATCGCCTTTTCGCTGGCGAGCGAGCCGAGCCGCTCCTTGACGCGGCCGGAGGCGAGGCCGAACCCGCGGGTGCGGATCAGATCAACGCTGACGAGGTCGCCATCCTGCGCGCCGCCGGCATCGTGCGCCGCAATGTTGAGTTCGCGCCCGGCTTGTTTTTTGTCGACCGGCACCATCCGGCCGCCGCCCTGCGGCAGCGCGCGGAAGATACCGAGAATGCGCGCCTTGCCGCGTTCGAGCACACGGATGATACGGCCGACATAAGCCGGGCCGGACTCGCCCGGGTCGGCGGCTTCGACGTGCAGCAGCGCCCGATCCCCGACGCCGGCCGCGGCGCCGGGCTTGATCCGGCGCGGCGTGTGAATGCGGATCTTCGGCGCGTCGCCGTCCTGCTCGTCCCATTCGGATGGGGTGGCGATCAGCTCGCCGTCGGTGTCGCGCGAGACGATGTCCGTCAGCAAGGTCGGGGGCAGCGTGGCCGGCTCCGAGACCTTGCGGCGCCCGCTCTTGCGGATGCTGCCGCCGTCGGCAAGCTCGCGCAGCATCCGCTTCAGTTCGGCGCGATCGGCGTTCTTCAGGCCGTATTCGCGCGCGATCTCCCGGGTGCCGACCTTGCCGGGGTGGGCACGGATGAAGGCGAGGAGGGTGGCCTTGTCCGGAAACTTCGCGTCGCGCGGCTTGCTCACATCTATCCGTTCTTGGCGGCGCTGCTCTTGGCCGCGTCTTTGGGCTTGGCGGCCTTCTTCGCCGCCGTCTTTGCCGCCACCGGTGCCCGCGCCTTGCTGGCGGCGGCGCTCTCAGCCTTCGGCTTGGCCTTCTTGGCAGCGGCCTTCTTCACCGGCTTGGCCTTGCCGTCGGCATCCGCCTTCTTGGCAGCGGCCTTCTTCGCCGGTGCCTTCTTGGCCTTGCCGCCACCCTTGGCGGCGCGCTCGTCGAGCAGCGCGATCGCTTCGGGCAGGGTGATGGTGTCTTCGGTCTTGTCGTTCGGAATCGTGGCGTTGACGCCGCCGGCGGTGACGTAAGCACCGTAGCGGCCTTTCTTGACTGCCACCGCGCCGAGGCTCGGATGGTCGCCCAGCGCCTTGCCGGGATCAGAGCCGAAGCGGCCCTTGCTCGGGCCCTTCGCAACCTTCTCGGCAATCAGCGTCACCGCGCGGTTCAGGCCGATGGTGTGGACGTCGTCGCCGGCCTCGAGGCTGGCATAGGTCTTCTCGTGCTGCACATAGGGGCCGAACCGGCCGATGCCAGCCTTGATCGGCTGCCCGGTCTCCGGATGCTTGCCGACTTCGCGCGGCAACGCCAGCAGCTTCAGCGCCATTTCGAGATCGACATCGGACGGCGAGGTGCCCTTCGGAATGCCGGCCCGCTTCGGCTTTTCGCCTTCGCCGTAATCCTTGGCCTCGCCGAGCTGGATGTAGGGGCCGAACCGGCCGGACTTCACCGCGACGTCGAGGCCGCTGTCGGGATCGGTGCCGAGCACGCGGTCGGCGTCGCCGGCGCTGTCGGAGGCGAGCGGCCGAGTGTAGCGGCACTCGGGATAGTTCGAGCAGCCGACGAAGGCGCCGAACTTGCCGGCCTTCAGGTTGAGCTTGCCGGTGCCGCAGCTCGGGCACTGCCGCGGATCGCCGCCGTCCTCGCGCGCCGGATAGATGTGCGGGCCGAGCATCTCGTCGAGCACGTCGAGCACCTGGGCGACGCGCAGGTCCTTGATCTCGTCGACCGCGCCGATGAAGTCGCGCCAGAAGTCGCTCAGCACCTGTTTCCAGGACACTTCATTATTGGAGATGCGGTCGAGATCTTCTTCAAGTCCGGCGGTGAAGTCGTATTCGACGTAGCGGGTAAAGAAGCTCTCCAGGAACGCGACGACGACGCGGCCCTTGTCCTCGCCGTGCAGCCGCTTTTTCTCCAGCCGGACGTAGCCGCGATCCTTCAGCACTTGCAGGATCGAGGCGTATGTCGACGGCCGGCCGATGCCGAGCTCTTCCATCCGCTTCACCAGCGAAGCTTCGGAGAATCGCGGCGGCGGCTCGGTGAAATGCTGGGTGACGGCGAGCGCCTCGCGCTTCAGCGCTTCGTTCTCGCTGATTGGCGGCAGCCGGCGGGAATCCTCGTCCTCGGCGTCGTCGTCGCGGCCTTCCTGATAGGCGGCGAGGAAGCCGTCGAACTTCACCACCTGGCCGGTGGCGCGCAGCTCTAGCACCCGCGATCCGGCTTTCGCCTCGATGTCGACGGTGGTGCGCTCCAGCTCGGCGGATTCCATCTGACTGGCGACGGTGCGGATCCAGATCAGCTCGTACAGCCTGGCCTGGTCGGAATCGAGGTTGCGGCTGACGTCGGACGGCCGGCGCGACAGGTCGGTCGGGCGGATCGCTTCGTGAGCTTCCTGCGCATTCTTGGCCTTGGCGGTGTATTGCCGTGGCGACTCCGGCACGTAGGCGTTGCCGAAATCCTCGGCGATCACCTTGCGCGCCTGGGTGATGGCGGACGGGTCGATCTGTACGCCGTCGGTACGCATATAAGTAATGAGTCCGACGGTCTCGCCGCCGATGTCGACGCCTTCATACAGCCGCTGCGCCACCCGCATGGTGTGGGCCGGCGCGAAGCCGAGCTTGCGGCTGGCCTCCTGCTGCAGCGTCGAGGTGGTGAACGGAGCGTAGGGGTTTCGGCGTGCCGGCTTGGCTTCGACGGTGGCGACGCGGAAATTCGCCGCTTCGATCGCCTTTTTGAAGTCCTCGGCCTCGGCGCCGGTGCCGATGTCGAGCCGCTGGATCTTCTTGCCGTCGGCGCCGACCAGACGCGCCTCGAAGGTATCGCCACGCGGCGTCGCCAAAGTGGCGATCAGCGACCAATACTCGCGCGGGACGAATTTTTCGATTTCCGTTTCGCGGTCGCACACCAGCCGCAGCGCCACCGACTGTACCCGGCCGGCGGAGCGGGCGCCGGGCAGCTTGCGCCACAGCACCGGGGACAGGGTGAAGCCGACCAGATAATCGAGCGCGCGGCGCGCCATATAGGCGTCGACCAGCGCACCATCGATCTGGCGGGGGTGCTTCATCGCGTCGGTGACCGACTGTTTGGTGATGGCGTTGAACACCACGCGCTCGACCTGTTGGTCTTTCAGCGCACGCTTCTGCTTCATCACCTCCAGCACATGCCAGGAGATTGCCTCGCCCTCGCGATCAGGGTCGGTTGCGAGGATCAGCTTGTCCGCGCCCTTCAGAGCCTTGGCGATGTCGTTGAGCCGGCTCGCGGCTTTCGGGTCGACCTCCCAGATCATTTGGAAGTCGGCGTCGGGATCAACCGATCCGTTCTTCGCCGGCAAGTCGCGGACGTGCCCGAACGAGGCCAGAACCTCATAGGACGAGCCGAGATATTTGTTGATCGTCTTGGCCTTCGCCGGCGACTCGACAATGACGAGGTTCATCGCATTCCAGGCGTCAGAATGAAGAGAAAAAGGCCGGTCTGCGAGACTCGCGCCGGCCGGATTGCCCGGAACATGGGTGGTGACGGGTGCGCTGTCAAATGGCCGCTCGGGGAACCGGCGCGAAATCAACTCCACTCAGGCATGAAATTCACCAAACATAAACCTAGAGGTGTACAACTTATGCGTGTATATCATAATCACTGCTCCTAATTGGAGCGTTCGATTCTGTACAGGAATGGTGCCCGATGACGTCGCCGTCCGAGAGCCACCGAAACTCGCGTTCTGCCCGGCCACGAGATGGCGGGCCCGTTGAAGCAGCCCAATACCTGTCCGAAGCGACCGGGCAGCTCATTCAGGTGGCCCAGGCGCATCGCCTCGACATGGTTTGCTATTTGCTCGACATGGCGCGGATGGAGGCAAAGGAGATCGTCCGTCGGCGGCGCAATTCCAGCGGAGATTGAACAAGTTCCGAGATCCCATTCATGACGAAGGATTCTTTCGCGGTTTCTCGGATTTTGGTTGAGCTTTGACGGCATCAAGTCTGGAAATGTCCTTCATCGGCAACCGCTGTCACGAGGCGTTCGCAGTTAACCTCTAATTAACCGAACCAGTCCACGATTCGAACGTCGGGGTGGGCCGGATGTACGTCCGCTCCTGGACAATGGCTCGAAGCTGACCGCTTCGGGCCGTTGGCTTTTTTGGGAAGGCGCTTCCCTCAGCTCAACGACACGAGTGCGCCGCCATGGCGCTCCAGCCGGCCGGCGAGCTCGAGCTCCAGCAGCACCGTGCGCACCACGGCCGGCGAGATGCCGGAAAGGCGGATCAGATCGTCGATCCCGACAGGGCTCGGGCCGAGCAGGGAGAGGATGCGGGTGCGATCGCTCGCTTCCGGCTCGCCGGCCGGCGGAGCGTGTTCCGGCTCGCGGCTCGGCGTCTCCAGCGGCCGCTCCAGGATCGATGCCACCGCTGCGACGATGTCGGCGGCACAGGTGATCAGCGTCGCGCCTTGCTTGATCAGGTCATTGGTCCCGGCGGCGCGCGGGTCGAGCGGCGACCCTGGGACGGCGAACACTTCGCGTCCCTGATCGGCGGCGCGGCGGGCGGTGATCAGCGAGCCCGAGCGATAGGCGGCCTCGATCACGGCGACCCCGACCGAGGCGCCCGAGATCAGCCGGTTGCGGCGGGGAAAGTCCTTGCCGCGTGGGACATGGCCGAGCGGCATCTCGGAGATCGCGGCGCCGCGCGCCTGAATGATGTCCAGCAGCAGGTCCTGGTGCTCGGCCGGGTAGATCTTGTCGTGGCCGCCGGCCAGCACCGCAACGGTGCCGCTGGCAAGGCTGGCCCGATGCGCCGCTTGGTCGATGCCGCGGGCAAGGCCGGAGATCACCACGAAGCCGGCCGCGCCGAGATCGGCGGCGAGCTGGCCGGCGAATTTCAGTCCGGCGCCGGACGCGTTGCGCGAGCCGACGATCCCGATCATCGGACGCCCCATCACGGCGTGTGCATCGGGCAGGGCGTGGACGCCGAGCAGCGGCGGCGCATCGTCGATCGTCGCCAGCCGCGGCGGGTAGCCGGTCTCTCCGGGTGCCACCAGCTCGACGCCAATCCGGCGGCCGGCCTCGATCTCGCGCCGCGCTTCGTCTTCGGATGGGATACGTCCAGCCCGCGCCGCTCCACCCCGCCGCGCCAGCTCCGGCAACCGCTCCAGCGCCGCGCGCGCCGAGCCGAAATGATTGATTAGCGAACGAAAGGTGCGAGGGCCGACATTGTCGGCCCGGATCAGCCGCAGCCAATCGATCCGCTGCGCTTCGGTAAGAACGCTCTCCGCGTTTGTAATTGGCTCGCCCAAGCACACCCCCAGCCTGGAGTGTTGCGCAACTTATGCGTGCGGGCAAGGGTCGGACGAAAGGGGCACTGCCTCAGGTCGCAAGCTCCGACAAGTTCAGACGCCTAGTCAGCTTGGATTCCAGCCTGCGCGGCGTGCATGAACAGCGAGATTCTTGGCGTGCAACAGAAACTTCGCCTTCGACTCTCCCATGGCAGCAAATTCGACCACCAGTTTCTCAAGGTCATCCCAACTGATATCAATTCGATAGTCGCTTGTGTTGCTTTGTCCCCTGAAGATCACCTTTACCAGGCCACTCTGTTTGTCGGTGGAGACGTTGTCATCAGTTCGCTGAAATGGGGATTTCCCGAGCCTGACTAATTCCATTGATCGCTCCCTGCTAATTAGCTTTAATTCTTCAAATACTCCAAAGGAGGCGTGACATGGCGGACGACATTCGCAGGTCAGAGAAAGGTGGCAATACCGCGTATCTCAACATTGGCGCTTGGTACGATGACAAAACCGGCGAGATTCATCTGACCCTGCCCAATTCCGGGTGGTTTCATACTACTGTCAATGGCAAGCTCGGAAGTCGGCGTGGAAATCCAAATCTATACAGAAAGCTGGCGAGAGCCTTGAAAGAAGCCGGTGTGCCGGGTCCGGAGCCAGTTGAGGCAGAATAATGCCATAGAAACGCGGCCTTAGTTTTCTACGGCGGCCGAGGCCACTTACTTCTTCTCGCCGATCTTGCCCTCGGTGCCGGCCTGCAGCCGCTTGATGTTTTCGCGGTGCATCCAGAACAGCAGCAGGGTCAGCACGGCAAACAGCGAGGCGAGGGCGTTGTGGCCGAACCACCACAGGAAGATCGGGGTTATGAAGCTCGCCACCAGCGCCGACAGCGATGAGTAGCGCGAGGTGAAGGCGGTCGCGAGCCACATCAGGCAGAACACCACCGCAGCCGGCCAGAACAGGCCGATCAGCACGCCGATATAGACGGCGACACCCTTGCCGCCTTTGAATTTCAACCACACCGGAAACAGATGGCCGAGGAAAGCGCCGAACGCCGCCAGCATCGCGGCATTGGCGGCGATCGCGTCGGTGCCGGAGGCGAGATAGGCGGCGAGGATTACGGCGGCGGTACCCTTCAGAGCATCGAGCAGCAATGTTGCAGCGGCGAGGCCCTTACGGCCGGTGCGCAGCACATTGGTGGCGCCGATATTGCCCGAACCGATCGAGCGCAGATCCTGGGTGCCGGCGATCTTGGTGAGGATCAGGCCGAACGGGATCGAGCCGAACAGATAACCAATAACCAGCGCGGCGATGTAGATCCCGATCATCATCGTGGTCGTCTCCTCAATCAGTCGCGTTCGTCATTGCGAGGAGGCGAAGCCGACGAAGCAATCCAGTCCATATCTGTGACTCTGGATTGCTTCGCTTCGCTCGCAATGACGAAGAGAAATGTTTTCATTCAATCCGCGGCACATCAATGCGCGCCGACATGCTCATAGACGGTGCGGCCGCCGACGATGGTGCGGGTCACCCGGCCGGAGAACCGCGCTTCGTCGAACGGGGTGTTCTTGCACTTCGACTTCAATTCGTCCGGATCGACCAGCCACGGCACTTCGGGGTCGATCACGACCAGATCGGCGGGCGAGCCAGCCCGGAGACTGCCGCCGGGCAGGCCGAGCAGTTCGGCCGGCCGGGTCGACATCGCGCGGATGAGGCTCAACAGATCGAGCTCGCCGGCGTGCACCAGCCGCAGCCCGGCAGGCAACATCGTCTCCAGCCCGATGGCGCCGGCCGCGGCCTCGGCGAACGGCAGCCGCTTGACCTCGACGTCCTGCGGATTGTGGTCCGACATCACCACGTCGATCAGGCCGGAGGCGAGCGCCGCGATCAGTGCCTTACGGTCGGCCTCGGTGCGAAGCGGCGGCGCCAGCTTCAGGAAGGTCCGATACGGGCCGATGTCGTTCTCGTTCAGCGCGACGTGATTGATCGACACCGACGCCGAGACCGGCAGGCCGAGATCACGGGCGCGCTGCAAGATTTCCAGCGACTCAATGCAGGTCAGCGACGCGGCGTGATAGCGGCCGCCGGTCAGCATCACCAGACGGATGTCGCGCTCCAGCATCACCGTCTCGGCGGCATTGGGAATGCCGGCGAGGCCGAGCCGGGTGGCGAATTCACCCTCGTTCATCACACCTTCGCCGACGAGGTCCGGGTCTTCGGTATGGTGTACGATCAGCGCGTCGAAATCGCGCGCGTAAGTCAGCGCCCGGCGCATCACCTGCGCGTTGGTGATGCTGAGGTCGCCGTCGCTGAATGCCACCGCACCGGCGGCCTTCAACAGGCCGATCTCGGTCATTTCGGCGCCGGCGAGGCCCTTGGTGATCGCGGCCATCGGGTGGATGTTGACGATCGCGGTGTCGCGGGCGCGGCGCATCACGAAGTCGACCGTCGCCGAATTGTCGATCACCGGGCTGGTGTTCGGCTGACAGACGATCGTGGTGATGCCGCCGGCAGCCGCTGCCTGACTGGCGGAGGCGAAGGTCTCGCGATGGCTCGCGCCGGGCTCGCCGACGAAGGCACGGATGTCGATCAGGCCGGGGGCGACCACCATGCCGGCGCAATTGACGATGTCGGTGCCTTCGGGAACGCCGGCGGCGCCGATGCCGCGGCGGGCGTCGCGGATCACGCCATCGGCGATCAGCACGTCGCCGATGCCGTCGAAGTCGCGGGAGGGGTCGATCAGGCGGGCGTTGGCGAGCAGGATCGGGCGGCGGTCGGTCAGCATGTTGTTTCCCGTTCCGGCATCAGGCGTTCGGCAGGTTGCGGGCGAGGGCTTCGAGCACCGCCATCCGCACCGCCACGCCCATTTCGACTTGTTCGCGGATCACCGATTGGGCGCCATCGGCGACGATCGAGTCGATCTCGACGCCGCGGTTCATCGGACCCGGATGCATCACCAGCGCGTCCGGCTTGGCGTAGGACAGCTTCTTCTGGTCGAGCCCGAAATAGTTGAAGTACTCGGCCGAGGACGGCACGAACGAGCCGTTCATGCGCTCGCGCTGCAGCCGCAGCATCATCACGATGTCGGCGCCGTCGAGTCCTTCGCGCATGTCGCGCGCGACCTCGACGCCGAGCCGCTCGATTCCGGCCGGCAGCAGTGTGGAGGGGGCAACGACGCGGACGCGCGCGCCCATCGTATTCAGCAGAAGGATGTTGGAGCGAGCGACGCGCGAATGCATCACGTCACCGCAGATCGCCACCACCAGGCCTTCGAGCCGGCCCTTGTTGCGGCGGATCGTGAGCGCGTCGAGCAGCGCCTGTGTCGGATGCTCGTGCGCGCCGTCGCCGGCGTTGATCACCGAGCCGTCGACCTTGCGCGCCAGCAGTTCCACCGCGCCGGAGGCGTGATGGCGGACCACCAGGATGTCCGGGTGCATCGCATTCAGCGTCACCGCGGTGTCCATCAGCGTCTCGCCCTTGCGCATCGAGGACGAGGACACGTTCATGTTCATCACGTCGGCGCCGAGGCGTTTGCCGGCGATCTCGAACGACGACTGCGTCCGCGTGGACGCTTCGAAGAACAGATTGACCTGGGTGCGGCCGCGCAAAGAGGTGCGCTTCTTGTCGACCTGCCGGTTGAGCTCGACATACTCCTCGGAGAGGTCGAGCAGGCCGGTGATGTCGGCGGCGGAAAGCCCTTCGATTCCCAGCAGATGCCGGTGACCGAGGACGAAAGTCGATTTTGGGGCGGGGGTCATTAAAGCAAGAGCTATAGGGAGTGTTGGATAGCCGGGCAAGCGCCAACGGAGCCCGGCGCGGAATAATCCCCCGGGCGTTGTGGAACAGCCGACATTTCGGTTTTGCCGCGTCTCACCTTTGCCTGCGTTGGTCGAAAGTCGTGAGCTCTGGTAAAGCGGTCGGGTCTCTTCGTGCCATCCAGGAGCTCCCATGCCGACGCTTGCGACCGCGCTGCTCGACGCCCTCAAGGATCATGGTGCCCGAGAGATCTTTGGCATTCCCGGCGATTTCGTGCTGCCGTTCTTCAAGGTGATCGAGGAGAGCGGCGCACTGCCGTATTTCACCATGAGCCACGAGCCGGCGGTCGGGTTCGCAGCCGATGCGGCGTCGCGCTATCGCGGCAGCATCGGTGTCGCGGTGGTGACCTACGGGGCCGGCGCCTTCAACCTCGTCAACTCGATTGCCGGGGCCTATGCGGAGCGCTCGCCAGTGGTGGTGATCGCCGGGGCGCCGGGCGCGCGCGAGCGGACCAGCGGTTATCTGCTGCATCACCAGGTCCGCACCGTCGATTCCCAACTCGCGGTATTCAAGGAAGTCACCTGCGATCAAGCCGTGCTGACCGATCCTGTCACCGCGCCGGCCGAGATCGCCAGGGTGCTGCGCAGCGCGCTCGAATTGTCGCTTCCGGTGTACATCGAATTTCCGCGTGACATGGTCGACGCCAAGGTCGACCCGGTGCCGAAGCTGCCGCGGCGGGAGGCCGACGCCGGCGCGCTAGAGGAGTGCGCCGAGGAGATTCTGGCGCGGATCGCCAAGGCAAAGTCGCCAGTGGTGGTGGTCGACGTCGAGATCCGCCGTTACGGCGTGGAGAAACAGGTTGCCGCGCTGGCGCGCAAACTCGGCCTGCCGGTGGTGACCACCTTTATGGGCCGTGGCCTGCTCGAAGGTGAGGACGACGTCGTCGCCGGCACCTACATGGGCGCGGCCGGCGATGCAGGCCTGTCGGCGCTGGTCGAAGAGTCCGATCTGGTGCTGATGTTCGGTGTCATTCTGTCCGACACCAACTTCGCGCTGTCCTCCAACATGACCGATCCGCGCCGCACCGTTCTGGCAACCGGACGCGAGGTACAGATCGGTCATCATGTTTATCGCGATCTTCCGCTGGCCGATCTGATCGCGGGCCTCGACGCCCACGCCGCGCAGCATCCACCGCGGCCGCGCAATGTCGGCAAGGGGATGGGCTACCCGCGGGGGCTCACTGCTGATGGGGCCCCGATCGCGCCGTCGGATATCGCCACCGCGATCAACGATCTGTTCGACCGCTACGGAAAAATGCCGATGACCGCGGATATCGGCGACTGCCTGTTCACCGCGATGGAGATCGACAACACCGCGCTGGCGGCACCGGGATACTATGCGGGTATGGGGTTCGGCGTGCCCGCCGGTATCGGCGTTGCCGCGACAGGCTTACGGCCGCTGGTGCTGGTCGGCGACGGCGCGTTCCAGATGACCGGCTGGGAGCTCGGCAATTGCAAGCGCTACGGGCTCGATCCGATCGTGGTGCTGTTCAACAATTGCAGTTGGGAAATGCTGCGGGTGTTCCAGCCGGAGTCGAAGTTCAACGATCTCGACGACTGGCATTTCGCCGACATCGCCAAGTCGATCGGCGGGGTCGGCGAACGCGTGACGACGCGCGCCGAACTCGCCGCGGCGCTCGCCCGCGCAGTCGAGCGGCGCGGGGTGTTCTCGCTGATCGAGGTGATGCTGCCACGCGGCGCCACCTCGCACACGCTCGCCCGTTTCGTCATCGGCTTCAAGGCGGCGCGCGAACGGATGAAGTGAGGGCGCGGCGATCCGCCGTGTCCTCGGGGCGGTTTTCTGCGTAACATGCGCGCGAATCCGCACCGCTCCAGGACCGACATGACGCAGCCATCCTTCGCCACCCACGAGGTGTTCAACCAGTCGCCGCCGCTTCCGGACCTCGACCTGTTCGGCGCCGACCGGCCGTTGCTCGAGGCGGTCACCTTCAATCAGGGTGCCAACGCGCATGTCGAGCTCGAAGCCTTCGGCAAGGCGTGGGGAACCACCGAGATGGCCGAACGCGGCCGCCTCGCCAATGAATATACCCCGAAGCTAAAGACGTTCGACGCCAAGGGGGTGCGCCGCGATCAGGTCGAATTCCATCCGTCCTATCACGAACTGATGGCTGAGAGCTTCAAGGCCGGCCTGCACAACTCCACCTGGGACACGCACGGCAAGCCCGCCGGCAATGCTTCGGAAGTGGTGCGCGCGGCGAAGTTCTACATGGCCGCTCAGGTGGAGACCGGTCACCTCTGTCCTGTGACGATGACGCGCGCATCGGTCGCCGCGCTGGGAGCGCAGCCGGATCTGCTGGCGCAGGTGATGCCGGTGCTCGGCACGCGTCAGTACGATCCGAGCTTCGCGCCGTGGTCCGCCAAGCGGGGCATGAGCATCGGCATGGGGATGACCGAGAAGCAGGGCGGCACCGATCTCCGCACCAACACCACGCGCGCGATCCGCGATGGTGACGCCTATCGCATCGTCGGCCACAAATGGTTCATGTCGGCGCCGATGTGCGACGCCTTCCTGGTGCTGGCGCAGGCCGACGAAGGGCTGAGTTGCTTCTTCATGCCGCGCTTTGCGCCCGATGGTTCGGTCAACGAGATCCGGTTCCAGCGGCTGAAGGACAAGCTCGGCAACCGCTCCAATGCGTCGTCCGAAGTCGAGTTCACCGGCGCCTATGCGCTGCCGGTCGGCGAGCCCGGCCGCGGCGTCCGCACCATCATCCAGATGGTGCAGCTCACCCGGCAGGATTGCGCGATCGCTTCCGCCGGCCTGATGCGCTCGTCGCTGGCGCATGCCGTGCAGCACACCCGACACCGCACCGTTTTCGAGAAGCGTCTCGCCGACCATTCGCTGATGGTCTCGGTTCTCGCCGACATGGCGCTGCAGGTCGAGGCTTCGGTCGCGCTGGTGATGCGGCTTTGCCGCGCCTTCGACGAGGCGCCGAACGATCCGTTCGAAGCCGCCTATATGCGGCTGCTGACGCCGGCGGTGAAGTACTGGATCTGCAAGTCGGCGCCGCCATTCGTGTACGAAGCGATGGAATGCCTCGGCGGCAACGGCTACGTCGAGGAGGGCATCCTGACGCGGCATTATCGTGAGGCGCCGGTCAATGCGATCTGGGAAGGATCCGGCAACGTAATGTGCCTGGACGTGCTGCGCGCGATCTCCCGGGAGAGCGATGCCGGCACCGAGGTGTTGCAGGCGCTGATCCAGGATACCTCGGCGCTCACCGGCGGGCCGACGGCGGCCGGCCTGATCGCACGGGCACTTCTGCAGGTCGATAACGAGCGCACCGCGCGGCTGGCCGTCGAGATGTTGGCCAAGCTCGCCGCCGCCGCAGCCCTCAACGAAATCCACCCGCCGCATGCCGAGATGTTCGCGCGCACCCGGCTGGCGCCCGAGCCGGCGACGCTGTACGGCGCCGCCGATATTCCGACCGACATCGCGAAGGGCCTGTTGGCGCGCGTGCTGCCGGAGATGTGAGGCGGCGGGTGCTTTTGCGGAAGCGCTAACTCCGTCATTGCGAGCGAAGCGAAGCAATCCAGAGGCTCAGTGCACTGCGTTTCTGGATCGCTTCGTCGCTTCGCTCCTCGCGATGACGGGAGCGCAAGTGATCAGTCGACCGCTTCGCCTTCCGAGAAGTACCAGCGGCCTCGAGCTTTGCGGAATTGCGAGCGCTCGTGATGGCTCTGCTCGGGGGCGCCGCCGCGGCGGAAGCGGGCGATGAACTCGACGGTGCCGCGGCTGCCTTTCTCGGTGCTGCCGAGCACCCGCAATTCGAGAAAGTCCGACTCTTCCATCCAGGCGCGATTGACGTCGTGATCGAACAGATCGCGCCGCTCCGGATCGGTGGTCTCGACGATGTAGTCGAAGTCTTTCAGAGCATAGGCCGCGTAGCGCGATCGCATCAACGCTTCCGGCGACGAGGCGGGCCGGGTACGGGCGAGCAAGGGGCCGCAGCAGTCGTCGTAAGCCTTTCCCGAGCCGCAGACGCAATTCATCGGATCATTCCTGTCGCAGGCTCACTCGGCGCGGCGCATCGCCGCGAGGCGGTCGAGTGCGCCCTGGAGGATGAAGATCGCGGCGTGTTCGTCGATCACCTTGGCTCGTTTCGCCCGGCTGACGTCATTGGCGATCAGCTCGCGCTCGACCGCGGCGGTCGACAGCCGCTCGTCCCACAGTCCGATCGGCAGCTCGGTGAGTTTCGCCAGATTGCGGGCAAAAGCGCGGGTCGACTGCGCCCGCGGTCCCTCGCTGCCGTCCATGTTGAGCGGCAGGCCGAGCACGAAGCCGCAGGCGGTGCGCTCGGCCGCGAGTGCCAGCAGCCGCGCAGCATCGGCGGTGAACGCCTTGCGAGCGATGGTCTCGACGCCGGTGGCAAGCTTGCGGTCGGGGTCGGACGCCGCGACGCCGATCGTCTTGGTACCGAGGTCGAGGCCGAGCAGGCCGCCGCGCGCTGGCCAGTGCGCAGCGGCTTCGATCAGAGGGAGGATTTGGGCAGGCATAACGCCCGCATAGCATGCGCAGAGGAGTTACGAAAACCTCCATTGGTCCTTCTGCCCCGCCGGCCATGCCGCAGAACCGCCATAGCCCAGGCTGCGTTGATGTGTAAAACGGAGGTCGGCAACGACGCCGCACCGCTTCCCCCTTCCATCGCGAGAGCCTGATCATGTGGCCGGATCGCCGTCTCCTCGACCTGTTCGCTATCGAATGCCCAATCCTGCTCGCCCCGATGGCGGGAGCGATGGATGCGGAACTCGCCGTTGCCGCGGCGCGCGGCGGGGCGCTGGCCTCGCTGCCTTGCGCGATGCTGACGCCGGAGAAAGTGCGCGAGCAGGTCGGGATCTTCCGGCAGCAGATCGCAGCGTCGATCAATCTGAACTTCTTCTGCCATCAGGCGGTGACGCCGGATGCGGCGCGCGAGCAAGTCTGGCGCAAGCGATTGACGCCGTACTTCACGGAGCTCGGGCTCGATCCGGCGATGCCGGCACCGGCGGCGAGCCGGGCGCCGTTCGATGCGGCAATGTGCGCGCTGGTCGAGGAACTGAGGCCCGAAGTCGTCAGCTTCCACTTTGGGCTTCCGGAGAAGGCGCTGCTCGACCGCGTCAAGGCGACCGGCGCCAAGGTGATTGCATCCGCCACGATCGTGCGCGAGGCGATCTGGCTTGAAGAGCACGGCGTCGACGCGGTGATCGTGCAGGGCGCCGAAGCTGGCGGCCACCGCGGCATGTTCATGACTGATGACATTGCGCAGCAGCCGGGATTGTTCGCGCTGCTGCCTCAGGTGGTCGATGCGGTGCGGGTGCCGGTGATCGCGGCGGGCGGCATCGCGGACGGCCGCGGCATCGCGGCGGCGTTCGCGCTCGGCGCCGCCGGCGTGCAGATCGGCACCGCGTATCTGCGTTGCCCCGAAGCTCGGACCAGTGCGCTGGTGCGGGCGCAGCTCGCGCAGGGCACCGACGAAGCAACCGTGATCACCAATGTGATGACCGGCCGGCCGGCGCGTGGCGTCGCCAATCGTCTGATGCGCGAGGTCGGACCGGTGTCGCCGGACGCGCCGGCGTTCCCGCATGCGGCCTCGGCATTGGGGCCGCTGAAGTCGGCCGCCGAGCAGCACGGCAAAACCGACTTCACCAATCTGTGGGCCGGGCAGGCGGTCCGGCTCGGCCGCGACATGCCGGCAGCCGAACTCACCCGGGCGCTGGCCGGCGCGGCCGTGGCGCGGCTCAGCCAGCTCGCGGGCTGAGCCGGCGGGCGGCGCACCGAGGTTGCGACGAGAAACCGGGCTCTGCTATACGGCGCAGGTCGATATCTCGCAGAAGGGCCCTATATTATGTCGGTCGATACCGCCACTGTTCGCCGCATCGCGCATCTGGCGCGGATCGCCGTGACCGAGGACGAGGTGCCGCATCTGCAGGGCGAGCTCAACGCGATGCTGGCCTTCGTCGAGCAGCTTTCGGAAGTGAACGTCGAGGGCGTCGAGCCGATGACCTCGGTGACGCCGATGCAGATGAAGAAGCGCGCCGACGTGGTCAATGACGGTGAAATTGCCGATCAGGTGGTGGCGAATGCCCCGGCGACCGAGGATCACTTCTTCCTGGTGCCGAAGGTGGTCGAATAAAGGACGCGCCGATGTGCCTGCTGTGCGACGACGAGAAGGCCTATCAGGCCTACATGGACTACCTCGACGCGATGGGGCGGCAGGGCAAGGTCGTCGATGCCGATAAGGCGATGGATGCGGTGCTCGACCAGCTGCAGGCCGCCGACAAGGCCAAGCGCGACGCGCCCGAGAACGACAAGACGCTGTCGCCGTTCTTCTGCAGCCCGGTCAATAAGTAGAGATCACGCCTTCTTCAGCTTCCGCACCCGGCGCAGGTCGGCGTTGATCTGCGACTGCCAGCCGCGGCCCAAAGCGCGATAGGCATCCAGCACATCGGCATCCAGCCGCAGCGTCACGGAGCTTTTCGGTTGTGTCCCGAGCGGTGGACGCCCGCGGCGGACGATCTTGCCGTCGACGCGGATCTCACCGGTCCGGAAAAACTCGTCGAGCAGTTCCGGGGCATCGTCTGGATCGTCAGTCAGAGGTTCGCCGAAAGAGCGCGGCCCAGCGGACTTCTTCCTTGGCATGACAGTACCTCATTGAAATCACATGACGACCGCCGTTGCGAGGCGTCCAGACAATCACGACCATGCGTGAACCAACATATCCGGCCGTGATGTAACGGCTCTCGCCGTAGTCAAATCGGTCGTCGAGCTTGGTCACGATGCGTCCGGCAAACGCCGTTGCAGCATCCGCGGCAAAATCGAGACCGCGATGCCGCCGGGTCCAATCCCGCTTTGCCGGATCAAACGTGATTGCCATTGAATTATGTAACTACAATAATCTTGCCGTCAATGGTCGGACTGTAACCGACGGGCAAATCGGTGCAATCGCTTCATTTCCCGCAGGCGCTGTGCTAGCCAGCGCTGAGCAGAGCCGCACGATCCGCGGCGCCCGTGACCGGCCTGTCGCCGGCTTCTATTCTGGCGTGCCCTGAACCATGACCGACCTGACTTCGCTGACGCTGGCCGAGGCCCGCGATGGCCTCGCAAACAAGTCCTTCACCGCGGTCGAACTGACCGACGCCCACCTCGCCGCGATCGAAGCGGCGCGCGTGCTCAACGCCTATGTGGTCGAGACGCCGGACGAGGCGCGGCGCATGGCACAGGCCGCTGATGCGCAGATCGCCAAAGGCGAGGGCGGTCCGCTCGCCGGCATCCCGCTCGGCATCAAGGATCTGTTCGCCACCCAGGGCACGCGAACCACGGCGTGCTCCAAGATCCTCGGCGACTTCAAGCCGACCTACGAGTCGACCGTCACGTCGCAGCTCTGGCGCGACGGCGCGGTGCTGCTCGGCAAGCTCAACAACGACGAATTTGCGATGGGCTCGTCGAACGAGACCTCGTGCTTCGGTCCCGTCGTCAATCCGTGGCGCCGTGCCGGCTCCGACGCCAAGCTGGTGCCGGGCGGCTCGTCGGGTGGTTCGGCCGCCGCGGTTGCGGCAGGCCTGTGCCTCGGCGCCACCGCGACCGACACCGGCGGCTCGATCCGCCAGCCGGCCGCGTTCACCGGCACGGTCGGCATCAAGCCGACCTACGGCCGCTGCTCGCGCTGGGGCATCGTCGCGTTCGCGTCCTCGCTCGATCAGGCCGGTCCGATCGCCCGCACTGTGCGTGACTCCGCGATCCTGCTGCGCTCGATGGCCGGACATGACCCAAAGGACGCCACCTCGGTCGATCGTCCCGTGCCGAACTACGAGGCCGCCGTCGGCGGCTCGGTGAAGGGCATGAAGATCGGTATTCCGAAGGAGTACCGGCTCGACGGCATGCCGGCCGAAATCGAGAAGCTGTGGAACCAGGGCGCCGAGTGGCTGAAGGCGGCCGGCGCCGAGCTGGTCGACGTGTCGCTGCCGCACACCAAATACGCGCTGCCGGCCTATTACATCGTGGCGCCGGCCGAGGCCTCATCGAACCTCGCGCGCTACGATGGCGTCCGCTACGGCACCCGCGTCAACGGCCGCAACGTCGGCGAGATGTACGAAAATACCCGTGCCGCTGGCTTCGGCGCCGAGGTCAAGCGCCGGATCATGATCGGCACCTATGTGCTGTCGGCGGGCTATTACGACGCCTATTATCTCCGCGCCCAAAAAGTCCGCACGCTGATCAAGCGCGACTTCGAGCAATGCTTCGATCAGGGCGTCTCGGCGATCCTGACCCCGGCGACGCCGTCTGCGGCGTTCGGCATTGGCGAGAAGGGCGGCGCCGATCCGGTCGAGATGTATCTGAACGACATCTTCACCGTGACGGTGAACATGGCCGGCCTGCCGGGGATCGCGGTTCCCGCGGGCCGCGACTCGCAAGGATTGCCGCTCGGGCTGCAACTGATCGGGCGTCCGTTCGACGAGGAGACATTGTTCTCTGTCGGCGAGGTGATCGAGCAGGCGGCGGGTCGGTTTGTGCCGCAAAAATGGTGGACCTGATCGGCGTGTCGCCAGGCCGGGTTCCAGATTGCGTTTGTCCGCTCCGTTCGTCATTCTCGGCCCGGGGCAGGGGTGTTGAATGAGCGCTGACGAAGGCGAACTTCCACCGCAAGGTGTCGATCAGATCCTTGGATCGACGAAGCTTGCCGCGGCGATCGAGAGTGACCGCTACAAGCACCTGCTCGACAACGTTCCGGTCGCGATCGCCGTATCGCGTGGTTATGGGGCGGAGCAGCAAGTCGTCTATGTTAATCAGGCATTCGAAGCGCTCACGTCGCTGACCAAAGCTGACGTCGACGGCCAGGGCTGGTCGTGCCTCGATGCCTTCGCCGACCAGGATGACACCGGCCACGCTCTCGGCGCCGCAATTCGCGATGGCGAAGAGTTCGTCGGCGTCTTCCGCAAGGTGACGCCGACCGATCGGCTGCTGATCGTTCAGGCCTATGCGGCCGTGATCGAAAGCGATGACGGTGTCGAGAATTATCGGATCGCGGCGCTGGTCGACGTCGGCGGCCGCGAGCGGGCGCAGATCGAGCGGTTCGAAAGTCAGATCCGCGAGCGAGACACTCTGATGCGCGAGCTGCAGCACCGGGTGAAGAACAATCTTCAGCTCATCACCGCTCTGATCCGGCTCGAGGCACGCTCGGCCGCGGAAGGGGAAACCGTCGCGCTGGCGAGGCTCGCCAGCCGGATCGATGCGCTGACCGTGCTATATCGCGTTCTGTCGGACGAAGCCCCGAGAGCCGACGGCGGGCAGATCGATCTTGGACAGTATCTGTCGGACATTGCCGATGCGGTGATCAATGCCAACGCCGCAAGCGGTGTCAGTTGCGAGGTCAGCGCCGGCTACTGCCCGCTGTCCGTCAATGTCGCGATGCCCGCGGGACTTCTGGTGAACGAGATGCTGACCAACGCGCTGAAATACGCGTTCGTCGGCCGCAGCGCCGGACGGATCAAGGTAATCTGCAGCGTCGAGGCGGGGCGCGTCTCGGTGGTGGTGTCGGACGATGGCGTCGGCCTTGCCGAGGGGCAGCAGTGGCCGTCGCCGCGCAAGCTCGGTGCGCTCATCCTGCAGACCCTCAAAGAAAACGCGCGCAATGTCGGCTTTGAGGTGAAGACCATTCGAGGTCAGGGCACTTGGTTCACACTGACTTTCGAAGTCGTACCCGCGCCCGCACCAAATTAGGACATTCCCGAACGTTATCTTTCGCTCGCTCCGGCTGCCGTCGCGGGATCGGCTAGTCCAGTCTCTGCCGCGCCAGCCATTGCCGCGGCGTGATGCCGAGTTCTGTTCGGAACGCCGTGCGCAGCGCGGCGGCATCTGGAAAGCCGCAGCGGGCGGCGACGTCTTCGAGCCCGCGCGCGCCGCTGGCGAGGAGGTCTTGCGCGCGCGCCAGGCGGACGCGGCGCAGCCAGTCGCCGAGATTGCCACCGGTGCGCGCGCGGATGTGGCGAGTGAGGCTGCGGCGGCTCATGCCCGCTCGCAGCGCCAGCTCGTCCAGCGACGGCGCGGACGCCGGATCGGCGCGCAGGGTCTCCAGCAGATCGGTGATCCTGCGATCGGCAGTCGAGCCGATCGCAGGGCGCTCGATCAGTTGCGGCTGTTCGCCCGCACGTTGCGGTGCGACCACAAGGTGCCGGGCGACGCGGTTGGCTTCGGCCGTGCCGGCGATCCGGCCCAGCAGGTGCAGGCAGCAATCGAGGCCGGAGGCGACGCCCGCCGAGGTGAGGATCCGCCCCTCGTCGACGAACAGAGCGCCCGGATCGACGGCGACGTGGGGATAGCGCGTTGCAAAGGTCTCGACGCACGCCCAGTGCGTCGTTGCGCGGCGCCTGTCGAGCAGACCTGCTTCGGCAAGGCCGAACGCGCCGAGGCAAAGTCCGACCACGATCGCACCGCGCGCCTCGGCGGCGCGGAGCTCGGAGGTGATCGCTGCGGGCACCGGCTCCTCCGCGGCACGCCAGCCCGGCAGGATGACGACGTCGGCGTCGCGGGCGGCTGCGAGCGGCAGGGGGGCTTCGATCGTCAGGCCGCCCGTCGCTGAAAAACGCGGCTGTGACGCACAGACATCGACCCGATGGCCGCCGGCGAGAAACGGTTCGCCGAACACCGCGAGCGGTGTCGACAGCATGAACGGGCTGATCTGGTCGTAGGCGAGAATGGCGATCCGCATTGGCCCAATTTACCCGAAGAATGTCTATCAGGCCACTGATCCCTGGCGACGCAGTTGCTTAGAGGGAAGGGGCGTTTCGACAGCCAACAAGGGAGATACCGATGGCGCGCGCGCTTCTCGTAATCGACATTCAGAACGACTACTTCACAGGCGGCGCGTTGCCGCTGTGGCAGGCCGAGGAGACCGAGGCGCGGCTCGTCGCGGCGATCGGCAAGGCGCGGTCCGCCGGCGATCGCATCATTCTCGTGCAGCACGTCTCGACTGCGGCGGCCGGGCCGTTCGTGGCAGGTAGCGTCGGCGTCGCGATCCGTCCGGCGATTGTCCCGGCGGCGGGCGATGCGCCGGTCGTCACCAAGAGTGTTGCCGACGCCTTTCAAGGTACCGGCCTCGCGCACCATCTGACCGGGATCGATCAGCTCCTGGTCGCCGGCATGATGACGCAGAACTGTGTGGTGTTCACCGCGATGTCGCGGGCCGCCGATGGTCTCGGTGTCAAAGTCGTCAGTGACCTCTGCACTGCGCCGACCGCGGTCGTGCATCAGATCGCGCTGAACGCGTTAGCGTCGAAGATCGACGTCGCGACAGCCGCAGAGGTTTGGGCGTAGCATCCGGTAGAGACGGCTGTGGCCACACGGCTGCACCGTTATCTGCCTCCAAAACTGGACTTTCGCCGGCCAAATAGTTACTCTGTAACTATTGCGACGGTGGAGGTCGCTCATGGGAAAATATGAGCCGCTGACCGAGTTTCTCAAGCAGCAGACCCGCAGTGAAGTGCGGATGAGCTTTGCGCAGATCGAGCGCGTGATCGGCAGCAAGCTGCCGCCGGTCGCGCAACGCCATCGTGCTTGGTGGAGCAATTCGCCGACCAACAATGTGATGACTAAGGCTTGGCTAGACGCAGGTTTCCGTAGCGAGCAGGTCGATATGGCGAGCGGGCGACTAGTATTCCGCCGCAATGATCACGTTCAAGCGCTTCGCGTCACGGCCGATGCGAGGTCCGGCCGCCATCCGTTGTTCGGATGCATGAAGGGGACCGTCCGGATTCCGGACGGCGTCGATCTAACGGCGCCGGCTGAACCGGATTGGGGTGAGCTCGCCTATGGCGATGATCTGCCTGAGCGGCCGCGATAACGTGCCGTCGCTGCTGCTCGATACCTGCGCGTTGATCTTCTTCGCGACGGGCGATGATGACGCAGGCGAGGCGCGGGCTCTCGTGCAACAGGCTCATGAGACGGGGGAGGCCATCGCCGTCTCGCCGATTTCGGCCTGGGAGATTGGGCTGTTGGTTGCGCGGGGGCGCCTCGATCTGCTGATGTCGCCTCTGCAATGGTTCGATCAGGTGATGGAGCGCTCCGGTTTGTTGCTGGCGGCGCTGACGCCGGATGTGCTGGTGGCTTCATCGTTCCTGCCGAGCTTCCCGCACCGCGACCCGGCGGATCGGATCATCGCTGCGACCGCCCGCGCCTACGGCTATCGGTTGATCACGCGCGATCGGTCGTTGTTGGCATATGCCCGGGAAGGGCATATTCAGGCGCTGTCTTGTTGAATCTGCGCCCGTCGAAAGGCTTCTCCCATGAACGCACCCGTCAAACCGTCCCAGCTCATCAAGGGCGCCACCGGCGATTGGGAAGTCGTAGTCGGGCTGGAGATCCACGCCCAGGTCTCCTCCAACGCCAAACTGTTCTCGGGCGCCGCGACCCAATTCGGCGGTGCGCCGAACACCCAGGTTTCGCTAGTCGACGCGGCGATGCCCGGCATGTTGCCGGTGATCAACGAGGAGTGCGTCCGCCAGGCGATCCGCACCGGGCTTGGTCTGAACGCCAAGATCAACTTGCGCTCGGTGTTCGACCGCAAGAACTATTTCTATCCGGACCTGCCGCAGGGCTATCAGATCAGCCAGTACAAGTCGCCGGTGGTTGGCGAGGGCGAGGTCGTGGTCGACCTGCCGGACGGCGGCTCGGTCACGGTTGGCATCGAGCGGCTGCACCTGGAACAGGATCCGGCCAAGATGCTGCACGACAAGTTGCCGTCGCAGTCCCTCATCGACTTGAACCGCTGCGGCATCGCCCTGATGGAGATCGTGTCCAAGCCGGACATCCGCGACGCCGAACAGGCCATGGCCTATGTCGCCAAGCTGCGCAGCATCATGCGCTTTCTCGGCACCTGCGACGGCGACATGGAAAAGGGCAGCCTGCGTGCCGACGTCAACGTCTCGGTGCGGCGCCCGGGCGAGCCGTTCGGCACCCGCTGCGAAATCAAGAACATCAATTCGATCCGCTTCATCGGCCAGGCGATCGAGTACGAGGCGCGCCGCCAGATCGGTATCCTCGAAGATGGTGGCAAGATCGACCAGGAGACGCGGCTGTTCGATGCGGTCAAAGGCGAGACGCGGTCGATGCGGTCGAAGGAAGAGGCGCACGACTATCGCTACTTCCCCGATCCGGACCTGCTGCCGCTGGAGTTCTCGCAGGCCTATGTGGACGAGCTGAAGGCCGCGCTTCCCGAGTTGCCCGATGCCAAGAAGGCCCGGTTCATCGGCGATTTCGGGCTGTCGGCCGACGACGCCGGGGTGCTGGTGAGCGAGCGCGAGAGCGCCGAGTTCTATGAAGCGGTGCTGGCCGGGCTCGCCGACAAGGCGCGCGACGGCAAGCTTGCGGCCAACTGGGTGATCAACGAGTTGTTCGGCCGGCTCAACAAGGACGGCCAGAGCATCGACGCCTCACCGGTCTCCGCCGCGCAGCTCGCCGCGATCGTCGACCTGATTGGCGAAGGCACCATCTCGGGCAAGATCGCCAAGGAACTGTTCGAGATCGTCTGGGTCGAAGGCGGTGATCCGCGCGTGCTCGTCGAGCAGCGTGGCTTGAAGCAGGTCACCGATCTCTCGGCGATCGAAAAGGTTGTCGACGAAATTGTCGCGAACAATCCCGACAAGGTCGCGCAGGTCGCGGCGAAGCCGGCGATGCTCGGCTGGTTCGTCGGACAGGTGATGAAATCCTCCGGCGGCAAGGCCAATCCGCAGGCCGTCAACGACCTGCTCAAGCGTAAGCTCGGCCTCTGAGACAGACCTTGCGTGGTCGCGCGCGACCCGCCGCGCCGCCGCCGCGTCCTGGCGCGACAGCGCTGACGTTCGCGAATCAGCCGTCCCCCTCGTGCAGGAAACCCCTGTGCCGGAGCGTTTGAACGCTCCGGCACAGGGGCGCGCGCGAAAATTTTTTCATTGCCAAACATTGCGACTCAGGCACTGCAGCCGGCCTCACCCGATCGACTCGGCGCTCTGCGCGCTTCTGCGAAGTAGTTAGTTAGTTCGATTTGTGAGTTGATGAAATCGCTGTGGCGCAGGCATTTTCTGCGATCTTGACAAATGGCGATGCAGATTTTTCGCGCATAACTTGGTTCGTGCGTTCGATCCCGCGGCGCTTGGTTCGCCAAGACTGCCTGTGCGCGAGGGACAACTCCCATCAACTCTTCCTTAAGCGGGACACTGTTTTTTTCAAAGCGTTGGTGTATTCGGGAATTAGTGCATCTCGATTCCCGAGTGCACGCAGCAGCAATCGAGCGATCTGACTTGATCGGAGGGCAACATGGCCAAGAAAGCAGTGAAGAAGGCGGCGACGAAGAAAGCGGCGCCGAAGAAGGCGAAGACCGCGAAGAGCGCGGTGAAGAAGACCGCCAAGAAGACCACCAAGAAGGTCGCCAAGAAGGCCGCCAAGAAGAAGTAAGCTCGCTTTCGAGCGAGTGTCGGCAGGCGACTGCCGGCAACGTCACAGGATCGGCTCTGCGCAACGCGACATGAGCCCAAGCCTAGTCGACGAGAGGGTGTCGGCGAGACATCAGGTCAGGCGACTGGATCGGCTAGCGGCGGGGATCACCTGGCCGGCGACCGATCTGGTAGAAGAAACGGTTTTTCTTCGAACGGTGCGGACACGAGGTCCGCAGTTTCATGGGCGCTCAGCCGCACATGGGATCTGAGCCTGACGTGTTCGCCGACGCCCTCGTTGTTTGGAAGGGCGCTTCGCCCTTCGCCGGAACTGTCCGGCTACCTTGTTCCATCCTCCCATCTTCCTAGTTCCGGTCAGACCGCAAGCCGCTGCGAGACGTCGTCCGTCGCGCCGGCTACCCCACGCGGTTGCGACGATGGTTATCGGTTCGCCAAAACGGACGGTAAACCGTCTCTCTACGAATTCGAAAAATGCTTGCAGCGCAGTCACTTCTCGATGCGGCTTCGGCCGCCTCCGACAGCGCGTTCAGAAATCGTTCAGCGCAACGCTTAAACTGCTCTTCAAAGTTGATCGGTCATCATTGCCCCATAACACGCCGGGACACGGCGGTAGGGGACGACAGACAGAGGACAGGAGCCGCCCTCGGGTTCGGCTGCCAAGACGGAGAACGAAGATGCTACAGGGACATCTGAATATCGAAACTGCGATGCCGATCGAAGCCGGGGAGAATCCCGATGCGCTGTTCGACCTCGGCCTGTTGTTCGCGTCGGGGCGCGGCGCGCCGGTCGATCTGGTGGCGGCGCACAAATGGTTTAATCTCGCCGCGCTGAAGGGGCGGGCCGACGCGATCGCCTATCGCCGCGAGCTCGCCGAACTGATGTCGGCCGACGAGATCGCGATTGCCCAGCGCGAAGCCCGCGCCTGGATGTCTTCGCACTAATCCTAGTGTTCCGGCTGCGCGCGGCCACGACGACCGCGCCCTCGTCATCGGATTTCGATGCCGGCGGCCTTGATCACTTCGGCCCACGTCCGTTTCTCATCGGCGATCCTGTGGCGTAGCGCCTCGGGTGTCGATGGTTCGGCCAAGATCATCTGGCTCTTCAGTTTCGCGATCAGCGCCGGATCGGCGAGAGCGTCGGTGACCTGCCGGTTGATGTCGGCGACCAGCGCGGGCGAGGTTCCGCGTGGCGCGATCAGCGCATTCCATGCGTCCGACTCCACGTCGATGCCGCTCTCCTTGAGCGTCGGGATGTTGGGCAAGAACGGCGAGCGCTGCGGCGTCGTTACGGCGAGGATCTTCAAGTTGCCCGCAGTAAGTTGCGGCGCCACAGAGATCGCCGGTAGGCACCCGGCCTGCACATCACCCCGGATCAAGGCGGTCACCGCGTTCGGCGAGCCGGCGTAGGGGATATGCACCATGCTGCCGCCCGCCTTCTGCGCGATCGCTTCCATACAGAGGTGCGACAGCGAGCCTGCTCCAATCGACGCGTAAGCAAGTCCTGGCTTGTCGGCTTTCACTTTCGCGACGAATTCGGCCACACTGCCAGCCCCGAGGCTCGTCGGCACGACGAGGACGCTCGGCATCCTGGTCAATAACGTGACCGGTTCGAGGTCCTGCTGTGGATCGTATGGCAATTTGGCAAACAGCAGCGAGTTGATCGCGAGCGGTCCGGCGATCGATATCCCGAGGGTCGCTCCGTCTGGAGAAGCCTTGGCGACGGCATCCGTTCCGATGTTGCCGGACGCGCCTGGCTTGTTCTCGACCACGAAGGCGGAGCCAGGATGCCGCGTGTGCAACTGATCCGCCAAGACGCGGCCGACAAGGTCCGGGGTCGATCCTGCGGCGAACGGGACCACGATCCGCACTGTCTTCGGCGGCCAGGAAGGCGCTATCTGTTCTGCCCAGACAGGGACGGCCGATCCCGCCAGCACCAGCGATACGAGCGCACCGAACCAGCAGCGCCCGGATATCTTTCGCGTCATTTGCATCGGTCCTAAAAACAATGATACCCGGAACAGGTCCGCGCGCGCCGGGAGCGACGCTCCGACGCGACGGCGCGGACCATAGTGCGATCCGAAGGCTGCGGAAACCGCCGCGAGCGAGGGGGCGTGATGGGACTTACGTTGATGATCGTCGGCTTGGTGCTGTTCATCGGCACGCATGTCGTGACGACGCGGCGCGACCTGCGCAGCCGCCTGATCGGGATCGGCGGCGAGGCCGTCTATAAGATTGCCTATGCGGTGCTGGCGATCGGTGGCCTGCTCCTGATCGCCTACGGGTTCGGGTCCTATCGCGCTCATGGCTGGATCGACGTCTGGTATCCGCCGCATTGGACCCGGCATCTCACCGCGCTTCTGATGTTGCCGATGGCGATCCTGCTGGCGGCGGCCTATTCGCGCGGCCGCATCTATGCCGCGGTCAAGCACCCGATGATCACCGCAGTGAAGCTGTGGGCGGTCGGCCATCTGATCGCCAATGGCGACCTCGGCTCGATCATTCTATTTGGCTCGCTGCTCGCCTGGGCGGTGTACGACCGGATTTCGCTGAAGCGGCGCAGCGACGCAGGCGGCCCGCCGATTCCGGTCGGTGGCGTCAAGAACGACGTCATCGCCATCGTTGCCGGCGTCGTGCTGTATCTGGCGCTCGCCTTCGTGTTCCATCCTTACGTTATCGGCGTGTCCGTGTTCGGAGCCTAAGTATGTCTGTCCAATCGCAAATCCGGCGGAAAACCGCCCCGGACATCCGTGCCCGCAAGGGGGGCGATCCGATCGTGATGCTGACCTCGTATCACGCACACACCGCGTCACTGGTCGATCGCTATTGCGACGCCATCCTCGTCGGCGACTCGCTCGGCAACGTGATGCACGGCTTCGAGACCACCGTGCCGGTGACGCTCGAGATGATGATCCTGCAGGGCCATGCGGTGATGCGCGGCTCGCAGCATGCGCTGGTCGTCGTCGACATGCCGTTCGGCTCCTACGAAGCCTCGAAGGAGCAGGCGTTTCATTCGGCGGCGCGCATCCTGAAAGAGACCCACTGCGGCGCCGTGAAGCTCGAGGGCGGTGTGCGGATGGCCGAGACCATTGCGTTCCTCACCGAGCGCGGCATTCCGGTGATGGGCCACATCGGTCTGACGCCGCAGTCGATCAACACGCTGGGCTCGTTCCGCGCGCAAGGGCGCGAGGAGGGGAGCTGGGCGCCGATCGAGGCCGACGCCCGCGCAGTCGCCGACGCCGGCGCGTTCTCGGTGGTGGTCGAGGCGGTCGCCGAACCGCTCGGCCGCAAGATCACCGAGATGATTGCGATCCCGACCATCGGCATCGGTGCGAGCGCCGCCTGCGACGGTCAGGTGCTGGTCCTCGAAGACATGCTCGGCCTGTCGCCGCGTGCGCCCAAATTCGTCAAGCGATACGGCAATCTCGGTCCGGGAATTGAAGAAGCAATCAAGGGTTATGCCGAGGAGGTCCGTTCGCGGGCTTTCCCTGGGCCCGAGCACGTTTACGGAATGAAGTCGAAGGCGTGAGGTTACGGAAGGCGCGCGCCGGTCGAGGTATCCCCTTGATCCGGCTCGCTTTGCCTTGCCAGCGCCATAACGCTAGGGTATCGCCCGCGCGATCGCGAGGGATGGGCGGGCGGCAGCCCTGTTGGGATGCTGCGCTGTCGGGACAGGAAAAAACTCCAAGTGTCTGAATTATTTAATGAAGTCGATGAGGAGCTGCGTCGCGAGCGGCTCAAGAGGCTGTGGGACAAGTACTCGATCTTTATCGTCAGCGCGGCCGTCCTGATCGTCGTCGGGGTGGGCGCCTGGCGCGGCTATGAATATTACGAGTCCAAGAAGGCAGCCGAAGCCGGAGCGGCTTTCGCCGCTGCTGCCGACCTCGCCGAGCAAAACAAACACGCCGAGGCGGAAGCCGCGTTCGACAAGATTGCGGCGTCGGCCCCGGCTGGATATCGCACGCTGGCGCGACTGCGCGCTGCCGCCGAAATCGCCGTGCGTGATCCGCAAGCTGCCGTGAAACGTTACGACGAGATCGCCGCAGACCGGAGCCTTGCTGCGCCGTTCCGCGATCTTGCCGGTATTCGCGCCGCCGGCCTGGTGCTGGAGACGGCAAGCTACAAAGATCTGGTGCAGCGGCTCGAGCCGGTCGCATCCGGCGATGGCGCGTTCCGTCATACCGCGCGCGAGTTGCTGGCGTTGTCGGCGTGGCGGGCCAAGAACGTGACGGCGACCCGGCAGTGGATCGACAAGATCACCGCCGATGCCGAAACGCCGGGTAGCCTGCGCAGCCGGGCCGATGTGCTGCAAGCACTGCTGCCGCCCACCGCCGCCAAAAGCTGACCTTGTTCGAGCGACCGCGACACTGAACACTGTGAGAGATTGATCCATGCGCCTGTCGCACCGCCTGATTCCACTCGCCGTGCTGGTCGCGCTGTCCAGTGCCTTGGCCGGTTGCGGCAGCATGAGCAGCTTCGATCCGACCGACATGTTCGATTTCCTCGATCAGAAGAAGAAGCTGGCCGGCGAGCGTAAGCCGGTGTTTCCCGAGGGCGTGCCGGGCCTCGAACAGGGCGTGCCGAAGAGTCTGTACAAGGACGAGGTCGAGCAGCAGCAGCGCGAACAGGCCGCCGCTACGGCTGCCGCTGCTGCGCCGGTTGAAGAAAAGCCGAAGCCAGCTGCAAGGACGCGGACACGGACGCGGCACAGTTCGGCGCCGCGCCGTCCGGCCGCTGAGCCGGCTGTCGACAGCGAGGAGGCGCCGGCAGCGCAGAAGCCGGCCAAGCAATCCCGACGTCGGGTTACCACGCCGCCGGCCGACGACCAGTCGTCTGCGCCCGCAGCCCAGCCGCAATCCTCCGGAACAGCTCCGTCGTTCCCGGCGCCGCTGCCGAGCGGCAGCTTCCAGCGCTAATTAAAGGGCTCCGACCTCGAAGGTCTGACCCGAGCGACATTGACAGGCCGCCGCTTCTCGGCGACGGATCAGCCATGTCTTTCACCCTCGCAATCATCGGCCGACCCAACGTCGGCAAATCGACGCTATTCAATCGCCTCGTCGGCCAAAAGCTGGCGCTGGTCGACGATGCGCCCGGCGTCACCCGCGATCGCCGTGAAGGCGAAGGCCGGCTCGGCGATCTCAACTTCACGCTGATCGACACGGCAGGCCTCGACGAGGGGCCGAAGGGTTCGCTCACCGCCCGAATGCAGGAGCAGACCGAAACGGCGATCGAACTGGCGGATGCGCTGTTGTTCGTGTTCGACGCCCGCGCCGGTCTGACGCCCAACGACCGCGCCTTTGCCGACTTCGCCCGCCGGGCCAACAAGCCGGTTGTGCTGGTCGCCAACAAGAGCGAGGGCAAGCACGGCGAGATCGGCGCCATGGAATCGTATGCGCTCGGCCTTGGCGATCCGGTGCAGATCTCCGCCGAGCACGGCGAGGGCATGGGCGAGCTCTACGATGCGTTGCGCCCGTTGATGCCCGAGCCGGAGGAGGAGGAAGACGACGAGCCGATCGACGACAGCGAAGAGGCGATCGCCTCGCGGCCGATCCGGGTCGCGATCGTCGGTCGTCCCAATGCCGGCAAGTCGACCTTCATCAATCGCCTGCTCGGCGAAGAGCGGTTGCTGACCAGCCCGGAAGCCGGAACGACGCGGGACTCGATCGCTGTCGAGGTCGAATGGAAAGGACGCGACTTCCGCGTGTTCGATACCGCGGGGCTGCGGCGCCGGTCGCGGATCGAAGAGAAGCTGGAGAAGCTCTCGGTCGCCGATGCGCTGCGCGCCGTGCGCTTCGCCGAAGTCGTCGTGCTGATGATGGATGCGGAGCACCGCTTCGAGGAGCAGGATCTGCGGATTGCCGACCTCGTCGAGCGCGAGGGCCGCGCGCTTGTGATCGCGGTCAACAAGTGGGATCTGATCGAGCGGCAGGGCGGCCAGATCGCTCAGCTTCGCACCGATGCCGATCACTGGCTGCCGCAGATCAAGGGGGTACCGATCGTCGCCACCTCGGGCATGCTGGGCGAAGGCGTCGACCGTCTGATGCAGGCGATCCAGGATGCCTATGCGGTCTGGAACAGACGCGTGCCGACTGCGGCGCTGAACCGCTGGTTCGAGCAGGCGATTGCACAAAACCCGCCGCCGGCCGTTTCGGGTCGACGCCTGAAGCTGAACTACGTCACCCAGGCCAAGGCGCGGCCGCCGAGCTTCGTGGTGTTCTGTTCGCGCGCCGACGCGGTGCCGGAATCGTATTTGCGCTATCTGGTCAACAGCCTGCGCGGCGCGTTCGAGCTGCCCGGCACGCCGGTCCGCATCACCCTGCGCGAGAAGGCGAACCCGTTCGCGCACAAGCGCAAGCGGAAGTCATGACCGCCGCCGACGTTCCGAACCGGCCGCTGTCGGAGCCGCTCGCTCCCGGCCCGCGCCGCGCCGCCGTCGGCTTCATCTTCATCACCATCGCGCTCGACATGCTGAGTGTCGGCATGATCCTGCCGATCCTGCCGAAGCTGATCGAAGGCTTCTCCGACAACAACACCGCCGACGCGGCGCGGATCTACGGTGCGTTCGGCACCGCGTGGGCCCTGATGCAGTTGTTCGCATCGCCGATCCTCGGTGGCCTGTCGGATCGGTTCGGGCGGCGCCCGGTGATCCTGCTGTCGAACCTCGGCCTCGGCCTCGATTACATCCTGATGGCGCTGGCGCCTTCGCTGTGGTGGCTGTTCGTCGGCCGTGTGATCTCGGGCATCACCTCGGCGAGCATTTCGACCTCGTTCGCCTATATCGCCGACGTTACGCCTGCCGAGAAGCGGGCCGCTGTGTTCGGGATGGTCGGTGCGGCGTTCGGACTGGGATTCACCTTCGGTCCTGCGATCGGCGGCCTGCTCGGTGGTGTCGATCCGCGGCTGCCGTTCTGGGTGGCGGCAGGATTGAGCCTCGCCAACGCACTCTATGGTCTGTTCGTCCTGCCGGAGTCGCTGCCGCGGGATCGGCGCTCGCCGTTCCGCTGGAAGTCCGCCAATCCGATCGGGGCAGTGCGCCTGCTCGCCTCGAACGCGACGCTGGCGGCGTTGGCGGTGGTCGAATTCTGCGCCGAGGTGGCGCATGTCGCGCTGCCGGCGACCTTCGTGCTGTACACCGGCTATCGCTACGGCTGGGATCAGACCACGGTCGGTCTGGCACTGGCGTTCGTCGGCGTCTGCACCACGATCGTGCAGGGCTTCCTGGTTGGCCCCGCGGTGAAGCGGCTGGGCGAACGGCGCGCGCAAGTGCTCGGTTATGGCGGCGGTGCGCTTGGTTTTGCGATCTACGCGCTGGCGCCGAGCGGCTCGCTGTTCTGGATCGGCATTCCTGTGATGACGCTGTGGGGCATCGCGGGTCCTGCGACCTCTGGGATGATGACGCGGTTGGTGTCGCCAGAGCAGCAGGGTCAGCTACAGGGCGCGACCACCAGCGTGAAGAGCGTCGCCGAGTTGATCGGCCCGTTCCTGTTCACGATGATCTTCGCTTATTTCATCGATGCCGGCGCACCGCTGCAGCTGCCCGGGGCGCCGTTCCTGCTCGCCGGTGCGCTTCTGGTCGTGTCCGTAGTGATCGTGGCTTTCGCATCGCCCGCGGCGGAAAGCAAACAGGCGCCGCAAGCGGCGCCTGAAAGCTGAGCCGACGATTAGTCTAGTCGGTTATTTCTTCATCAGCGGGCAGGTGCTCTCGGACGGCGGCACTGCCACCTGATCGGCTGGGATCTCAGAGATCAGCTTGAAGTAGTCCCATGCCCCCTTCGACTCCGCGGGCTTCTTGACCTCGTACAGGAACGCCGGGTGCATGGCGCGGCCGTCTTCGCGGATCGTGCCCTTGCCGAACACTGGATCGTCGGTCGGCAGCTTCTTCATCTCGGCGACCACCATCTTGCCGTCGTGCGGGTTGCCGCCCATCTGCTCCAGCGTCCTGAGATAGTGTAGCACGGCGGCATACACGCCAGCCTGGGTCATCGAGGGCATCTCGTGGTTTCGGGCGCGCTCCTGGAAGCGCTTGGCGAATGCCCGGCTCTGGTCGTTGTGATCCCAGTAGTACGACACGGTGAAGGTGAGGCCCTGCGCTGTCTTCAGCCCAAGCGAGTGGACGTCGTTGATGAACAGCAGCAGCGCGGCAAGCTTCTGGCCGCCCTGGACGATACCAAATTCGGCCGCCTGCTTGATCGCGTTGGTGGTGTCGCCACCGGCATTGGCGAGGCCGATGACGTTGGCCTTGGAAGCCTGCGCCTGCAGCAGGAACGAGGAGAAGTCCGGGGTGTTCAGCGGATGCCGGACGCTGCCGACGACTTTGCCGCCGTTGGCGTTGATCACCGCGGTGGTGTCACGTTCGAGTGCGTGACCGAACGCGTAGTCGGAAGTCAGGAAGAACCAAGTCTTGCCGCCGGCCTTGGTCATGGCGGCGCCGGTGCCGTGCGCCAGCATGTAGGTGTCGTAAGTCATCGAGATGGTGTTGGGCGTGCACTGCTTGCCCGTCAGGTCGGCGCTGGCGCCGCCGGAATTCATCAGGATGCCGTTCTTTTCCTTGCTGACATTGCTGACGGCGAGCGCGACGCCGGAGTTCGGCGTGTCGGTGATCATGTCGACCTTGTCGACATCGTACCATTGCCGCGCGATGTTGGCGCCAATGTCCGGCTTGTTCTGGTGATCGGCGCTGATCACGTCGATGGACCAGCCCTTCTTGGTGAGGCCGGAATCCTCGACCGCCATCTTGGCTGCCACCACCGAGTTCGGCCCGCCGATATCGGCGTACAGGCTCGACATGTCGTTGAGTACGCCGATCTTGACGTTCTTGTCCTTGGTCTGAGCAACGGCCGGCGCTACGAAGACGGCGCTCGCCAAGGCAACGGCCATGGCGTGACGGCGTGAGAAGACTACTCTCATCATTTCCCCCTTTTGGAATGGCGATTGTCTGCGGATGTTTCCCCCGCTTGTAGTCAGTCAATCGCGCTGCCGGTGTGAAGTCAATCGGCCAGAGGGTCTTTCAGGGAGCGGGAGGGGCCGTCGAACAGCTTGCCGGTTTCGGTAAAGGACGGCAGGCACAGCGGTAGCAGCAGCTCTGCGGCCTGATCCGGCGTCGGCAGGGTTTCGGGATCTTCACCCGGCATCACGCTGGCGCGGAGCTTGGTGCGGGTCGGGCCCGGATCGAACAGGTTGATCCGGATCGGCGTGGTGTTGACCACTTCATTGGCCCAGACCTGAACCAGTGTCTCCAGCGCCGCCTTCGAGGCCGCGTAGGGCCCGCGGTAGGCCGGCGACTTGCCGCCAGCGCGGGAGGTGAGAAACACCGCGCGGCCGGCATCTGATACCCGCAGCAGCGGTTCCATGCAGCGGACGAGCTGGAAGTTCACATTCAGGTTGATGCCGATGACATCGAGCCACGGCTTCAGCTCGATATGGCCGAGCGGCGACGACGGGCCGGCGATGCCGGCATTGCCGACCAGGATGTCGAGCTTGCCGTGACGTTCGTAAATGGTCCCACCGAGACGGCCGATCGCCTGGTAATCGGTGAGGTCGAGCGGGACCAGCGTCAGCGGATGGCCGCCGTCCTTGCGCACCTCGTCGTCGAGCTCCTCAAGCCCGCCCTGGGTGCGAGCGACGGCGATGACGTGCGCGCCGGCCTTGGCGAGCGCCTTGGCGGTGGCGTAGCCGATGCCGCGCGAGGCGCCGGTGACGAGAGCAATACGGGAAGCGAGAGGTTGGGTCATGACAGGTCCGGCTTAAGATATATCGCGCATTGTCATACGCGGACCGGACCCAAGTATCCATCCTCTAAAAGAGGTATCGCAGGCGTCGTCATCGGCAGAGCCGATGACGACATCAAAGCGATCGCCGGGTCAGCTTGCTTCAGCGAGCAACGAGAGTTGCCGCGGCGTCGACTCGGTCTGATTGTGGTCGGTGAGGCCGGTCGGATAGTCGCCGGTAAAGCAGTGGTCGGTGAACTTCGGCAGCGCCGGATCGCGACCCGGCTCGCCCATCGCGCGATAGATTCCGTCGACCGACAGGAACGCCAGCGTGTCGGCGCCGATCAGGTCGCGCATTTCTTCGAGCGAATGAGTTGCGGCGAGCAGACCTGCGCGGTCCGGGGTGTCAATGCCGTAATAGTCGGGATGGGTGATCGGCGGCGAGGCGATGCGGAAGTGCACCTCACGGGCGCCCGCATCGCGCATCATTTTCACGATCTTCTTCGAGGTGGTGCCGCGGACGAGGCTGTCGTCGATCAGCACGATCCGCTTGCCTTCGATCGCAGCGCGGTTGGCCGAATGCTTCATCCGCACGCCGAGTTCGCGCACGCTCTGGGTCGGCTGGATGAAGGTGCGGCCGACATAATGGTTGCGGATGATGCCGAGTTCGAACGGCACGCCGGATTGGCGCGAATAGCCGATCGCGGCCGGCACGCCGGAATCCGGCACCGGCACCACCACGTCGGACTCGACGTGGCTCTCGAGCGCGAGCTGCGCGCCGAACGCCTTGCGGACGTCGTACACCGAACGGCCGCCGACCACCGAATCCGGCCGCGCGAAGTAGATGTACTCGAAGATGCAGGGGCGGGGCGGCTGCGGCGGGAACGGCTTGTGGCTGGTGACGCCGTGGCGATCGAACACCACGACTTCGCCGGGCTCGACGTCGCGGACGTAATGCGCGCCGATGATGTCGAGCGCACAGGTCTCCGACGCCAGGATCGGGCAGCCGTCGAGTTCGCCGAGCACCAGCGGGCGGATGCCGAGCGGATCGCGGGCGCCGACCAACTTCTTGTTGGTCAGCGACACCAGCGAATAGGCGCCTTCCAGCGCGCGCAGCGACTCGATGAAGCGCTCGATGAAGCGAGTCTTCTTGGAGTGCGCGACCAAGTGCAGGATCACCTCGGTATCGGTGGTCGACTGCATGATCGCGCCGCTGCGGATCAGCTCACGGCGCAGGGTAAGGCCGTTGGTGAGGTTGCCGTTGTGACCGACCGCAAAGCCGCCGGCGTTGAGCTCGGCGAACAGCGGCTGCACGTTGCGCAGGATGGTCTCGCCGGTGGTCGAATAGCGGACGTGGCCGATCGCCGAGGTGCCCGGCAGCCGTGCGATCACGTCGGCGCGCGAGAAGGTGTCGCCGACGAGGCCGAGCCGGCGCTCGGAATGAAACCGGCCATTGTCGAACGAGACGATGCCGGCGGCTTCCTGACCGCGGTGCTGTAGGGCGTGCAGGCCGAGCGCGGTGATCGCGGCGGCATCGGGGTGTCCGAAAATGCCGAACACGCCGCACTCTTCGCGCAGCGTGTCACCGTCGGTATCGAAAACGGTATCGTCGAGGATGTGTTGGTCGCGAGCGTCCGAAGCGGGCGTTGCGGCGTCGTCGGAAGAGCTGGGCATCGCGTCCATCGCGCCTTTCATGTGGGACACGCTCAACGCGTGGCCGGTTTGCCCTCTATCAGCTTTTTCAGGCCGTCACGGGCGGGTTTGCTGTAGCCGTCACTGGTGCCGGGAGCAGCCGAATCGTCGGTCTGCTGCTGCTCGTCCTCCGGCTTGTTCTTCTTGAACCGCTTCAAGATGGTATTTTCAGGGTCATCCGGCAAGAACGTCATCAGCCAATCGCCGGTTCCCTGCAGAACGGTGCGCGACTTGGCGTTGGTGACCCATTCGGGGCGCTGCTTGTCCGGCACCAGCCAGTTGAAGAACAGATACGCCACCACCACGATCAAAAGGCCGCGGGCGAGGCCGAACAGGAAGCCGAGGGTGCGGTCGAGCGCGCCAATGCGCGAATCCAGGATCATGTCCGAGATCCGCACCGTGATGATCGACACGATGATCAGGGTGCCGAGGAAGACGCCGGCGATCACCACCACGGCTGCGACCGTCTCGGACGAGAAATAGGTCCGCGCCATCGGCATCAGTTTCTGGAACGCATAGAGCGTGACCAGAGCAGCGGCGCCCCAGGCCGCGATCGACAGCACTTCGCGCATGAAGCCGCGCACCATCGCGAGCAGGCCCGATACCAACATCACCGCGAGAACAACGAGATCAAGGATGGTAATGGGCATCGGCAGGTCAGGTCCGCTCGGTCAGCACAACGGCGAATCGGCGTGCACGGTATCGGCACAGGTGACGGTGGTATGGCACGCGGCGCAAGGTCAGAAAACTGTTCCGGTCCGCCTCGTCACAGCAATGTTCCGCTGGGTTAAGGCTTGGTGGCCGGAGACGTTCAGCTTGCGCGGGCGTTGTATAGCGGCGCGTCTTGCAAACGTCACGCCGCTTCAGCCCTCCTGGCGCCGGAATCGCGCCGGTGTGGCATTTGAGGCAGCTTTCGTCCGCGGCGAACCGTCGTCGTCACCGCGCCGCGTGCCGCGCGCCGCGATGTCCGCAACCAGACTGGAGAGGCCGCCGACGGACTGCAGCGCCAGACCGGCATCGGCCGGGGAATCGCCCCGGGTCTGTTCGGGCAGCACCGCGCGGGCAAAGCCGAGCTTGGCGGCTTCCTTCAGTCGCGCCGGGGTCTGCGCCACCGGCCGAACCGCGCCCGACAGCGAGATCTCGCCGAAATACACTGCATCGGTCGGCAGCGGCGCATTCGCCAGGGATGATACCAGGGCCGCGGCAGCGGCGAGGTCGGCGGCGGGTTCGTTGATGCGCAGGCCGCCGGCGACGTTGAAGTAGACGTCGTAGCCCGACAGTTTGACCCCGCAATGCGCCTCCAGCACCGCGAGCACCATCGACAGCCGCGCCGAATCCCACCCAACCACTGCGCGGCGCGGCGTGCCGAGCGTCGACGGCGCCACCAGTGCCTGCAATTCGACCAGCACCGGACGGGTGCCTTCGATGCCGGCAAACACGGCAGTGCCGGGCGAGCCGAGGTCGCGCTCGGACAGAAACAGCTCCGACGGGTTACTGACTTCGCGAAGGCCAAGGCCGGTCATCTCGAACACGCCGATCTCGTCGGTCGGGCCGAAGCGGTTCTTCACCGAGCGCAGGATGCGGAACTGCTGCGAGCCTTCGCCTTCGAACGACAGCACCGCGTCGACCATATGCTCGACGACGCGGGGGCCGGCGATCTGGCCGTCCTTGGTGACGTGGCCGACCAGGATGATCGCCGCGCCGGTCTTCTTGGCGAAGCGGATCAGCGCCTGCGCCGAGGCGCGCACCTGCGTCACCGTACCGGGCGCGGACTCGACGGTGTCGGTCCACATCGTCTGAATCGAGTCGATGACGATCAGCTTTGGCGTCGTGCCTTCGGACAGCGTTGCGACGATGTCTTCGACCGACGTTTCAGCCGCGAGTTCTACCGGCGCGGAGGCAAGGCCCAGCCTTTCGGCGCGCAGCCGGACCTGCGCGATCGCTTCTTCGCCGGAGATGTACACGGTGCGATGCCCGGCCTTGGCCATCAGGCTGGTCGCCTGGGTCAGCAGCGTCGACTTGCCGATACCGGGATCGCCGCCGACCAGCAGCACCGAGCCACGCACGAAGCCGCCGCCGGTGACACGGTCGAGCTCGGCCATGCCGGAGGCCAGGCGAGGGGCGTCGTTGCTCTTGCCGGCCAGCGATTCCAGCCTGAACGTCCGGCCGCGGCGCTTGGCGCGGATCGACACCGGGACCGCGTTGTCGCCGGCTTCCTCGACCAGCGTATTCCACTCGCCGCACGCCTCGCATTTGCCCTGCCAGCGATTGAACGCCGCGCCGCAGTTCTGACAGATGAAGGAAGAGGAGGCTTTGGCCATCGCGTGCTCGGCTGGACCGGGACAGATGCGTTATTGATGTTCATAGTTTGTTCTATTCGTCAACGGTCCAGCAGACAGGCGCCGAGGTTTGGTCGAGAATGCTGTGAGCTCGGGCGTCCGCCTTGAGTACGATTGGGACCGACCGCACATGAAGATCGCCATTCCGACCCAGGACTGGGCCACGATCAGCGGCCACGCCGGGCAGGCGTCGCGCTGGATGGTGTACGATCTTTCGGAGCATCGCGACGGCCGGCCGCTGCCGCCGCCGTCGCGTGTCGAACTGACCAAGGAACAGCTGCCGCATTATTTCAAGGACGACGGCCCGCATCCGCTCGACGGCGTCGAGCTGATCGTTGCCGGCAGCGCCGGCGACGGCTACGTCCGCCACATGAAGAAGCGCGGCGCCGACGTAGTACTCACCGGCGAGACCGACCCGGCGACCGCGATCGATCTTATCATCAAGGGCGAGACGCTGCCCGACCAGCGCTTCGACATCACCACCACGCTGTGCCGGCTGCGGGATATGTTCTCCCGGCACTGACGGCGGTTCGGCTCGCGTGGGCCATAGGCGGCTCGCCCGAAAGCACTTTAGAATAGTCCGATGATGCGTAACGATCGGGACAAGCGGGACTACGAGCGGCGGAAATGGCGTCAGGTCGCCGGCCATTTCGGGATGGGCGCGGCATTCGGGGCGCTGTTTGCGGCGATCGTGCTGTACAACAATTACTTCGGGCTGTCGGGCGTGATCGACACCAGTGAGGCGCCGACCTTGGTGCGGATCATCTTCGTGGTTGGTGTCGCCGGATCGTTCGCCTTCATGGCGGCGATCACCGGATTTCTGTTTTTGGTGCACGAAGACTGAGCCGCACCTGACGCGCGGCCTCAGGGATGATCGCAAGCTATCTCCACGTCATTGCGAGGAGCGCAGCGACGAAGCAATCCACGAACTCAGTGTTCGGCGCCTGGATTGCTTCGCTTCGCTCGCAATGACGTTGGCGGGTGGCGCTTTCTCAGCTCGCCGGAACTGCCGGTTCGGCTGATGCGACCGGCTCAGCCATCGTCTTGGCGTCGCCACCTTTGTAGATCCGGGAATAGCGCCGGCCGAGGCTGGTCAGCACCTCGTAGCCGATCGTGCCGAAGTGATGGCCGAGTTCGTCGACGGTGATGCCTTCGCCGATCAGTGTCGCCATCTGGCCGCGGCGTACCGCGTTGGCGGGGAGGTCGGTGACGTCCACCGCGATCAGATCCATCGAGATACGGCCGGCGATCGGGCAGCGCTCGCCGGCGATGATCACGTCGGCGCCGCGGGTGCCGTCGCTGGAGCCGGCGGCGCGGAAGTAACCGTCGGCGTAGCCGGCCGACAGCACCGCGATCCTGGTCGGTCGCCGTGCGCTCCAGGTCGCTCCGTAGCCGACGGTGTCGCCGCGTTCGACGGTGCGAACCTGAACGATGCGCACCTTCAGGTCGACCACCGGCTGCATCGGATTGTCCGCTTCCGGGGTCGGATTGATGCCGTACAGCGCTGCGCCGGGCCGCACCAGATCGAATGCGAATTGCGGCCCTCGGAAGATGCCCGACGAGGCCGACAGCGACGCCGGCACGCCGGCGAACTCGCCGGCGATCTCGCGAAACGCGGACACCTGATTGGCGTTCAGCGGATGATTGACCAGGTCGGCGCAGGCGAGGTGGCTGATCACCAGCGTGATGCCGTGGTTGCCGGCGACGATGCGGGGCACGATGCTCTGCGCCTCCGCGATCGTCAGGCCGAGGCGGCTCATGCCGGTGTCGATGTGGAGCGCAGCACCGCCGCGCCAGCCGCTAGTGCGGCAGAATGAGTCCCACTCGGCAAGCTCGTACAGATCTCCGATCACCGGGCGGCAGTTCAGCCTGGCGAACTCATCGCCGGAGTTCGGAAAGAACCCGTCGAGCACGTAGAGCGTCGCATCGGGAGCGACGTCGCGCACGGCGCGCGCTTCGCCGAGCGTGGCGATGAAGAAGGTCTTGCAGCCCGCGGTGATCAGCGCTTTTGCGACCGGACCGGCGCCGCAGCCATAAGCGTTGCCCTTGACCACGCCGGCGCATTCGGACGGCACCGCCGTCTTCTCGAGCTTGCGCCAATTGGCGACGAGTGCGTCGAGATCGACGGTGAGAATGCCGGAGGTCGCCGGGTTGGTTGCAGCGAGCTCGGCGCTAGCAGTCGGCTCCGGCGCCGGCAGGCCGGCGGCGGTAGCGTTCGGATCGGGAAGGATGTTCATGGCGCACCTTAATGCCTTGCCTGCGGCCCGTTCAACGGCAGCCGGCGCGGCCCAGATCCGCTCCGGCGTCAAATCCGCTCGGGCAGATGACTGTCGTCGGTGAGGTCGCTGAAGCGGGTGAACTGGCCTTCGAACTGCAGATCGACGGTGCCGGTCGGACCGTGACGCTGCTTGGCGATGATGACTTCGGCCTTGCCGTGGACCAGCTCCATGTCGGTCGCCCACTTCTCGTGTTCGGGCGTGCCGGGCCGCGGCTCCTTGTTCTGGAGATAGTATTCTTCACGGAACACGAACATCACGACGTCGGCGTCCTGCTCGATCGACCCGGATTCACGCAAGTCCGCGAGCTGCGGCCGCTTGTCGTCGCGGGATTCGACCTGACGCGAGAGCTGCGACAGCGCGATGATCGGGATGTTCAATTCCTTCGCCAGCGCCTTGAGGCTGGTGGTGATCTCGGTGACTTCCTGGACGCGGTTGTCGCCCTTTTTGCTGGAGCCCTGGAGAAGCTGGATGTAGTCGACCACCAGCATGTCGAGGCCCTTCTGCCGCTTCAGCCGGCGGGCGCGGGCGGTGAGCTGCGCGATCGACAGGCCGCCGGTTTCGTCGACGAACAGCGGCAGCGACTGCAGCTCGATCGAGACGTCGCGGATCTTGTCGAAGTCGGCATCCGAGATGCCGCCGCGGCGGATCTTGCTCGACGCGATCTCGGCCTGCTCGGCGAGAATACGGGTGGCGAGCTGTTCGGCCGACATTTCGCACGAAAAGAACCCGACGATGCCGCCGTTGATGGTCTTGGTCGAACCATCCGGCTGCACCTCGCCGCGGTAGGCCTTGGCGACGTTGTAGGCGATGTTGGTGGCGAGCGCGGTCTTGCCCATGCCGGGACGGCCGGCGAGCACGATCAAGTCGGAATGCTGCAGCCCGCCCATCCGGGTGTCGAGGTCGCGCAGCCCGGTGGCGATGCCCGACAGTTTTCCGTCGCGCTGGAACGCCTTGGCGGCCATGTCGACGGCCGTGGTCAGCGCTTGAGAGAATTTCTGGAAGCCGCCTTCGTAGCGGCCGGATTCGGCCAGCTCGTAGAGCCTTCGCTCGGCGTCTTCGATCTGGTTCTTCGGCGCGAAGTCGACCGGGGCGTCGTAGGCGACGTTGACCATGTCGGTGCCGATGCCGATCAGGTCGCGGCGCAGCGACAGCTCGTAAATGGTCCGCCCATAGTCCTGGGCGTTGATGATGGTGGTGGCTTCGGCGGCGAGGCGCGCCAGGTATTGCGCGACCGTCAAACCGCCGAGATCGAGATCGGCGGCCAGAAACGTTTTCAGCGTGACCGGAGTTGCGATCTTGCCGGCCCGGATGATGCTGGCCGCGGTTTCGAAAATTGTCTGATGGATCGGCTCGAAGAAGTGTTTCGATTCGAGGAAGTCCGACACCCGGTAGAACGCATCGTTGTTGACCAGGATCGCGCCCAGCAGGGCCTGTTCGGCCTCGATGTTGTGCGGTGCGGTCCGGTAGGCCGGCGCGCCCGGTTCCGGCGCGAGCTTGAGAACGTTCGAATCAGATGCGGCCATAGCTCTCGAATATCGGATCGATTTTGTCGGATGCGGGGCGCGACTAAAGCGCCGATTTCGTCGGGAGCGAAAGCGGCAATCGCGCGTTATGCACCAGCGCGACAAGGATGTGGATGATCGCTGGAGCCGCCGTCACCCGTGCTTGACGTGTTTCCGCTGCGTTGGGGCCGAATTGAACCTCGGGGCGCAGTGGGACGACTGTTCAAAATGGACGGTCGAGACAGATCGATCCGCTCCAGTCGGGGATTCGTAAGAATTGTCGGCGAGGATGGTTCGAAAGACGCGATCACCGAGGCGCCCTGACGGGATGCACTCGAACAAGGTGACGCGAAACAGGGCAAGAGCGTCGAGGCACTCCGCAGCGGCTCGCGGGCGACCTCGGATGATGGACAGAGCAGATGGCGCAGCATTATTGCCACGACCACTCCGACCGCGATTGGCTGACCTCGCTGATCGAGTCCTTCGAACGCGCCGAAATGGAAGAGGCCGAGCATCGACCGTGCGATCGCGAACTGCTGTGTGCCGCCAAGGCCCATCTGGCGCGGCCGCTGCCGCCGGAGGCGAAGCAGGAGCTTGCAGCCCGTCTGGTGAGCTGAGAACCGCGTCGGCTACGACTTGTGACGTCTGCCGGTGATGTCACTCGCCGGCGAGTTGCAGCCGGGGCCGATGGCTGCTTTCGAGCCCACGCAATCGCCGTTCTTCGGCAGCAATGTAATCGCGGGTGATCGGCACCACGCCCTGGCGCCGGGTGAGCTGAATCTGGAACACCATGGTGTTCTGCTTCCGGAACGACATTTCCGACGCCGCCAGATAGAACTCCCACATTCTGACGAAACGGGCGTCGTACAGCCGTTCTGCTTCCTCCCGATGCGCCAGGAAGCGCTCGCGCCACGCTTTCAGCGTCTCGGCGTAGTGCACCCGAAGGATTTCGATGTCGCAGACCAACAGCCCCGCGCGTTCGATCGCCGGCAGCACTTCCGACAGCGCCGGCAGATAGCCGCCCGGGAAGATGTATTTGGCGATCCACGGATTGGTAAAGCCCGGCCCTTCGGAGCGGCCGATCGAATGCAGCAGCATCACGCCGCCCTCGTCGAGCAATGCGGCGCAGCGCCGGAAGTAGGTGTCGTAATGGGCGACACCGACGTGCTCGAACATGCCGACCGAGACGATGCGGTCGAACGGGCCGGGGACATCGCGATAGTCCTCAAGCAGGAAGCGGGCTCGGCTCGCGAGGCCGCGTTCGGCGGCGCGGCCGTTGGAGACCTGAAGCTGCTCCTGCGACAGCGTCACGCCGGTGACATCTGCGCCGCAGGTTTCGGCCAGATACAATCCTAAGCCGCCCCAGCCTGAACCGATGTCCAGCACGCGCTGTCCAGGGGCGGTCAGCAGCTTGGCTGCCACATGACGTTTCTTGGCGAGCTGGGCGTCGTCGAGACTGGTGTCGGGCGTTTCGAAATATCCGCAGCTATATTGCTTGTCGGAATCCAGAAACAGCGCGTAGAGCCGGCCGTCGAGATCGTAATGATGGGCGACGTTGTTGCGCGACCGGCTGCGCGGATTGAACTGCTGCAAGGTCCGGATCCAGTAGCGCACGAGTCCGTGAAGTTTGGTCCAGCGCGGTGTCCAGTCCGGCTGGTCCATTGCGATCGCCAGCAGGTCGGCGATCGAGCCGTGCTGCATCACCAGTCCGCCGTCCATATAGATCTCGCCGAGCGCGAGCTCGGGATCGAGCAGCAGGCGACGTTGGGCGAGGGGCGATGTCAGTCGCGCGTGCACTGGTGCGCCGGTCCCGTCGCCGCAGGTGAAGGTGGTGCCGCCTGAGGTTGTGAAGATGATGGTGCCGCGTCGGATGAAGCGGCTGAGCAGCAGACGAAATACTCCGTCCATCGACTTGCCTCGAAACCGGACGCCGACAGCGAAGCGGCGCCTCGACTGCTTCAACGCCGGCCGTGCGGTTCTGTTCGTATCGCTGTCACCCAACCACGGCCGAAGCGTTCACAGGTAACATCCGCGTCATGACGATGAGGCTGACGAGCTGCCTCATTTCAAGCACGGGAATGTTCCATCTCTCCGCTTCCAATCATCTCACAATTCGCTAAAAGGTCACCGCCGCGGGCTGCGGTGATTTTTTGCATCGGAGGGCTAAATGGTAAGCCGATTGCTCAGTTCGGTAGCGGTATTGCTCGTGCTCGGCGCGGCCGTCGCACAGCCCGCCCGAGCCCAGAATCTGGAAGCGGGCAAGAGCTCGGCACAGATCTTCTCCAGCACCTGCGCGGTCTGTCACAAAAGCCCCCGCGGTCTCCTGCGCACCGTCCCGCCCAACGCGGTCGCTTCTTTTCTGAGGCAGCACTACACCACCAGCAGCGACATGGCCGCCATGTTGGCCGGCTACGTGGTGTCGAATGGCGGAGCCGATGTTCGCGGCAGGCAGGATTCTCCCTCCGAGCCGAGGCAGCGACGCAAGCGGCGCGGCGCTCAAGAAGCCGTTGCGCCGGAGGAGGCCGCGCCGGCACCGCAGGCTGAAGAGCCGAAGGTCCAGCGGGGGCGTAAGTCCAAGCGGCGCGCCGCGCCTGTCGAGGCGGAGAAACCCGCCGAGGCCGCTGCTCCGGCTCCGGGCACAGAAGCCGAGCCCGCTGTTGCTCCCGAGCAGGAAGCCAAGCCTGCCAAGAAGCGCCGCGACAAGAAGCGTCATCACGAGAAGCCGGCTCAGCCCGAAGCTGCCAAACCCGAGGCGCCAGCGGCCGAGCCCAGCAAGATGGAGACGGGCGCTGCGCCGAAGCATGGCGCTGACAAGCCCGCCGCGGCTCCGGCGGCCGAAACTCCCGCGCGTACCGATCCGGTGCCTGCCGTGACCCCGGCGCCGAAGGCTGCAGAGCCCGAGCCGGCCAAGCCCGCGGTGCCAGCCGAGGCCAAGTCGCCTGCCGCTGCGCCGGCAGCGGCACCTCAGCCTGCGCCGTCGCCAGCCGGTCCGCCCGTCAAGCCGTCGTCGGAGAATCCATCGTCGACCGAGGCGGCGCCGTCTCCGGCGCCGCAGCCTTCCGGTTCCGCCGACGTGCCTGCGTCGAAATAATCCGGGACCATCTGATCTGATGCTGAAAGGGCCGCTGCGACGCGGCCCTTCTCGTATCTCGGGTCGTCCATTCGCGCGCGCCAGTCGGCGGCCGTGAACGCTGGGCCGGACGGAAAAAGGCCCGGCCTGATCGCTCAGGCCGGGCCTCGAGATTGCGGGATATAAACGCTGCTTACTGCTCGGCCGGCTGCTCTTCGCCGAACTGCGCGTCCGGATCGAAGAACTCGCCAGCGGCGGCGAGCGCCTCGGCGGCGGCGTCTTCGTCCTCGCGGCGGGTAGAGATGTCCTCACCGCGGTTGATCCGCTCGGCTTCCTCGGCGCTGCGCGCCACGGTGACCGAAACTTCGACTTCGACTTCCGGATGCACGGCGACCTGGATCGGGTGCTTGCCGATGGTCTTGATCGGGGCATCGAGCAGCACCTGGCTGCGGTTGATCTTGACGCCTTCGGCATCGAAGCTGACGACGATGTCGCGCACCGACACCGAACCGAACAGTTGACCGCCTTCCGACGCCTGGCGGATCACCACCACGTTCTGGCCGTCGATCTTCTCGGCGACCTTGGAGGCCTCGGCCTTCGCGGCGATGTTGCGCGCCTCGAGGTCGGCCTTCATGTGTTCGTACTTCTCACGGTTGGCGGCGGTGGCACGCAGCGCCTTGCCGCGCGGCAGCAGAAAGTTGCGCGCGTAACCGTCCTTGACGCGCACCAGCTCTCCCATTTGGCCGAGCTTGGCGACGCGTTCCAGCAGAATGACTTCCATGGTGATATCTCCTCAGTGGTGTGTTTGCGAATGTCGTTTCAGTGAGAGGGCGGAGGCGGCATCGAGCGGCGCTGGAAGTAGCGCTGCCGAAGATTCAAGAAAGCGTCTGCCAGTCCAAGGGCGATCAGGCCGACGGCAGGCCACAGAAAGATCAGCATCAGCGCATAGGCCGAGCTGAGCAGGAACAGGCGGTTGCGCGATGCCATCGTCAAGGTGTGCAGCGTTGCGGCGCCGGTCAGCCCATAAGCGACGAACAACGCCGCGCTGACAGTCTTGCCGAGCAACGACGTCAGGCCGCCGACGAAGCTCAGCGCCAGAGCCAGCGACAAGACGGCGAGGGTCATCGGCGGCAGCGTAATGGTCCGCAGGTCGGGCCATGGCCGCCCCAGGCGGTTGGAGGCGGACGTTATGCGCGCCGCCAGCCAGAGGTTGAGCGTCAGCGTGAGCATCGCGACCGTTGCGGCGGCAGGCGGAGCGATTGCGGCCAGCGCATCGATCAGCGCGGCGTCGCTTCCGGGCGCGCTACGGGGACCGAGCGCGCGCTGCAAGCCGCTGCGAAGGCCATCGGTGATCGTCGCGCCGTCGGTGCCGAGCGTGAACAGGGCGGCCATCGTCGAGGTCGCGGCGAACCCGGCCATCCAGACGATCAGGCGGCCGACTGGATACCACTCCAGATTGGTCGGCTCGCCTTGCGGCGCTTCCGCCGGCCGGGCCAGCAAAGCTAAGTGACCGAGCCAGCAGGCCGGAATCGCAATGGTGACGACGAAGGCGATGGCGTAGGGGAAGCTGACCAGCGCGGCGAGACCGAGAGCGGCGACTACACCGCCGATCGCGGCGGCGAGCACGCCCCAGCCGAGCGCGGCCACCATCAGCGGCAGCGGAGCCAGATAGAACAGCAGCAAAGAGATCAGCGCGCCCGAAACGATCGAGACGAACATCAGCGCCGAAGCACAGCCGGCGGCGAGCGCGATCAGAATGTTGATCATCATCAGCTGTCCCGCTCCCTTCGAGCGGTTAGAGGCATTTCGCCCCAACCATCGGCGACCGGACGACCCGGAAGCCTTATGAGAAAAAAGAGGAGAGCCCCGCGGCGCAGACGCCGCGGGGCTGCTTCATTCAGCGGATCACGTAGGGCAGCAGACCGAGGAAGCGGGCGCGCTTGATGGCGCGCGCGAGCTCACGCTGCTTCTTGGCGGACACCGCAGTGATGCGGCTCGGCACGATCTTGCCGCGCTCCGAGACGTAACGCATCAACAGCTTGGAGTCCTTGTAATCGATCTTCGGCGCATTCGCTCCCGTGAACGGGCAGGTCTTGCGGCGGCGGAAGAACGGACGGCGGGCACCTGCTTCAGCCATAATGCTTACTCCTCGACTGCTGCTGCGGCGGGGGCGTCGGCGTCTTCACGCGGACGGCGCGGACCACGGTCGCCACGGAAACCGTCGCGGTCGCCACGGCCTTCGCGGTCACCGCGGAAGCCACCCTCGCGGGGGCCACGGTCGTCGCGCTCGCGGTCGCGATCGGCCTTGCGCATCATCGCCGAGGGGCCTTCCTCGTGCTCGTCGACGCGCACAGTCAGATAACGGATGACGTCTTCGTTGATCCGCTCTTGGCGCTCGATTTCGGCCACCACCGCGGCGGGGCCGTCGATGTTCAGCAGCACGAAATGAGCCTTGCGATTCTTGTTCATGCGGTAGGTCAGGGAGCGCAGACCCCACGACTCGGTCTTGGTGACCTTGCCGCCGAGACCTTCGATCACGCCGGTGATCTGGGTGGTGAGCTCTTCAACCTGCTGGGCGCTGGCATCCTGGCGCGCCAAAAAGACATGCTCATAAAGAGGCATGGTTGTCCTTTCTCGTGTTAGCGCAGAACCGGCGGCAAGCCCTTCGAACCCTTCGGAAAGGACTCGACTGCTCAGAAGGCGGAAGCACGGGACGACGAGCCGACTGGCTCTGCCGCATCACAATCGCCCGAGGGTGAAAATGGTGCAGCCGTCCGTTCAGCTCCCGGCCGGGATCTGCGGATGCGCGGGTTATAGGGGGTTTTGGCGAATTGGCAAGTGGTGGACGCACAGGCATTGGACGCGGGTGATCGCGGCCGATCAGATATGATAGCCGGGTTCCGTCATCCGCTCGGCGCGGCGGGCCATTCTGGCGTCGGCGTCGGGCTCGGGGACTAGGTCCACGGTCTCGATTGCCCGGGAGCCGTGAGCGACATGGATGCCTTTGCCGCGCCGCTTGGCAGCGTACATGGCGCTGTCGGCCGCGCTCAATAATTCATCGGCGCTGTCGCCGTCCTGCGGGAAGCTGGCGCTGCCAACGCTGATCCCGATATCGAGGGGCGTGCCGAGGCCGAGGTCGTACGGTTCCGAGACGCGCCTGATGATGCGGCTGGCAATTTCCTCGGCTTCAGCGGTCGTGATGTCGGGAATCAGCATCACAAATTCGTCGCCGCCGACCCGGAAGATCACCTCTTCGCCGCCAACAGCATCTCGCAGCCGGTCGGCAACGGCAACCAGAGCGGCATCGCCTGCCGAATGGCCAAGCCTGTCATTGATCGTCTTGAAGCCATCCAGGTCGAGGCCGAACACCGTGAACGGCTGGCGGCCGGTTTGCGATGTTGCCACGTTGCTGCTCAGCAATTGAGCGAGACGTGCGCGCTTCATGACGCGGTTGGGCAGGCCCGTGAGAGAGTCATAGCTCGCCAGCCGGAGATTTTTGCTTTCGGAGAGAACCAGTTCGAGAAGGATCTGGTAGTTCTCCAGGAGGACCACGACGACCCCAATTCCATAGATCGGAAACAGGAAGGCCATGACGTTGATGTGCGGAATCGGCGAGCCGATCGTGGCCAGGGAGAACGGCAAGACCAAAATGCCAATCTGGGCGATTCCGAAATGCGGCGTGCCCGCGCTGCGCGAGGAGATCCCACCTGTCAGCCCGGCGATCACCATGCCGGCCAGCAAGGTCAATGTCGGATCGCCCGACAACACGCACAGCACGCAACCGATCGAATAGGTCGTCGATCGGGTCAAATCGAGAATCATCGTCGCGGCCGCATTGCCCTTGCGACCCGATGCCGTCGCCCTTTGCAGGGCGACCACGGTAGCGAACCTGGCAGCGCTCAGCGCGATTTCGGTGCCCAGCCAAGCATAGGCCCAAACCGCGCCTGAGAGATGAGCGGTGATGCCGACGGTCAGGATGGTTCCCACCATCGCGATCACAAGCGTCCGTAACTTGGTCTGGCCCTGCAGGACCAATTTCCTGACGATCGACGCTGGCTGCGGCTGCGGGCCACTGGTCAACCAGTCGGTCAAGCGCTCCGAAAAATGCCGCGGCTTTGCTGCCGGTGCGGAATGCTGCTGGTCGCTGGTCGTGTTCGATAGGGTCATCAGGACGCCAATTGACTGATGTCCTGCATTAGCGCGTGCGAAGGTTGAATCCGTTTTAAGACCAATTCGCGATTGCGGGTCAGGGTGAATTTTCTCTGGCCGCCAGGCGGCTGACTGCCTGTCCAGTGTCCGCGGCCCGCCAATTGTGGTCGCGGCCGCGCGCATCGCCGATCGCCCGGATTTGCCGGCGTCGTCGTCCGGCTTCCGTCCAGCTTGACATTGCCGGGCTGGGCGGTGTCTTTCGGCGCACTTTGGTGACATTCAGGGGCGCAGATGACCGCAGCATTCACCTTTCCGGGGCAGGGGTCTCAGGCCGTGGGCATGGGCAAGGCGCTCGCCGAAGCCTTTCCGGCGGCACGGGCGGTGTTCGACGAAGTGGACGCTGCGCTCGGCGAAAAGCTCACCTCGATCATTTGGGAAGGTCCCGCCGAAACGCTGCAGCTCACCGAGAATGCGCAGCCGGCGCTGATGGCGGTGTCGCTGGCGACGATGCGCGTGCTCGAGGCCGAGGCCGGCGTATCGGTCGCGCGTGACGCCGCCTTCGTCGCCGGTCATTCGCTCGGCGAATATTCCGCGCTGGCGGCGGCGGGCAGCCTGAGCGTCAGCGACACCGCCCGGCTGTTGCGGATCCGCGGTCAGGCGATGCAGAAGGCGGTTCCGGTCGGCATCGGCGCGATGGCCGCACTGCTCGGGCTCGATTATGAGACCGCCGTTTCGGTCGCGGCCGAGGCGGCGCAGGGCGAGGTCTGCCAGGCTGCGAACGACAATGGCGGCGGGCAGGTCGTGGTTTCCGGCCACAAGAACGCGGTGGAGCGTGCGGTCGAGATTGCCAAGGGCAAAGGCGCCAAGCGCGCGATGCTGCTGCCGGTGTCCGCTCCCTTTCATTGTTCATTGATGCAGCCGGCCGCCGAGGCGATGGCCGAGGCGCTCGCGGGGGTCACCATCAAGGCGCCCGCAGCGCCGCTGGTCGCCAACGTTCTGGCGTCGCCGATCACCGATCCCGATGAGATTCGGCGCCGGCTGGTCGAGCAGGTCACCGGCACCGTGCGGTGGCGCGAGTCGGTTGCCTTCATGGCGTCGCAGGGTGTCACCCGCTTTCTGGAGATCGGCGCCGGCAAGGTGCTGAGCGGTCTGGTGAAGCGCATCGCCGATGGCGCGACTGGTATTTCCGTAAGTGGCCCCAACGACATCGCGTCGGCGAAAGACGCGCTGGCGGCGGGCCGGTCGGCTTAAGCCGGCACAAGGAGGCGAGATGTTCGATCTGACAGGCAGAACCGCGCTGGTCACCGGCGCAACCGGCGGCATCGGCGGCGCGATCGCGCAAGCGCTGCACGGCCAGGGCGCCACCGTCGGCATTTCCGGCACGCGCCGGGAGGCGTTGGAGGCGCTGGCTGGCAAGCTCGGCGAGCGTGTCCATGTGTTGCCGTGCAATCTGTCGGATGCCGCCGAGGTCGAGGCGCTGGTCCCGGCTGCCGTCGAGGCGATGGGCGGGCTCGATATCCTCGTATGTAACGCAGGTATCACCCGCGACAATCTGTTTGTGCAGTTGCGCGACGAGGACTGGGACGAGGTGATCAAAGTCAACCTCACCGCGACCTTCCGGCTGACACGCGCCGCCACCAAGCTGATGATGCGCAAGAAGTTCGGTCGCATCATCGCGATCACTTCGGTGGTCGGCGTCACCGGCAATCCGGGGCAGGGCAACTACACGGCGTCGAAGGCCGGCCTGATCGGCATGATCAAGACGCTCGGGGCCGAATATGCCAAACGCAACGTCACGGCGAACTGCATCGCGCCGGGCTTCATCGCCACGCCGATGACCGACGTTCTCAACGACAAACAGCGCGAAGCGATTCTCGGCAAAGTGCCGGCCGGCCGGCTCGGCACCCCCGAGGACATCGCCGCTGCGGCGGTTTATCTCAGTTCGAACGAGGCCGCCTACGTCACCGGACAGACCATTCACGTCAACGGCGGGATGGCGATGATCTGAGGGCGATCTGCGAGGCTGTGGCGGCGCGTGCGATCCTGCTCCCGTCGCCCCGGCCTTGTGGTCAATGCATCGGAAGTATGATAACCGAAGCACCGGCGGACAGGCAAAAGAAGGCCATTGCAGGATGTCCAAACCCTGTATATTGCCGATGGGGAGCCTGACGCCTAGTGGTCGGCTTCGACCCGGGGACGGGGGCAAAATCAACACACTTCGCGATGCGACGGGAACTTAGCGAGTTGACGCACCACGATGGCTCGTATCGTCTGTCGGTCGGGTCGAAACGGAACAGCACGGGGTTAAATAGATGAGTGAGATTGGCGAGCGGGTTAAGAAGATCGTGGTCGAGCACCTTGGTGTCGAGCCCGAGAAAGTGGTCGAGAGCGCCAGCTTCATCGACGATCTCGGCGCGGACAGCCTCGATACCGTCGAACTCGTGATGGCCTTCGAAGAAGAGTTCGGCTGCGAAATTCCGGACGATGCCGCCGAGACGATTCTCACCGTCGGCGACGCCACCAAGTTTCTTGAAAAGAACGCCAAGAGCTGACGCTCCGCGTGATGCAACGGAAGCCGGACGGGCCGCATCACCGCGGTCCACCGGCTTCTTGTTTTGCGTCGCGCATTTGATTCCGGAGTGATGGAGATGAGACGGGTTGTCGTCACGGGCCTTGGCATGGTGTCGCCGCTGGGCTGCGGCGTCGAGCCAACCTGGAGGCGCGTGCTGGCCGGCGAGAGCGGCGCGCGCAAGATCGACACGTTCGACGTCTCCGACATCGCCAGCCAGATCGCCTGCGTTATTCCGCGTGGCGACGGCACCAACGGCACGTTCAATCCTGATCAGTGGATGGAGCCGAAAGACCAGCGCAAGGTCGACGACTTCATCGTCTACGCGATGGCGGCTGCTCGCCAGGCGCTCGATGATGCCGGCTGGCATCCGTCGACCGAGGAAGAGCGCTGCGCTTCCGGCGTACTGATCGGTTCCGGCATCGGCGGCCTGCAGGGTATCGCCGAGACTGCGCTGCTGCTCGAGCAACGCGGACCGCGCCGGATTTCTCCATTCTTCATTCCCGGTCGCCTGATCAACCTCGCGTCCGGCTACGTTTCGATCGAGTTCGGCCTCAAGGGCCCGAACCATTCGGTCGTCACCGCGTGCTCGACCGGTGCGCATGCGATCGGTGATGCGTCGCGGTTGATCGCTCTCGGCGATGCCGACGTGATGGTCGCCGGCGGCACCGAATCTCCGATCAGCCGTCTGGCGATGGCCGGGTTCGCGGCGGCCCGCGCATTGTCCACCGGCTTCAACGACGCGCCGACCAAGGCCTCACGACCCTACGACAAGGATCGCGACGGCTTCGTGATGGGCGAGGGTGCCGGCGTCGTCGTTCTCGAAGAGTACGAGCACGCCAAGGCGCGCGGCGCGAAGATCTATGCCGAAGTGATCGGCTACGGCCTGTCGGGCGATGCCTATCACATCACGGCGCCGAGCTCGGATGGTGATGGTGCGTTCCGTTGCATGAGCGCCGCGATCAAGCGGGGCGGCATCGCGGTGTCGGACATCGACTACATCAACGCGCACGGCACCTCGACGCCGCTCGGCGACGAGATCGAACTCGGCGCGGCGCAACGTCTTCTCGGCAATGCCGCGTCGCGGGTGTCGATGTCTTCCACCAAATCCTCCGTCGGCCATCTGCTCGGTGCCGCCGGCGCCGTCGAGGCGGTCTTCAGCGTGCTGGCGATTCGCGACAACGTCGCGCCGCCGACGATCAATCTCGACAACCCGTCGGTCGAGACCGCGATCGACCTGGTGCCGTGGAAACCGCGGTCCCGCGAAATCAACGTTGCGTTGTCGAACTCTTTCGGGTTCGGTGGCACCAACGCGTCGCTGCTGTTGCAGCGCGTGCCGAACTAGACGCGGCGCGTCTCGTCATCCACCGTTTCGCCGCAATCGCTGCTAAACGCTACGTGGTCCGTCAGTTTCGGAGTATGATCGGTTGCTGCCCTCATCGGCCTGGATAGACTCCAGACCGGACATTGCATCGACGTCGTGATCCCGAATGTCGCCGGCGCAGATTGCGCGGGCCCCAATGCGAGCCGACAGGATTCAGGTTGCACCGATGAGTGACAGGCCGCCGATTTCCCCGAGAAGCCCACGCGCGGCACTCGAACCGGAACAGCTTCCGCCGCCGCCGAAGCGGTCGGACCACGCGCGCAATCCGCTGGTGATCGTCGGTAATGCGATCATTACGTTCATCGTGGTGGTGATGATCGGTGCCGGCGGCTTGTACGTCTACGGCAAGAACAAGCTCGAAGCGCCGGGCCCGCTCGCCCAGGACAAGACGGTCAACATTCCGCAGCGCGCCGGTCTCGACGACATCGCGCAGATACTCAAACGCGAAGGCGTGATCGAGGACGGCTGGCTGGTTTTCGCCGGTGGTGTGATGGCGCTCAGGGCGCGCACCGAGCTCAAGCCCGGCGAGTATCTGTTTCAGAAGAACGCCAGCCTCCGCGACGTGATCGGCACCATCGTCGAAGGCAAAGTGGTGCAGCACGCGATCACGATTCCGGAAGGGCTGACCTCGGAACAGATCGTCGAGCGGCTGTCCGACAATCCGATCCTGACCGGGAGTATTCGCGAAATTCCGCGTGAAGGAACATTGCTGCCCGAGACCTACAAGTTTCCACGGGGTACGCCTCGCGAGCAGGTGTTGCATCGCTTGCAGAGCGCGCAGAAGCGTGTCCTCGCGGAGATCTGGGAGCGCCGCAATCCCGACCTGCCGATCAAGACCCCGGAGCAGTTAGTCACGCTGGCCTCGCTGGTCGAGAAGGAAACCGGCAAGTCGGAAGAGCGGACTCGTGTCGCGGCCGTGTTCGTCAATCGGCTACAGAAGAAGATGCGGCTGCAGTCCGATCCGACCATCATCTATGGGCTGGTCGGGGGCAAGGGTACGCTCGGCCGTCCAATCAAGCGCAGTGAAATCACTCAGCCTTCGCCTTACAACACCTATGTGATCGACGGGCTTCCCCCTGGACCGATCGCCAATCCAGGACGGGCCTCGCTGGAAGCTGCGGCCAATCCGGCGCGCACCCGCGATCTGTATTTCGTCGCCGATGGCAGCGGCGGCCACGCGTTCAGCGACAATTACGAGCAGCACCAGAAAAACGTGGCCAAGTTGCGCGCGCAAGAGAAGCAGACCCAGAACGATACTGCCGAACCCGCGGAGGAGGCAGCTCCGAACGCGTCTGCGGCCGAGAACGAGCCTGCGGCCACAGCGGCGACTGCTGGTGCGCCGAAGGGGAAGGCCGGGGCGCAGAAGCGTCGCCCGCGCCATGCTGCGCCTGAGGCGACCACCGAGTAAGTTACACGCGGACGAAGGTTCACACAGCGGCGGCGTTTGCGCTAAGTTCCGCAGACCCTTTCGAGACGATTCTCAACCCTCAAATCCGGAGACAGTGACGCCATGTCGTTATCGAGCATGACCGGATTTGCACGCAGCCACGGCGCCAGCGGCCCCTACGTGTTCGAGTGGGAGTTGAAATCGGTGAACGCCAAGGGCTTCGATTTTCGGATGCGGCTGCCGACCGGGTGGGACGACATCGAGCCGACCGTCCGCAAGCGCGCCGCGGAGGCGCTGTCTCGCGGGACGGTGTACGCCAATCTCACCGTGAAACGAGCCAACGCTGCGTCGACCATTCAGATCAATCAAGACGTGCTGACTTCGGTTCTGAGAGTTGCCAGTGAGATCGCCGGCAAGGTCGACGCAGTCGCGCCGAGCATCGACGGTTTGCTCGGCATCAAGGGCGTCATCGAGGTCGTCGAACCGGAGGCTGATGAAGCAGAGGACAAGGCCGCACGCGCTGCTGTCGAGGCCGCCTTCGCCGAAGCGCTGAACAGTCTCGTCGAGATGCGCAGGCGCGAGGGCGAGAGCCTTGCGACGATATTGGCCCAGCGTCTGCAAGAACTCGAAGGCCTTGCCAAGCAGGCCGAGGCCGCGCCGGGACGCAAGCCGGAAGCGATCAAGGCGAGGCTTGCCGAGCAGATCGCAGCACTGCTCGACACCTCGGATCGCTTCGATGTGGATCGGCTTCATCAGGAAGCGATCATGATGGCGACCAAGGCCGACATCCGCGAGGAGCTCGATCGGATTGCCTCACACATCGCGCAAAGCCGAGAGATGCTGGCCAAGGGCGGCGCAGTCGGCCGTCGGCTCGATTTTCTCGCCCAGGAGTTCAACCGGGAGGTCAACACCTGTTGTTCCAAGTCGATTGATCTGGAGCTCACCAATGCGGGATTGGCGATGAAGAACGTTGTCGAGCAGTTCCGCGAGCAGGTTCAGAATCTGGAGTGACCATGAGCGACGGAGCGGCGGTCGGGCACAATGGTGTCGAGCGGCGCGGCGTGATGTTCGTCCTGTCGTCGCCATCGGGCGCCGGCAAGACAACATTGTCGCGGATGCTGGTGAAGGAAGCGGCCGGCCTGCAGATGTCGGTCTCCGCGACGACGCGGCCGATGCGCCCGGGGGAGGTGGATGGGCGCGATTACTTCTTCGTCGATCGTCCGAAATTCGACGCAATGGTCGCCGCGGGAGAGTTCCTCGAATGGGCAAACGTCTTCGACAATTGCTATGGCACGCCGCGCGCGCCGGTCGAGGCGGCGCTCGCCGCGGGGCGTGACGTTCTGTTCGACATCGACTGGCAGGGCACCCAGCAACTGCGCAGCCATGCGCCCAACGATGTCGTTAGCGTGTTCGTGCTGCCGCCCTCGGTGCAGGCGCTCGAGCATCGCCTGCACACGCGCGCGCAGGACAGCCACGAGGTCATCCAGGGCCGAATGAAGAAGGCCGGCGACGAGATGAGCCACTACGACGCTTACGATTACATCGTCGTCAATGACAACGTCGGTATCGCATTCGAGTCCGTGAAGGCGATCCTGCGTGCCGAGCAGCTCAAGCGCGAGCGTCAGATCGGAATCGACGCTTTCGTTCGCGATATGCGCCAGCAGCTCGAGGGCTGACGCCTCAGGCCGCGGAGCGCTTCTGCGCGAGCGCCAACAATTGCTCGATCTCGTCGGCTACCGGTGCCGGTTCGCGGGCTTTCTCGCTGGCGCCGTTTGCCTGAAGCTCGTCGCGTGCTGGCCGACGCGCCGGCATGTCGTCCGTGCGAATGCTGTCGTTTGCGACATGGCGCTCGCGGGCAGCCTTGATCCAGGCCGGCGGATCGGTCTCCTCTTCCCACCTCGCGGTCGGGCGTTGCTCCGACTCTGTCGCCGCCGCGGCGACGGACGCATCGAGATCGATCGGGCTCGATCGGAAGTCGTCAGCATACATGTCGTGCCCGATCTGCTCGGTACGGCCCGCCCAGAGATCGGGGCGCTCGGTAGGATCGCGGCGGACGATCGGTTCGGTGCGGCCGAATTTGACAAGTGCCGCGACGATGCCGCCGGCAACGGCCAGAGCCGCCAGAAGCGCACCGATCAGGGTGGCGATCGTGCTTGCACTCATCGATGTGTCGGCTGAAGCGGCCGGCGTCGATTTGGCTGCCACCTTCGCCGCCCTACGCAGCTTGTCGGCTGCTTCGGCGGAGGCAGGCGGGGTCGCGGCAGTGGCCGGCTCCGACCATCGTTCGTTCATCGTGGTCGGCGGCGCCACCGGTGCAGATTGCGGGGCGGGCGCCGCGACTTGCTGAGTAGCCTCGGCGGGATTCGCGATCACCGGATCTGGAAACGGCGAGTTTGCCGCGGCAGGAGCCGGATTGCGCTGTTGTGATGGCGCTGCGTATTCCGCGCGGGCGTCGGCGACCGAAGAGCGCAGCGGCGCAGCGGTCGATTGCGCGGACGCTGCAGCAGTCGCGGGCTTGGACGAGGACGGAGTGGTTGCGACTTCGGTTGCGGTGTCGTCGCTACCGTCCGCCGCATTGGAGTCCGCTGGAACGGCCGCTACCGGTGCCGCGTCCGCTTTGCGCAAGTACCAGCATTTGCGATTGTTGGCATGGTCGGTTCGGTAGAACCAATGACTGCCGGCCGGCGTCGGTGCGTTCGGAGCCGAGAGGCAGGTGTCCGCATGTGCCGGGGTCGACACCGTTGCAGCGACCGCTAGGCTTGCGATAACACCCGCGCCCGCAACGGACAGCAACTTCGCGGATCGGTTGTGCATGGCTTTCCCCAATTCGACACGGACAACGAACGTCTATTGGTCCGTGTTTTCCGCGAGAAATGGGGTCGCAATATGCCGATAATTCGGTGAGGGTGAGACAATCCGGATCTCGGCATTGCGGGGGTGGAACCCGCAATGCCTGGAGACGGCGGCGATTAGTTCGTCAGCATGATGCGGCCAACGACCTTGCCGGCGCGGAGCTGATCGATCCAGGTTTGCACGTCCTGCATCGGCTCCTCTTTCATCGGCGTCGCCTTCACCTTGCCGGCGCGCGCCAGAGCCATCAGCTCCTTGGTTTCTTCAAGCGTGCCGGTCATGAAACCTTCGACGGTCATGCGCTTGTAGATCCACTGGACCATGGGCAGGCTGAACTGACCGCCCATCAGACCGGACACGACGATCTTTCCCCCGCGGGCCACTGCGCTCACCGCGAAGTTCATCGACTTGTCGTTGCCGGCGAAATCCACCACGCCGTCGAAGCCGCCGTCAGTTTCCTTGAAGATGCGCTTGGCAATATCGGGCTCGGACGGATCATAGGCAACCGCTGCACCGTTCTTCAGCGCCGCGTCCCGCGCCCCCGGGCTGAGATCCGCAACCGCGATCGGCTGTTTGAACATCGCCTGCGCAAGTGAGAGACCCATCATGCCGACGCCGCCCAACCCGATCAGCAGCAGATTGCGCTGACGAGGCCGGTCCACCAGACGCTTCAAGGCGCCGTAGGCGGTGATGCCAGAGCACATCAACGTCGCAGCGACGTTGGTCGGCAGCGGATCGTAGTCGAGCAGATACTTGGCGTCCGGCACCAGTACATGCGTCGCGAAGCCGCCATCGATCGACACGCCGAGAAAGCGGTTCTTGGCGCACAGGTTCTCGTCGCCGGCGAGGCAGTCGCGGCACTTGCCGCAGCCGATCCAGGGAAACACCGCCTTCTTGGTGCCGATCAGATCCTGCGGCGCGTCGGGGCCGACTTCGGCAACGACGCCGGCGATCTCGTGGCCGAGCGTGAACGGCAATGTCATGCCGCGCGTGGTGTCGAGCTTCTTGCCGCCGCCGAGATCGGCGTAGCCGTCCTGAATGTGCAGGTCGGAGTGGCACAGGCCGCAGCGCTCGATCTTCACCAGCACTTCGCGCCCCTGCGGCTTCGGCGCATCGATGATGGTCTCACACAGCGGGGCGTCGAATTTCACCAGAGATTGGCGACGCATTTGCGTCATGTCGGGTCTCTCCCTTTCAGGCTTGTGTTCTTATCGCGCGACTATTGGCCAATTCATTCGCCATGGCAACAAAACCGGACACCGGCACGGTTTCGGCACGCCGCGCCGGATCTATCCCGGCGGCAGCGGTGAGCTGCGCCGGATCGACGCCGAGCGATTTCAGACTCTGCCGCAGCATCTTGCGGCGTTGGCCGAAAGCTGCGGCTGAAACTTGTTCGAGCGCTGCGCGATCGCAAGGCTCCGGGTGCGCGCGGGGCACCAGGCGCACGACCGACGAAGTCACTTTGGGCGGCGGCACGAAGGCGGACGGCGAAATATCGAACAGCATCTGCGTTTCGGCACGCCAGTTCGCCAGCACTGCGAGCCGGCCATAGGCTTCGTCGTCCTGATGAGCAACGATGCGCTGCGCGACCTCGCGCTGAAACATCAGCACCATCATCTCGTACCATGGCGGCCACGGCTCGGTGCACAGCCAGCCGATCAGCAGCGGCGTGGCGATATTGTAGGGCAGGTTGGCGACGATCCGTGCGCGTTCGCCGTTCAGCAGCGGGCGGGGATCGAATTCCATGGCGTCGCCACTGACGATCTCCAGCCGGCCCGGATAATGCGCAGCGATTTCCTCGAGTGCGCCGAGAGCGCGTTCGTCGCGCTCGATTGCGATCACGCGCTTGGCGCCGGTCGCCAGCAGGGCGCGGGTCAGGCCGCCTGGACCGGGACCGATCTCGACCACGGTGACACCGTCGAGTGGGCCGGCCGCGCGCGCGATCCGTGCGGTGAGATTGAGATCGAGCAGGAAGTTCTGGCCGAGCGACCTTCGTGCCGCGAGATCGTGTCGCCGGATCACCTCGCGCAGCGGTGGCAGATCGTCGATCGCGCTCATGTGGATTTGGCCGATGCCATTCGAGCGGCGAGCTTCAGGGCGGCGATCAGGCTGGACGGATTGGCTCGTCCGCTACCCGCAATGTCGAACGCTGTACCGTGGTCCGGCGAGGTGCGGACAAAGGGGAGGCCGAGCGTGACGTTGACGCCTTCGTCGAAGGCGATTGTCTTGATCGGGATCAGCGCCTGATCGTGATACATGCAGATCGCGCAGTCGTAAGTGTTCCTGGCGGCAGCGTGAAACATCGTATCGGCTGGTAACGGTCCGCGCGCATCGATCCCTTCGGCGCGCAGAATCTCGACGGCCGGCGCAACCACCGTTCGATCCTCCTGTCCCAACGCGCCGTCTTCGCCCGCATGCGGGTTCAGGCCGGCTAGCGCCAGCCGAGGCCGCGCGAGGCCCAATCGGTTGCGCATGTCCTCGACCACGATCCGTGCCGTCGAAACGATCAGCTTGGTTGTGAGCTGGCTGATCGCATCGCGGAGCGAAACGTGGATCGTCACCGGCACGACGGCGAGGGAAGGGCACCACAACATCATCACCGGCTGCGGAACGATGCCGTCGCGCTTGGCAAGCTCGGCCAGAAATTCGGTGTGACCGGGATGGTGGAAACCGGCCTGGTACAGCACGCTCTTGGCGATCGGGTTCGTGACGAGTGCTGCCGCGCGGCCTTCGCTCACATCGGCAACGGCCTGTTCGATCGAACCGATCGCCGCTGCCGCGCTGGAGGCGTCCGGCTTGCCGGGAGCGGCCGTCGCCTTCAGTCCGGTCGAGACCACCGGCAGGACGTCTGCGAAGGCAGATGCGGCATCTTCTGCTCGAACCTCGGCAATGGGGATACTGAGGCCGAGTACTGTAGCGCGGCGGGCGAGACTGCCAGCGTCCCCCATGACGTAAAACGGGGGGATGCCGTGTTGCGTCCTCTGGAGCCAAGTCGTCAGCGTGATATCGGGGCCGATTCCCGCAGGCTCACCGAGCGTCAGCACCAGTGGTTTTGCCATTTCGGTCCACATTTGGTCCGCGGTCCGCGCCGCTGACGCTGCAGGCTGCGAAGGAGAGACGCCTCGGCGATCAGCGATATTCGATCATCGCAGACTTGCGGACTTCCTGCAGATATTCCTTCGACTTCGCCGTGAACTTCTCGCCGAACATCTTGTCCCGAATCTCGCGTTTCCGAGGGGTGTCGGCGGTTGATTCCTTGCGTCCGCACAGCGCCACCATCTCGATTCCTTGCTTGGTCACTTCAGGAGCGGTGAGGTGGCCGACCGGGGTCTTGTCGAGGATGTCGCGCAGTGCCTGAGGAAGGTCTGCGGAGGTCTTGATGACGGTTCCGCGGATCGCCGCATTCGGCAGCGCTTTGAACAAGCGATCGGCCTCCGCGCACGTCGACACTCGACTGCGAAGCTGCTCCGCTTCCTTGCGGCGAGCATCGATCGAGCCGGAGCCGCGCGACACGATCATCACGATCGGGCGGAGCTGGTATTCGTAGCTTTCGACCGCCTTGGAGGCGTCATTGCCCTTGAGCTGCGACTGAATCTCGCGCTCGCTGACCTGCAGGCTGTCCTTGAAGCGTCCGCGCACCAAACTGCCCCAGACCATCTCGGCCTTGATGCGCGACTTCAAGGTGTCGGGCCGAATGCCTTGAGATGCCAGCATTTTGGTCATTTGCGCGGGCGTCATCCGCATCCGCGAGGCCATCGTTGCGAAAGACGAGTCGATGTCGGAATCGGTTGGATTGACGCCGTACTTCTTGCCTTCCTTGATCTTGACCTTCTCGTCGATCAGATCGTCCAGCACCTGTTGCCGGGTATCGTTCTTGTGAGACAGTCGGTTCAGCTTCGAGCGCTGCTCGATGTCGAAATTGGTGATCGGCTCTCCATTCACCATGACGATCACCGACTGGGCCCGGGCCGCAATCGTTCCAAGACCCGGAATTGCCACCGCGCAGCACAGCGCCAAGCCGAGGATGCGAAGAGAGAGCTTTCTCGTCATAGGTCGCGTTTGCCTCACAGCCAAAAGGGATGTTGGGTCGCCGCGAGCCGGAAACGGTTCAGGCCCGCGCAGCGCGCTATTGGCTGAACACGCCGCTCGATGCCCCAGACACGCTCTGCTGCATCGATGTCATGCCAATCGTCCTCAGCCCGAGCTGCAGCATCACGGAGTGGGTGAGCGTCGGCGTCGTTCCGTAGTTGGCGTACGAATAACCGGTCACGTAGTTCACAGCCAGGACGAAGCAGTCGTCCACGTAACCCGCGCCGACGATATATTGATTGATCTTGTTGGCCTCAAGGTCCCAGCGGGCTCCGCCGGAGACCACCCAATTCGAGGCGACTTTGAAAGTGCCGGTTCCGAGAATGCCCTGACGTCGCGTTAGAAATCCAAGATCCGGCTGCGCAGCATAGTTGCCGTAGATCATGCTGACTGACCAGCGATTGAAGCTGGCGCTGGCCTCGGCCTCGAACCGCTCGACGTTGAATGTCGCTTCGTTGAAACGGGCGCGGGTGGTGAATTTGTAGGTCGAGTTCGGCGAGTACGACACCCGGCCGACATAGTCGGACTTCGGCTTGGCCAGACCAGAGTCGAGACCGGTGTTGGTGACGTCGGTGACAGCGAACGAATTCAGGCCGAACAACTGATAGGACTGGCCGAACAACACGTTGATCGAACCGCCCTGATCGAACTGAGTCGTCGCCTGAATGCCGACATTGGCGCGGCCGCCACCTTCGACGCGGTCGTAACCGGAGAACTTGTCGACGCTGAACAGATTGCTGGTGTCGAACACCATGGTCTGCGCGTCTTCGTTCGGCAGCTTGCCGGCGTAGGATTCGTTGGGGCGGATGATGACCTGCGCGATCGGCTCGATCGTGGTGGTGCCCCACGGCTGCACGTTGATGAACGGATAGCGATATTCCAGGCCGACGGTCGGCATCAGACGTATCGTCTGGGTATCGCCAGGTGTCAGATAGTTCGACACGCCTGGCTGGTTGGAGATCGATGCGTCGATCGCGTCGGCGCGTAGCGATGCGAACGGCGTCCAGATCTGGCCGTAGGGGTCGGTGAACGAGCGCCGCCAATCGGCTTGCGCCGTCAGGCGGGTGTAAGTGCCGGGAACGCCGCGCAGAAGGCAGGGGAGGCGGGCAGCAGGATCTGCGGACATCGTTGCTGCGACAGAACTAATCGAGCAAAGACCGGCATTGCTCGCTGCCGTCGTCAAGGCGTCGAATTGCGCGGTCTGCCGGCTCAGGCTGGTCAGGTTTGTCTTGAAGCTGAATTCGCCGCCGAAGATGTTCTGATCGAGCGTCTTCGAATAGTCGAGCACCGGGTGCACGACCGGGATCTGGCCTTGGATATCCGCCGACGCCCAGCCGAGATAATAGATCGCTCGAATGTCGAAATACGACCGGTTGCCGACGCCGGTCAGATAGATCTGCGACGTCGCCTCGGTCGATTGATTGAGGAACGTGCCCCAGCTATCGCGATACTGCGCCAGCCGATAGTCGAGGAAGAACGCGCGATCGGACATCAGCACGCCTTCCCAGCCCCACACCCACTTGTCGTTGAGGGCGAATTGACCCTGGGTGTCGACGGCGCCGCGAAGGTCGCGGTTGCCGGGGGCACTGCCGAAAGCGGCCGGATCGGACTGGTTGATTCCGTAGGCACGGATTTGATAGGCGCCGTCCAGCAATCGTTGCCGGAACTCGCCCTGCATCAACACGCCTTGCTTGGTGGTGATGCGCGGCGTGAGCGTCAAATCGTAGTCGGGCGCCAGCGCCCAGTAGAACGGAATTTCGAAGCCGGAGCCGAACGTGGAGTTGCTGGTATAGAACGGCATCAGGAAGCCGGTCTTGCGCGTCACCGTCGGATCGGGTGTCGACAGATACGGAAGATACGCCAGCGGGACGCCGAAGAATTCGACTCGGGCATCCTCGAAATACAGCATCTTGTCGGTCTGGTCGTGGATGATCCGGGCGCCTTTGACCTGCCACAGTGGTGGCTTCTTCGGATCGTCCTTGCAGGGCGCGCAGGCGGTGTACACGCCGTTCTGAAACACGTTGTAGTTGCCGCCGGTGCGGTCCGCGCGCGAAGCGGCGATTCGGGTGTCCTGCGCAGTGTCGACGCGCAGCGAGTCGACGAATCCGTCGCGATAATCGTCCGACAGATCAAGGAAGTTGGCGTAAGTGATCTTGCCGTCCGCATCGGTCATGCGGACGTTGCCCTCGGCGCGTAACCGCTTGGTGTCCTGATCGTAGACGAGTCGATCGGCCTCGACGGTCGTGCCGTTGTAATACATCTGCACGTTGCCGACCGCGGCGACGCGCTTGTTGTTGTAGTCGTAATTGACCTCGGTGGCCTGAACCAGCATCTGGCCGTTATTGGCCGCAGGCGGCGGCTTCGGCCGAGGAGGGCGCGGATTATAGCTGTAGCCCTGGGCTGACGCAGAATCGATCGCGACCGCCTGCATCCCGCCTGCGAGCGCAAGCACGGCGAACGGCGTCAGCAATACGGCCGTAACCACACGCTCGCGGCGCAGTTTGGTGCGCCGACGCTTGGTCAACAGCTTTCCACGGAGGGCGGCCATCGCAGCCACTATCCGTCCTCCTGATAGAGCAGGGCCAAAAATCCAGCGAGACCGCCCACACACACAGGCAACCACGCCGCAGCAAGCGGATGCATAAGTTCAGCCTTGCTCAAGTCCTCAGTCACTTTCGACAGGATATAGAGCAGAAAGCCTGCCGCCACGCCACTCAAAACCATCTTTTGCACGCCGCCGAAACGGAAGAATCGCAAGCTGACAGAAGCAGCTAGCATGACCATTGCGGCCAACAAAAACGGCTTTGCCAGCAGCTTGTGATACTGCAGGCGGTAGCCCGCCGTTGCGAATCCGGAGTTCTCCGAGGATTTGATGTATGACGGAAGTTGCCAAAAAGACACACTTTCTGGGGTGGCAAAGCTGTTCCGGACCTGGGCCAAGGTCAGAGTCGTGGGAAGCTGGAGGGTGTCCTGATCCACCGGCACGCTATCCAGCGTATAGCGGCGTACATTCTTCAGCAGCCAATGGCCGGGCTCCAGCACGGCCTCGCGCGCTTCGATTCGGTCCTTGAACTGGAAATCGGGCTCGAAGCGAAACACCGTGATGCCGGTCAGGACTGCGCCTTGCTGCTGGCTCCGCGCGGCATTGATGATCGCCTGTCCGTCCGCATTGACCTGATTCATCCAGAAACCGTTGGCGTCCTGCAACCCACCGGTGTTCTCGCCGAACATTTCGGCTTCCATCTGTTTGGCGCGCTCCTGCATGTGCGCAGACAGCGGATTGAACACCGCGGTGGCGAAAATCCCGATCGCAATGGCGCTCCATAAAGCGGGGGAGATGAACTCCCAGGCCGACAGGCCTGCGGCCCGTGCCACGACCAGTTCGAGGCTGCGCGACAGCGCCAGATAGCAGGTCATGCCGCCGATCAGGATGCAGAACGGCAGCAGCCGCTCCAGCAGTTGTGGCACCCGGCAGAACGAGGCCTGCGCGACGTAGAACGCCGACACCGCAAGCCCGCCGGCGCGGCGCAGCAGGTCGATATAGTCGACGAACACCAGCAGCACGAACAGCCCGAAGAAGACGCCGAGCGAAGCGATCACGAAACGGCGGGCGAAATAGCGTCCGAGCGTGTTGACGACCATCATGCGCTCCGCATCAGGCCGCCGCCGGGCGCCGGATCAACCGGACCAGCGAGGCGTTGAAACTATTCAGCGCCTCGGTCAGTCGCGCCGGCGGTTCGATCACGACGTTCCGCTTGATCAGCCACAGGCAAGCCGCGATCGCGACCGCCAACAACAGATATTGCAGCCCCGCGACGTAGGGCGTCTTGTTGGCAATCACCGACAACGCAAACCCCGCCAGCCGCACCAGGAAGGCGACCAGCACCGCACCGACCATCGAGAAGGTCCGACTCTGCCGCGTCGTCCGAGCCAGACCGAGGAACGCGAACGCTACGGTTGCGAAGAAGAAGGGATAGATCGGGGCGAGCAGCCGGTCGTGCATCTCCGATCGGAACTCGGTCGGCAGCCGGGCCAGCAGCGGATCGTTGGCGGGCGGCCAAAGCAGCTCCCATAGATAACGCTCGCGGATGCCGTAGGAGACGTCCCGGGCGCGGGAGAATTTCGACATGTCGAATGCATAACGGCTGAAGGCCACCAGCGCCGGCTCCTGCTTGCCGGTCTGGAATCGCTCGAGATGGCCGTCCTCCAGGACCAGGAACGAGCCTTTCTCGTTTTTCAATACGGTGCCGTGATCGGCGATGATGCTGACACGCTCGTTCGGGTCTCGGGCGTCGTCGATGAAGACGCCGACCAGGATTCCTCCAGGCTGTCTCTCGCGCACCCGGATCGTCAGGCCGGGTTCGAGCTGCGCGAAGCGACCGGGTTGCAGCACATTGGCGAGCACGTCGGCGGTGATCTCGCTGTCCCAGCGCGCAATCCGGCGCAGACCATCCGGAGCGATATAGGCGCCGATCACGATCACCAGAGCGGCCACCACCAGAGTCGCGTAGAAGAACGGCCGGAACAGCCGGATAGGCGACAGTCCGGCGGCGTTCATCACGATGATTTCCGAATCGGTGGCCAGCCGGTTCAGCGTGTGGGCGACTGCGATCATTAAGGCGATCGGCGCGATCACGAGCACCAGCACCGGGACGGCGAGGCCGGTCAGGCCCAGGAACGTGACGATGGTCTGGCCCTGGCTGGTCATCAAATCGATGCCGCGCAGCGCCTGGGTGATCCAGATCACGCCGGTCAGGCTACCCATCACCACCGCAAACGACGTCAGCGTCGTGCGGAAGATATAGCTGTCGATGGAGCCCATCGCTTAGTACGATCCCCTCGGATCCGGATCTAACGGCCGCCCGGATTCATGATGAATCCTCCCCAGGGCGGAAAGCCCGGCCTTGTCCCAGGTTGCCATTACCATCTGTCTGATCTGTCAACAAAATGGCCGGGCCGCGGCGCATTGGGGATATGGTTAATCGTGCGCGACCGTCGCCGGAAGGACACAGGTGCGGCTGGGGTGGCTGAGGAGCCGCGGCTACCGTTCGTGGGCTCTCTCATGGCGCTCTTCTATCTGTCTCGAGGGCTTCAGCGCATTCCACTTTCCCGTGACAAGAGCAAGGCTTCAGATGTTGTCTTGACTTGACGCCTCAACGCTCCAAAACAACCACTTTGGACCCGCGCCTGCCGGGATCATGTGTCGCCGACAGCCTGCTTGAGGAGGAATGCCAATGTCCGACGCCGTCAAGGTCGGTTTCGTCCCGTTTTCTGCGCCCGCGCGCGGCACTCTGATCGTGTTCTGCGACGACGCTCTGAAGTTCGGTACGGCGGCGACCAAGGCCTTGGGCGTGGCGGTCGCCACCGTCAAGCGCGCCGTCGCAACCAGCCAGTTCAAGGGCAAGTCCGGTTCGGCATTGGACCTGCTCGCGCCGGAGGGGTTGAAGGTCGGGCGATTGATTGTGATCGGCGCCGGCAAGGTCGCATCGATCAAGGACTATGACCTGCTGAAGCTCGGCGGCGCGGTCGCCGGCAAGATCGGCGCTGCCGATACGGCCGTGACGGTGATCGCGGACCTTCCCGGCGCTGCGATGCAGCCGGAGCAGGTCGCCGCGATCGCGTCCGGCATCCGGCTGCGGGCGTACAAGTTCGATCGCTACAAGACCAAGAAGAAGGACGACGATGCCGGTGCGGTGAACGCCAGCGTGTCGATCGCGGTGGCGGATCCGGCTGCGGCGAAGAAGGCCTTCACGCCCGGCAGCCACGTCGTCGATGGCGTCATCCTGGCTCGCGAACTCGTCAACGAGCCGCCGAACGTGCTGTATCCGGAAGAGTTCGCCAAGCGCGCCGCGCAGCTCAAAAAGCTCGGCGTCGAGGTGCAGATCCTGGACGTCAAGGCGATGACCCAGCTCAAGATGGGCGCGCTGCTCGGCGTCTCGCAAGGATCGGCCCATCCCGGTCGCACTGTGATCATGCGCTGGAACGGCGGCAAGAAGAGCGAACAGCCGCTCGCCTTCGTCGGCAAGGGCGTCTGCTTCGACACCGGCGGCATTTCGATCAAGCCGTCGGCCAGCATGGAAGACATGAAGGGTGACATGGGCGGCGCCGCCTGCGTCGTCGGCCTGATGCACGCGCTGGCCGCCCGCAAGGCCAAGGTCAATGTCGTCGGTGCGATCGGCCTCGTCGAGAACATGCCGGACGGCAACGCCCAGCGCCCCGGCGACATCGTCACCTCGATGTCGGGGCAGACCATCGAGATCATCAACACCGACGCCGAAGGCCGTTTGGTGCTGGCCGACGTGCTTTGGTACGTGGCGCAGAAGCACAAGCCGAAATTCATGGTGGATCTGGCGACGCTGACCGGCGCCATCATGGTTGCGCTCGGCACCGACTACGCAGGCCTGTTCTCCAACAATGATCAGCTTGCGGAGCACCTCACCGCGGTCGGCCAGTCGACCGGCGAGAAGGTGTGGCGCATGCCGCTCGGACCGGAATACGACAAGCAGATCGACTCCCAGTTCGCCGACATGAAGAACACCGGGTCGCGCAATGGCGGCTCGATCACTGCGGCGCAATTCCTGCAGCGATTCGTCGATGGGACGCCGTGGGCGCATCTCGATATCGCCGGCACTGCGATGGGAGCGCCGAAGAACGACATCAATCAGAGCTGGGGCTCGGGCTACGGCGTGCGGCTGCTCAACCAGCTCGTGGCGGAGTATTACGAATCCAAGAAGTAATCGCACCGCGATGACCGAAGTGCTGTTCTACCACCTGCAAGGCAGGACCATCGAACAGGTGCTGCCGCCGCTGCTTGAGAAATCGCTCGCGCGCGGCTGGCGGGTGGTGGTGCAGTCGACCTCGGAGGAAAGGGCCGATGCGCTCGATTCTCACTTGTGGACCTATCGTGAGGATTCGTTTCTGCCGCACGCCACTTGGCGTGTGGCGGATGCGGCGCAACAGCCGATCCTGCTGATTGCGGGCGAGGGGAGACCGAACGAAGCCAATGTTCGGTTCCTGGTCGACAACGCTGCGCTTCCGGCGGATTCGGAGAGCTACGAGAGAATTGTCCTGCTGTTCAACGGCGAGGACGACGAAGCGGTGGCGTTGGCCCGCGGCGCCTGGAAACAGTGCAAGGCGCGCGCTTTCGAGGTCACTTATTGGCAGGCCGACGACTCCGGCCGGTGGCAGCGGCGAGACTAAGAGGTGTGGATGGCGCCACCACTTTCCAGAGGATACGGGAGGCGGTCACGGTGGCGCCGTAAATCGATGATTGGACAAGTGCTTAAGATGTCTGTTGGGGCGCGTTCGACCGTGTATCAGAAGTTTTCCGTCCGGCCATTGTTCGTTGCGCTCGCGGTTGCGACGCCCTTTCTCGCGGGCTGCTCCGGCACGCCTGAATTCCTCTCGCGCGACGCCGAGTGGTTTTCACGGCCGGGCCGAGTGTTCATCAAGAACATCTCGATCGAGACTCCGCCGCTCACGCCGGATAAGCCGATCACCCCAGATGACCTCATCAGCGCCGACGGCCGCTGCTCGGGTATGGCGCCCCCTCCGGGTGACCCCAATGCACCGCCTGATGGTCAGGTCGCGCCTCTTTCGCAAGGCGGAACCGTCGCCCTCGGCCACACCGAGTGCGACGTCGCGCGCGGGATCGGGGCGCCGGATCACGTCAGCCTCTCGAACAATGAGCGTGGCGATCGTTCGGCGGTTCTGACCTATAACCGCGGACCACGTCCCGGTATCTACACCTTCACCGCAGGTCGTCTGACCTCGATCGAGCGTGTCCAAGAGGCCGCCCCGGAGCGCAGGCCGACCCGCGCCAAGCGGCGCGGGCATTCTGGGTAGTCGCGCTCAACTCTGCGCGGCGTCCTGCGCCGCGCTCGCTTCCAGCCATTTCTCTTCTGCGGCCTGCAGCGCGGCCTGCGCATTGGCACGCGCGGTGCCGAGCTGGGCAGCTTGCTTCGGATCGCGGGTGAACAAGTCGGGAATCGCCAACGCGGCATCGATCTTCTCGATGATCGCATTGATGCGGTCGATTTCGGCTTCCGCATCGGCGATCTGCTGCTTCAGCGACACCGTCTTCTTCGACCGCGGTGCCGACCCCTTCGCGGCGCCTTCATCGGGCTTGCGCTCCTTGGCTTCCGAAGGAGCACTCCGCGCGCCGCGGGACGACAGCACGGCACGCCGATACTCGTCGAGGTCGCCCTCGAATGATTTGACCTTGTGATCAGCTACGACCCACAGCCGATCGGCGCAGGCCTCGATCAGATAGCGGTCGTGCGACACCATGATCACGGCGCCGGGGAAGTCGTTGATCGCTTCCGCCAGTGCCGCGCGGCTGTCGATGTCGAGGTGGTTGGTCGGCTCGTCGAGGATGATCATGTTCGGGCCGAAGAAGGTCGCCAGCCCGAGCAGCAGCCGTGCTTTTTCACCGCCGGACAGGCTCTTGACCAAGGTATCGGCCGCCTTGCCTGAGAAGCCCATGGCACCGGCGCGCGCCCGGATCTTGCTCTCGGGCGCATCCGGCATCAGCTTGCGAACGTGATCGTAAGTCGATCCGTCTTCGTTCAGTTCGTCGAGCTGGTGCTGTGCGAAATATGCAATCGACAACTTGTCCGCGCGCGTCATCGATCCCGAGAACGGCGCCAGCCGGTTCGCCAGCAGCTTCACCAGAGTCGACTTGCCGTTGCCGTTGGCTCCGAGCAGCGCGATGCGGTCGTCCGGATCGATCCGCAGCGTGACGTGCCGCAGCACCGGGTGTTTCGGGTCGTAGCCGACCGCGACGTTGTCGACCGCAATGATCGGCGGCGACAGGGTCTTGTCGGGCGGCGGGAAGTTGATAGCCGGCGTGTCGTCCGCCACCAGCGGCGCTGTCGGCTTCATCTTCTCCAGCATCTTGACGCGCGATTGCGCCTGCCTTGCCTTGGTCGCCTTGGCCTTGAAGCGATCGACGAAGTCCTGAAGATGCTTGCGCCGCGCTTCGTCACGCTTGGCGTTCTTTGCGTCCAGCGCGAGCTTGTTGGCCCGGAAGTCCGCATAGGCCGAGTAGCTGCCGCGGAAGTGAACCAGCCGGCCGCGATCCAGATGCAGGATCTCGTTGACCGAGGTGTCGAGCAGATCGCGATCGTGGCTGATCACGATGACCGTGCGCGGATAGTTGGCGAGATGGTCCTCGAGCCACATCGTGCCTTCGAGGTCGAGGTAGTTGGTTGGCTCGTCGAGCAGGAGAAGGTCTGGTGCGGCGAACAGCGTCGCCGCCAGCGCCACCCGCATCCGCCAGCCGCCGGAAAATTCCGAACAGGAGCGGGCCTGGTCCGCCGCAGAGAAGCCAAGGCCGCTGAGAATGGCACTCGCGCGCGCCGGGGCGGAATGAGCGTCGATGTCGACCAGCCGGGTTTGAATGTCGGCGATGCGGTGTGGGTCCTGAGCGGTCTCGGCCTCGTGCAGCAGCGCCGCCCGTTCGACATCGGCGGCCAGGACGACATCCAGCAGTGCTTCGGGGCCGTTCGGCGCTTCCTGGGCGAGGCTGCCGATCCGCCAGCGCGGCGGCAGCGTGATCCGTCCGGTCTCAGTTGCGAGCTCGCCGCGGATGGCGCGAAACAGGGTGGATTTACCGGCCCCATTGCGGCCGATGAACCCGACGCGGGCGCCGGGGGCGATCTGGACCGAACTCTGGTCGATCAACAGTCGTCCGGCGAGCCGGATCGAAATGTCGGTAAGCGTGAGCATGGCGCGTTTTGGCCGGGTCGGGCCGCAAACGCAACCGGATCGAGCAGGCGGTGCCCGATGAATCGCGCCCGCAGCTTGCCGGAGCGCGGCGGCGTGGATATAAGCCCGGCAACTTCCTCCCGCCCTTAGCTTTCAAGGACATTCCATGGCGATCGAACGGACTTTCTCGATTCTCAAGCCCGATGCGACCGAGCGCAACATCACCGGCGCGATCAACGCGCTGATCGAAAAGGCCGGTCTGCGGATCGTGGCTCAGAAGCGCATCCGCATGACCCGCGACCAGGCCGAGACCTTCTATGCGGTTCACAAGGAACGCCCGTTCTTCGGCGAACTCGTCGACTTCATGATCTCCGGCCCGGTGGTGGTTCAGGTGCTCGAAGGCGAGGGCGCGATCGCCAAGTACCGCGACGTGATGGGCGCCACCGATCCGTCGAAGGCGGCTGACGGCACCATCCGCAAGCTGCACGCCAAGTCGATCGGCGAGAACTCGGTGCACGGTTCGGACGCGGCGGAAACCGCCAAGGTCGAAATTGCCCAGTTCTTCTCCGGCAACGAAATCGTCGGCTAAGCATGACCGCGTCGGAGGTCCCCGGCCGCTGATCATCGGCGACCGCGGGACCCCGGCGACATCGGGGAAAGATCGTGGACTGGGTGCTACACGTCTTCGACCCCGCGACTTTCTGGTCGGTCGTCGCGCAATTCAAGAGCGGCGTTCAGCAGCCCGAATTCTGGATCTCCGTCGGCAAGATCATCTGGATCAACGTGCTGTTGTCGGGCGACAACGCGCTGGTGATCGCGCTCGCATGCCGCGGGCTCAAGCCGCATCACCGATTGTGGGGCATGGTGCTCGGCGCCGGCGCCGCTGTCTTGCTACGGATTGTCTTCACCGGCATCGTCGCCACGCTGATGGAGTGGCCGTACCTCAAGCTGGTCGGCGGACTGGCGCTGCTGGTGATCGCCGCCAAACTGCTCGTTCCTGAAACCGAAGACGACGACAGCGTCGAGGCCGCGTCACATCTTTTGCGCGCGGTCCAGATCGTCGTGGTCGCCGACATCATCATGAGCCTCGACAACGTCATCGCGGTCGCGGCTGCCGCGGACGGGCGCGTTCCGCTGCTGATCCTCGGCCTTGCGATCAGCGTTCCGCTGATCGTGGCGGGCGCGGCGCTGATCCTGATGGTGTTGGAAAAGCTACCGCTCCTGGTCTGGGCCGGCGCTGCGTTGCTCGGCTGGATCGCGGGGCAGGTGATCGCCACGGATCCAGCGGCGTTGCCGCTGGTCCATCAGCTCGACGCGCCGATCGGCAGTCAGCTCGATACGCTGTTCGGCTCGATGGGGATGTCCCTCGATCTGTCCAGTAACGACAACATCGGCGAGTATCTGTTCGCGATCGTTGGTGCGATCTTGGTGCTGGTCGCGGGAGCGATTTGGCGGAGGCAGGTCTCCGAAGGGCGGCCTGCGACGTGAGCTTCCGCGAGTAGGCGCCGGGAGCAGCGGGCCGCGACGGTCGCGGGCTCGCTGTCCCGAAGGGATGATGCTGTTCGTCAGGCCGTCCCGGCGATCATGCCGTGACCTGCATCGTGATGATGTCCGTCGCCGTCAGTGACGATGGAGCGATCATACGCATCGCGCACGACGTGGTAGCAGTCGCAGGTGCGATTTTCGAGCGCCGGACGATCGACGATACGCACCGCGCCGCGGCGTTTTTCCACCACGCCGTCGGCCTCGAGCTGCAACAGCGCGTTGGTGATGCTGGCGCGGCGAACGCCCATGCTGGCCGCGAGCAGCTCGTGCGTGATGTACAACACGTCGCTCTGGATGCGGTCGTTCGCCAACAACAGCCAGCGTGCCAGCCGCTGATTGATTTCATGCTTGGCTGCGCACAGCACGCTTTGGGTGTTCTGAGCGATCAACGCCGGCACGTAGCGAAGCATCTCTTCGCGAATCTGCGGGCGATCCGCGATCACCCGTGCCAGATCATCGGCTTCGATCCGGAGCGCGGTGCCCGGCATGCACACCACCGATCGCTGAGACGACACCTCCGCGCCCAGTACGAGCGGAACGCCGACATAGCCGAAATAGCCGACCATGGCCGTTTCGACGAAGTCGGTACGAGTTCCGGAAAGATGCGACACAAGGCCATCTTCGATGAAGTGCACGCACTCGACGCGCCGATTGGCTTCCTGCAGCACGGCACGGCCGCGGAACTCGACAGGCCGCAGCAGCGGCTTGAGCGCTTCGAGATCGTCGGGCGCGAGTTGGGCCAGAACCCGGTTTCGCACCGGAGATGAGCTTGCTTGCAGATCGTTCGCCAAAATCGAAACGGCTCCTTGGTGATTGTTGGTTCTGCCTTGGAACCGGCGATGCCGATTCAGACGGTAGCTTACCGAAGTGCGACCGAGGTGACCACGGTCCAAAGTGTCCTAAATTGTCGCATCCTTGCCGCAACTGTGGCGACCTTCGGCGCTGCAGCAATATTGGACGCTCGCATTTGCGCAAACTGAGAGCACCGCAATGCCGAATACGGCGGCGCAGCTTGCTGTCAGGGCGGAAATAGCAAGACGTGCTGCAAGCACGAGCGGTTGCTGCATTCGAACTGATCAGCAGCCTCAACTACCACGCGGTGGTCGGGCAGGAGCGGGAGGCTTGCTATACCAGAAAAATCGTGTTGCAATTAATGCGCAATCGGATCTGGCCCTTCGGCTTCATGTTTTGCGACTGGGAAATCGACAACAAGGCATTGGGTTCGCCGCTTGTGGCGTGACACGTTGAGAACGTGCCACGTCTTTTTTGTATCTAGATCGGGAGGCAGGCGATGCAAAAGGGCACCGTCAAATGGTTCAACCCCACCAAGGGGTATGGTTTCATCCGTCCGACCACGGGCGATAAGGACGTCTTCGTCCACATTTCAGCGGTCGAGCGCGCTGGGCTGAGCACGCTCAACGAGAACCAGGCGATCGAGTATGATCTGGTCGAAAACCGCGGTCGGACGTCGGCGGAGAACCTGAAGATCTCCTGAGTTCGCCGGCCAAATTGTTTTCGACTGCCCCCGGTGGAAAGCCGGGGGAGCTTCGAATGGTCGATTACTTCGCCGTCGGCACGATCAGTGCCTGGTCTGGCGCAATGGGCGAAGACGACTTGCAGAGATCGCCGTCGAGCCGCAGCAGACCTGCCGCCAACAGTCGTAGCGCAGCGGGATAGATCCGGTGCTCGATGCCGAGGACGCGCGCAGCCAGTGTCTCGGAGGTGTCGTCGTCCTGTACGGGCACCGCGCCTTGAACGATGATCGGACCGGCATCGGTATCAGGCGTCACGAAGTGCACCGTTGCGCCCGAAATCTTGACGCCGGCGCGCAAGGCTTGGCCGTGCGGATCGAGGCCGGGAAACGACGGCAGCAGCGACGGATGGATGTTCAACATCCGGGCGTACCAGCGCTGGGTGAACTCGGCCGTGAACAGCCGCATGAAGCCGCCGAGGCAGATCAGCTCAATGCCACGCGCGTCGAGTTCAGCTTGCAGCTTGGCTTCGAAACCCGCCCGATCCTTGCCGAAGGGTTTGCTTTCGATCACCGCGGTCGCAATGCCGCTGCGCTCCGCGATCGCAAGGCCGCCGGCGGTTGCCACGTTGGAGATCACCACGGCGATCTCGGCCGGAAACCCGTCCTCGGCCGCGGCTTCGATCAGCGCGGCCATGTTGGAGCCGCGCCCGGAAATCAGGATGGCAACCCGAGGCTTCATCGGCTCACTCACGAGGCGAGGTCGAGGTGGCCGTCATAGACCACGCGCTGGTCGCCCTTTGCGGCAATCACCTGACCGAGCAGGTGTACGCTTTCGCCGCTCGCGGTGAGGACTTCGGTGACCTGATCGACTGCGTCCGCCTTCACGATCGCGATCATACCGATGCCGCAGTTGAACGTTCGCAGCAGTTCGAGCTCGGCGATCTCGCCTTGCTCGGCGAGCCATTTGAACACCGGCAGGACCGGAATCCGCGGCAGATCGATGCCGACGCCGAGATGCTTCGGCAGGACCCGCGGGATATTCTCGGTGAAGCCGCCGCCGGTGATATGGGCGAGGCCCTTGATCGCGCCGGTGTCGCGGATCGCCTGGAGGCAGGACTTCACATACAGCTTGGTCGGCGCCAGCAGTGCGCCGCCGAGCGTCATCACGGGCGAGAATGGCGCCGGTGCATCGTAGGGCAGGCCGGATTTCTCGACGATCTTGCGCACGAGCGAGCAGCCGTTCGAGTGCACGCCGGAGGACGCCAGTCCGATCACCGCATCGCCCTCGGCGATGTCCTTGGAGGGCAGCAACGTGCCGCGTTCGGCAGCACCAACCGCGAAGCCGGCGAGGTCGTAATCGCCGTCCTTGTAAAGGCCCGGCATTTCGGCGGTCTCACCGCCGATCAAAGCGCAGCCGGACTCTCTGCAGGCTTCCGCCACGCCGGCGACGATCTCCGCGGCTGCTTCCGGATCGAGCTTGCCGCAGGCGAAGTAATCGAGAAAGAACAGAGGTTCGGCACCCTGCACCACGAGGTCGTTGACCGACATCGCCACCAGGTCGATGCCGATGCCGGCATGCAAGCCGGCGTCGATCGCGACCTTGATCTTGGTGCCGACGCCGTCGGTGGCCGCGACCAGAACAGGATCCTTGAAGCCGGCCGCCTTCAGATCGAACAGGCCGCCGAAGCCGCCGATCTCGGAATCCGCGCCGGCCCGTGCCGTGGCGCGGACCATCGGCTTGATCAGATCGACCAGCCGGTTGCCCGCATCGATGTCGACGCCGGAGTCGGCGTAGGTGAGGCCGTGCTTCCGCTCGGTCATGCCCGGTTTTCCCAATTCAAGCTGTGCGGCACCCGGGCATACGTCGCCAGGGCGAGGCCCGCCGTCGATTCAGCCGGCGCAACGAAGCTAGACCTAAGTCCCGCTTGTCCGCGCCCAGCCGATGTTTTGGGGTGGTTACGTCGGATTCCGCCAGCGTGCAATGGCTCGCAAGGGGACCCAGCATGGTCTATGTAGAAAACCAGCCCGCTCAACCGTCGAAAGTCGAGCTTTTTCGGCGGATTTGGCTCGGAAGCCGGGAACGTCGTGTGAGCATACCCAACATCATTACGCTCTGCCGCATCCTGTTGGTGCCGGTCGTGGTCTGGGCGATTGCGTCCAACGAGATGGCGATCGCCTTCGCGGTGTTCGTGGTGGCCGGGGTCAGCGACGCGGTCGACGGGTTCCTGGCGAAGCGGTTCAACATGGCGAGTGAACTCGGCGCGTTGCTCGACCCGCTCGCGGACAAGGCTCTGCTGGTCTCGATCTACGTCTCGCTCGGGATCTGGGGCGCGATCCCACGCTGGCTTGTGATCCTGGTGGTGTCGCGCGACATCATGATCGTCGGCGCGGTGATGATCTCCTGGGTGTTCGGCAAGCCGATCCCGATGAAGCCGCTGATGGTGTCGAAGCTGAACACGGTCGCGCAGGTCGCGTTTGCGGCGATGGTGCTCGGGGCGCTGGCCTTCGGCTTCGAGCCGATGCCTTACGACCTGTTTCTGATGGGCGCGGTGACCGTCTTGACCTTGCTTTCCGTCTCCTTCTATCTCGTCGAGTGGATGCGGCACATGAGCACGATCGAGCCCAGCCGTTGACCGCGTCGGCCGGCCGCAAGTGCGGGCCGGCATGGAGCGCCCCGTGGCAGTTCGCGTTGAACCTCGACAACTAGCCCTTGACCTGCCGCACGCCGAAAGCCTGTCGCGCGAGGATTTCCTGGAAGGTTCGGCCAATACCGCGGCACTCTCGCTGATCGAGAGCTGGCCGGACTGGCCCAACCGTATCATGATGCTGGTGGGCCCCGAGGGATGCGGCAAAAGCCATCTGGCGGCGATCTGGGCCGAGCTGGCCGGGGCCCGATCGACGGCGGCGCAGGCGCTCAATGCGGCGGCGGTGCCCGGCGCGCTGGCAACCGGAGCGTTGGTCGTAGAGGATCTCGTCCCCGGCAGCTTCGACGAGCGTGCGCTGTTTCACCTGATGAATATGGCGCGGGAAGACGAGGCCTATGTGCTGTTCACCGGCCGGACCGCGCCGTCCGCCTTTCCGGTGGAATTGCGCGACCTGAGGTCGCGGCTGCGGACCGTGCCGGTGGTGTCGCTGCTGCCGCCGGACGATGCGCTGTTTCGGGCGCTGATCGTCAAATTCTGCGCCGACCGCCAGATGTGCATCGACGCCGCCCTGGTCGGCTACCTTGCCAACAGGATCGACCGGTCGTTCGTGGCCGCCCGTCAGGTTGTTGAAAAGCTCGACACCATGGCGCTACGCCTTGGCCGCCCCGTGACGAGGGCGCTCGCCTCCGAAGTGCTGCGCGACGACTGATCCGCCGCAGCCGATGCATGGCGGGAAGGCGCGCCGCTTGACGGATTCTGCACCTCGTTCCTCAATGTCATGGAAACGTCATGCAGCGTCAGCATTGTCTCGCGGCGCCGCAGCCGCGGTGCGCTCCATCCTACTCTGGATCAGTTTTTCATGGACTCCGAGCAAGTGATTGCGATCGAAGAGAAAAAAGGCGAGACCGAGCCGGCATCGGTGATCGCCGCGGGCCCCGAGCGATTCATCAATCGCGAGTTGTCCTGGCTGCATTTCAATCGGCGCGTGCTCGAAGAATCGGTCAATCCACACCATCCGGTGCTGGAACGGGTGCGGTTCCTGTCGATCTCGGCGAACAATCTCGACGAGTTTTTCATGGTCCGCGTCGCCGGCATCAAGGCGCAGATCCGGGAGGGCATCACCGAGCGCAGTCCCGACGGGCTGACGCCGTCCGAACAGCTCGGGCTGATCAATGAAGCCGTTTCGAGGCTCGCCAGCGACCAGCAGTCGATCTGGCGTGACCTTCGCGGGGTGTTGGCTGACTCCGGTATCATTTTGCTGGATGGCAGGGATGCGACCAAGGCCGAACGGACCTGGATCGAGGACCACTTCCTCCACAACATCTTTCCCCTGCTGACGCCGCTGGCGATCGACCCGGCGCATCCGTTCCCGTTCATCCCGAGCCTCGGCTTCACCATCGGCCTGCAATTGGCGCGGGTCTCCGACGGCAAGCCGATGAACGCCCTGATCCGGATGCCGGCGCGGATCGACCGCTTCATCCGGCTGCCCGCGAACGGCAAGGATCAGACCGTGCGGGTGATGACGCTGGAGCAGGCGACCTCGCTGTTTATCGGACGGCTGTTCCCCGGCTACCACGTCAAGGGGCAGGGCTCGTTCCGGATCATTCGCGACAGCGAACTGGAAATCGAAGAAGAGGCCGAGGATCTGGTCCGGCTGTTCGAGACCGCGCTGAAGCGGCGGCGCCGCGGATCGGTGATCCGGCTGGAAGTCGACGCGGCCATGCCGGAAGAGCTGCGCATGTTCGTTCAGCGGGCGCTGGGCGCTGCCGACGACGAGGCGTTTCTGGTCGACGGCGTGCTGGCGATGAACGAGCTGTCGCAGCTCACCCGGGTCGACCGTCCCGATCTCGAATTCGTGCCCTATGTGCCGCGGCACCCGGAGCGGGTCCGCGACCATGGCGGCGACATCTTCGCGGCGATCCGGCAGAAGGACCTGATCGTCCACCATCCGTATGAATCGTTCGACGTCGTCGTCCAGTTCCTGCAGCAGGCGGCGCGCGATCCCGACGTCGTCGCGATCAAGCAGACGCTGTACCGCACGTCCAACAACTCGCCGATCGTGCGGGCTCTGGCCGAAGCGGCCGAGGCCGGCAAGTCGGTCACCGCTCTGGTCGAACTGAAGGCGCGGTTCGACGAAGAAGCCAACATCCGCTGGGCGCGCGACCTCGAGCGCGCCGGTGTGCAGGTGGTGTACGGCTTCCTGCAGCTCAAGACCCACGCCAAGCTGTCGTTGGTGGTGCGGCGCGAGGGCGGCACTCTGACGACATACATCCACACCGGCACCGGCAACTACCATCCGGTGACGGCGCGTATTTATACGGACCTGTCGTACTTCACGTCGGATCCGATCCTCGGCCGCGATGCCGCGCGGGTGTTCAACTACATCACCGGCTACGCCGAGCCGAGCGATATCGAGAAGATGGCGGTGTCGCCGATCACGCTGCGCAAGACGATGCTGGAGCATATTCGCGGCGAGACCACTTACGCTCGCCACGGCAAGCCGGCCGCGATCTGGCTGAAGATGAATGCGCTGGTCGATCCGGAGATCATCGACGCGCTGTACGAGGCGTCGCGGGCAGGGGTCTCGGTCGAGTTGGTCGTTCGCGGCATCTGCTGTCTGCGGCCGGGCGTGCCGGGGCTGTCCGACAACATCCGGGTGAAGTCGATCATCGGCCGGTTCCTCGAACACGGCCGCATCTACTGCTTCGGCAACGGCTACGGTCTGCCCAGCGCCAAGGCGGCGGTGTACATCTCGTCCGCCGACTTGATGCCGCGCAATCTCGATCGCCGCGTCGAGGTGCTGTGCCCGATGCTCAACCCGACCGTGCATCAGCAGGTGCTGGAACAGATCATGGTCGCCAATCTGAAAGATACCGAGCAGAGCTGGCGGTTGTTGCCGGACGGATCGTCGACGCGTATGAAGGCCGCCAAGGGCGAGGAGCCCTTCAACGTCCACAACTACTTCATGACCAATCCGAGTCTGTCCGGCCGTGGGAAGTCGCTCCAGGAATCCTCGCCCCGTCGGCTCACCCGGCGGGCCGAGCGCCAGCAGTCGCAGCAGTCTTCCTAAGGGGCGTCGACGTTGAGCAAGCAGCCGCACAGGCGCGAACCCAGCGTCGCCGTTATCGACATCGGCTCGAACTCCGTGCGCCTCGTGGTTTACGAGGCGCTGGCGCGCAGCCTGGTCACCGTGTTCAACGAGAAGGCGCTGTGCGGCCTCGGCCGCGAGGTTCAGACCACCGGGCTGCTGACCACGGATGCGGTCAACAAGGCGTTGGTCGCGCTGAGGCGGTTTCGTGCGCTGATCCGGGTGATGAAGGTCGGCAAGGTGTTCGCGATCGCGACCGCCGCCTGTCGCGATGCCAAGAACGGCCCAGATTTCATTGCCGAAGCCGAACGGATCTGCGGTGTCACCATCGAGATTTTGTCGGGGCCGCGGGAAGCCAAACTCTCGGCGCTGGGGGTCATCTCGGGCGTGCACAAGCCCAACGGAATCGTCGGCGATCTCGGCGGCGGCTCGCTCGAACTGATCGAGGTCCGTGGCAGCGCGGTGCGCAAGGGCGTGACGTTGCCGCTGGGCAGCCTGGCTTTGCAGGACGCCTCGCAGAAATCACTCAAGCGCGCCGAACGGATCGCCCAGCAATTGCTTTCCGAATCCGGGCCGCTCAAAACCGGGCGCGGCCGGAATTTCTACGCGGTCGGTGGGACCTGGCGCGCGCTGGCCCGCATCCACATCATCCAAAGCGGTTACTCGCTCCAGGTGATGCACGGCTATTCGATTCCTGCGGCCGAAGCGCTGCGGTTCGCAAAGCGGCTTCGCGTCCTCGCCGCCGCCAATCAGCTCGCCGACATCGAAGTCATCGCCGATGCGCGGCGGCCACTTTTGGCCTACGCGGCGCTCGTGCTCGAATACGTCATTCGTATCGCCAAGCCGAAGATGATCGTGTTTTCGACCTATGGCGTGCGCGAAGGGTTGTTGTACGAGCAACTGCCGCCTGCCGAACGCGCCAAGGACGGGCTGTTGTGCGCCGCGCAGAACTTGAACCGGCTGCTGTCGCGCTCGTCGCGTCACGCCGAGGAACTGATCGAGTGGACCGACCGGCTGTTCCGCGTCGCCAAGGTGCGGGAGACGGACGAGGATCGCCGGCTGCGCCGCGCCGCCTGCCTGATGTCCGATGTCGGCTGGCGGGTGCACCCCGATCATCGCGGCGAGCAGACGCTGTCGCTGATCGCCAACGCTAATTTCGGTGACGTCACCCATCGCGACCGCGCCTTCATGGGTTTGTCCGTGTACTACCGCTACGCGGGCTTCAGCGAACAGAACGAGCCGCCGTTGTCGGCGCGCGAATTGGTCACCGACGCGCTCAACGACCGTGCGCGATTGCTCGGCGCCGCGTTCCGGGTCGCGCATCTGATCAGTGCGGCGAGGCCGGGCGTTCTGCCCGCCACGCATTTCCGCACCGAAGGCCGCAAGTTGATGCTGGTGTTCGAGCACAGCCTCGTCGATCTCGTTGCCGACCGCGTCGGCAGCCGGTTCAAGCAACTCGCCAAGATGGTCGGGCGCTCAGGGACGATCGTGCTGCGCTGAAGTCCGCGCCGCCCGCGGCCGTTTAGACCAGAATGTGGTCGACCGGCGCCGGCAATGGCGGCAGATCGGTTTCGCCGAGCTCCTCGCGCAGATTGATCTCGATGGTGTCGGCCAGCGCGGCGATCGGCAGATCGTTGGGCAACTGCCCGAACGGTTCTTCGAGCTCCGAGCCGAGCGCGTCGAGGCCGAAGAAGGTGTAGGCCGCCAGCGCCGTGGCGAACGGCGTCAGCCAGCCGAGAGTGTTGGCGAAGCCGAACGGCAGCAGAAAGCAGAACACGTAAGCGGTTCGGTGCAGCAGCAGCGAGTAGCCGAACGGTACCGGCGTCGAGCGGATGCGTTCGCACGCGGCCTGCACCATCGCCATCTGTCCGATGGTGTGGTCGAGGATCTGAAACGGGATGTCGCGCAGCTCGCCGCTGCGGTGGAGCGACGCGAGCTCGGCCTGCATCGCCGAGAGGATGACTTCGGGCGCGTTGCGGCTGGCCTCATAGCGCGCGCGGGTTTCGGCGCTGAGGTGGCGCGTCACCTTGATGGTGTCGCTTCCCGGACGAAGATGCAGCACCAGGGCTTGTGCGAACGCCATCGCCAGCGTCAGCAGCTTCCGACGGCTGCGCTCCTGATTGTCGCCGGCGCACGGCAGGATCCGCGTCTGCCGCGCCAGATTACGGCTCAGGCAGATCAGCTCGCCCCAATGGCGGCGCGCTTCCCACCAGCGGTCGTAACAGGCGTTGTTGCGGAAGCCCATGAAGATCGACAGCGCGATGCCGAGCACCGTGAACGGCGCGCTGTTGAAGTCGGAGACGAGGCCCGGATAGGCATGATGCGCCCACACCACCGCGACCGACAGGCCGGCGATGACCAGTGCCTGCGGAAAGATCCGCTGCACCACCGAGCCCTGAACCAGAAAGAACAGTTGAAACAGATTAGGCTGCGGTCGAACGATCATTGACCTGCGCTTGACCCCGCCGTCGCGCCGTTGCGCTCGACCTGGATGACCCTGCCGCGCTCGATCGCGAGCGACAGTCGGCCGTGCTTGAGGGCCAGCGCCGCTTCACCGAACAGCTCGCGGCGCCAGCCGCGCAGCGCGCCGACATCGGCATTGTCGTCGGCCGCGATCTGTTCGAGATCGTCGACGGTGGCGATCACTTTGGCGGCGACGGCGTGGCGCTCCGAGGTCATCCGCAGCAGCACTTTGAGCAGTTCGACGATCGCGGTGCCGTTGGAGTTGTTGCGTGGCTTGTCGATCTTCGGCAGCGCCGCCATATCCCGCGCGAGCCCACGCTGCACCGCTGCGATGATCTCGGTGCCCCATTTCGAGCGGTCGAAGCCCTTGGGCAGCGAGCGCAGGCTGGCGAGCCTCTCCAGCGAGGTCGGCGCGTGGGTGGCGATGTCGCCCAGTGCGTCGTCCTTGAGCACGCGCGAGCGCGGCACGTCGCGGCTCTGCGCCTCCTGCTCGCGCCAGGCGGCGATCTCCATCAACACCGCGAGCTCTTTCGGCTTGCGGACGCGGGTCTTCAGCCGCTCCCAGGCGCGCTCGGGATGGACGTCGTAGGTGCTCGGCGAGCTCAGGACCTCCATCTCCTCGCTGACCCAATCGCTGCGGCCGCGCTTCTTCAGGTCGGCATCGAGCGCCGCGAACACATCGCGCAAATGGGTGACGTCGGAGACCGCGTAGTGCACCTGCTCCTCGGTGAGGGGGCGGCGCGACCAGTCGGTGAAGCGGTGGGTCTTGTCGGGGCGGTGGCCGGTAATGCGCTCGACGAGCTGGTCGTAGGCGATGCTGTCGCCATAGCCCAGGACCATCGCGGCGACCTGGGTGTCGAAGATCGGATGCGGCACGATGCCGGCGCGGTGCCAGACGATTTCGATGTCCTGGCGGGCGGCGTGAAAGACCTTCAGCACCTGCTCGTTCGCCATCAGGTCGAAGAACGGCTTCAGGTCGATGCCGTCGGCCAGCGCGTCGATCACCAGCGCTTCCTCGGCGCTCGCCATCTGCACCACGCACAGCAGTGGATAGAATGTGGTCTCGCGCAAAAACTCGGTGTCGACCGTAATGACGGGATGGCGGGCGAGACGGGCGCAGGCGTCGGCAAGCTGCTCGGAAGTTGAAATCAGGTCCATCAAACTCTGTCGCGTTCGGGGAACGGGTCGGGCGACAATCGGCTGTACCGGCTGCCCAAAGCCGTCGAATCCGGTCCACTAGACACGCTCACCCCGCGACGATCAAGTTCCGCAGAAGGTTTCCAGCACCTGTTCATGGGGCTGTGGCGGCTCCGCATAGCGGGCGAATTCCGCTTGTTCTGCGAAGGGGTTGGCGAGCACCGTCACGAGCTCCTCGAAGGGGCCGAAATCATCCCGATCGACCGCTGCCCGGATCACCGCCTCGATCCGGTGGTTGCGGGGGATGTAAGCCGGGTTGACCCTGCGCATCGCAGCCTGACGGGTCGGGCCGTCCTGCGGCTCGGTCGCGATCCGGGCCCGCCACCGCGGCGCCCAGGCGTCGAACGCCGACGGATCGGCGAACAGGGAGCGAACCTCGCCGAGCTCCGACGGATCGGCCGCGGCGTCGCTCAGCCGGCGGAAGGCGAGGGTGAAGTCGGCCTGACCCTTGGCCAGTGCGGCCAGGAAGTCCTGCGACAGTTGCGGATCGTCCGGCTGGCTGGTGAACAGCCCGAGCTTGGCAGCCAGTTTGGCCAGATAGGCGGCGTTGAACCGCTCCGCAAAGCCGCCGAGCGCGTCTTGGGCGATCTCGACGCCCTTGTCGTCGTCATCGGCCAGCAGCCGGACCAGGCATTCGGCCAGCCGCGTCAGGTTCCACAGCGCGATCGGCGGCTGGTTGCCATAGGCGTAACGGCCGAACTGGTCGATCGAGGAGTACACCGTCTTCGGATCGAACGTGTCCATGAAGGCGCAGGGGCCGTAGTCGATGGTCTCGCCGGCGATCGAACAGTTATCGGTGTTCATCACGCCGTGGATGAAGCCGATCATCATCCAGCTCGCCACCAGTTCAGCCTGCCGGCCGATCACGCCTTCGAGCAGCGCCAGATAGGGCGAGGGCGCCTGCGCCGCATCCGGATAGTGGCGGGCGATGGCATGGTCGGCGAGCGCCCGGACGCTGGCGAGATCGCCGCGGGCGGCGAAATACTGGAACGTGCCGACCCGGATATGGCTGGAGGCCACCCGCGTCAGCACCGCGCCGGGCTGTATCGGATCGCGCAGCACCGTCTCGCCGGTCAGCACCGCTGCGAGCGAGCGGGTGGTCGGGATGCCGAGCGCGGCCATCGCTTCGCTGACAATGTATTCGCGCAGCACCGGGCCGAGCGCGGCGCGGCCGTCGCCCATCCGCGAAAACGGCGTCCGGCCGGCGCCTTTGAGCTGGATGTCGCGTCGAATGCCATCCCGGTCGACCACCTCGCCGAGCAGGATCGCCCGGCCGTCGCCGAGCTGCGGCACGAAGTTTCCAAACTGGTGGCCGGCATAGGCCATCGCGATCGAAGCGGCGTCCTCCGGCATGAGATTACCGGCAAGGATCTCCGCGCCCTCAGGCGTGTCGAGGAGATCTGGATCGAGACCGAGCTGAATCGCGAGCGGGCGGTTCAGCTTGATCAACCGGGGGGCGGCGACCCGCGTGGGTGCAACCCGCGCGAAGAAGTTCGGCGGGAGCGCCACGTAGCTGTTGTCGAACGGAAAATGCACGGTCATCGATCACCAGTTAAGAACGCTTCGCCGTTTCGACAATCCGCCCGAACCCGGCCGGTTTCAATAGCTTCCGCGGAAAAGCTGTCATCTGGAGGCAAATCGGGACGGCGATAATGGACGGCAGCGGGGCTGCTCTGAGCGCGGTGGGCACCCGTTCCGCATCTGGTTGCCGCGGTGGGTTCGCTCGGGTAAACCCTGACGCTCTCCGCAACGGCCTGCGGACAAGCGATTCTGCCTAAAGACGGCTTTTCCGGGATTTCCATGCACCGTTATCGAACCCATACTTGCGGCGCGCTCCGCGACAGCGATATCGACCAGACCGTGCGCCTGTCCGGCTGGTGCCATCGCATCCGCGACCACGGCGGCGTGCTGTTCATCGATTTGCGCGACCATTACGGCATCACCCAGTGTGTGGCCGACCCGGATTCGCCGGCGTTCAAGGACGCCGAGAAGCTGCGCGCCGAGTGGGTGGTGCGGATGGACGGCAGGGTCCGCCGCCGCCCCGAGGGCACCGACAATCCGGATCTTCCGACCGGTGCGGTCGAAGTGTTCGTGACCGAGATCGAAGTGCTCGGCCCGGCCGGTGAGCTGCCGCTGCCGGTGTTCGGCGAGCAGGAGTATCCGGAAGACGTGCGGCTGCGCTATCGCTTCCTCGATCTGCGCCGCGAGAAGCTGCACCAGAACATCATGACCCGCGGCGCCATCGTCGACTCGATGCGCCGGCGGATGAAGGAGCAGGGGTTCTTCGAATTCCAGACCCCGATCCTGACCGCGTCGTCGCCGGAAGGCGCGCGCGACTTCCTGGTGCCGAGCCGCATCCATCCCGGCAAGTTCTACGCGCTGCCGCAGGCGCCGCAGCAGTACAAGCAACTGCTGATGATGTCGGGCTTCGATCGCTATTTCCAGATCGCGCCGTGCTTCCGTGACGAAGATCCGCGCGCCGACCGCCTGCCGGGCGAATTCTACCAGCTCGACGTCGAGATGAGCTTCGTCACCCAGGACGACATCTTCGCCGCGATGGAGCCGGTGATCACCGGCGTGTTCGAGGAATTCGCCAAGGGCAAGCGCGTCACCAAGGGTTGGCCGCGCATCGCGTTTGCGGACTCGATGCGCAAGTACGGCACCGACAAGCCGGACCTGCGCAATCCGATCGAGATGCAGGACGTCTCCGAGCACTTCCGCGGCTCGGGCTTCAAGGTGTTCGCGCGGATGCTCGAAGAGCAGCGCAACCAGGTCTGGGCGATCCCAGGTCCGGGCGGCGGCTCCCGCGCGTTCTGCGATCGCATGAACTCGTGGGCGCAAGGCGAAGGCCAGCCGGGCCTCGGCTATATCATGTGGCGCGAAGGCGGCGAGGGCGCAGGTCCCTTGGCCAACAACATCGGCCCGGAGCGCACCGAAGCGATCCGCGCCGCGCTCGGCCTCAAGGCGGGGGATGCGGCGTTCTTCGTGGCGGGCGATCCGTCGAAGTTCGTGAAGTTCGCTGGCCTCGCGCGCACCCGGGTCGGCGAGGAGCTGAACCTGATCGACAAGGATCAGTTCGCGCTCGCCTGGGTCGTCGATTTCCCGATGTACGAGTACAACGAGGACGACAAGAAGGTCGACTTCTCGCACAACCCGTTCTCGATGCCGCAGGGCGGCATGGAAGCGCTGACGTCGCAGGATCCGCTGACCATCAAGGCGTTCCAGTACGACATCAGCTGCAACGGTTACGAGATCGCCTCGGGCGGCATCCGCAACCATCGCCCGGAGGCGATGGTGAAGGCGTTCGAAATCGCCGGCTACGGCGAGCAGGAAGTGGTCGACCGGTTCGGCGGCATGTATCGCGCCTTCCAGTACGGCGCGCCGCCGCATGGCGGCATGGCGGCCGGTGTCGACCGCATCGTGATGCTGCTTTGCGGCACCACCAATCTGCGCGAGATCTCGCTGTTCCCGATGAATCAGCGGGCGGAAGATTTGCTGATGGGCGCTCCCTCGGAGGTCTCGCCCAAGCAGCTCCGTGAACTGCACATTCGGCTGAACTTGCCCGACGCCAAATAGGCGTCGGACGAGAGGTCGAAACTAACCACAATGGCGGGGGAACGCATGGCGTCGTATTCCGAAGATCTTCAGGCGGCCGCGCTCGGCTATCATCGCCAGCCGAAGCCCGGAAAGCTGGAGATTCAGGCATCGAAGCCGCTCGCGAACCAGCGTGATCTGGCGCTGGCGTATTCCCCCGGAGTGGCCGCCGCCTGTAACGCGATCGCCGCCGATCCGGCGCAGGCCGCCGAACTCACCGTGCGATCCAACCTGGTCGCCGTCGTCACCAACGGCACGGCGGTGCTCGGTCTCGGCAATATCGGGCCGCTCGCCGCCAAGCCGGTGATGGAAGGCAAGGCGGTCCTGTTCAAGAAGTTCGCCGGCATCGACGTGTTCGACATCGAGATCGCGGCCGATACCGTCGACCGCGTGGTCGACACCGTGGCGGCGCTGGAGCCGACCTTCGGCGGCATCAACCTCGAAGACATCAAGGGGCCGGAGTGCTTCGAGATCGAAGCGATGCTGAAAGACCGGATGAAGATCCCGGTGTTTCACGACGATCAGCATGGCACTGCGATCATCGTCGGCGCTGCGGTCAAGAATGCGCTGGCGCTGACCGGCAAGGACATTGCCAAGGTCAAGATCGTCGCCGCCGGCGCAGGCGCAGCGGCGCTCGCCTGCCTCAATCTGCTGGTGTCGCTCGGCGCGCAGCGCAAGAACATCTTCGTCTGTGACCTCGAAGGTCTGGTGTACGAAGGCCGCACCGCGCTGATGGATCGCTGGAAGGCGATCTATGCGCAGAAGACCGACAAGCGCACGCTCGCCGAAGTGATCGGCGGCGCCGACATTTTCCTCGGCCTGTCCGGGCCGAACGTGCTGTCGCAGGACATGGTCAAGGAGATGGCGGAGCGGCCGCTGGTGATGGCGCTCGCCAACCCGACCCCCGAGATCATGCCCGAAGACGTGCGCAAGGTACGTCCCGACGCGATGATCTGCACCGGGCGCTCGGACTTCCCGAACCAGGTGAACAACGTTCTGTGCTTCCCGTACATCTTCCGCGGCGCGCTCGACGTCGGCGCCACCGCGATCAACGAAGCGATGAAGCACGCCGCGGTCGACGCGATCGCGCAGCTCGCGCGCGAAGCGCCGGCCGACCCGGTGTCGGTTGGTCTCGACAATGAGGAAGCATTCGGGTTCGGCCCAGGCTCGCTGATCCCGAGCCCGTTCGATCCGCGCTTGATTTTGCGGATCGCGCCCGCAGTGGCAATGGCCGCGATGGACTCCGGCGTTGCCACCCGTCCGATCACCTCGTTCGATGATTACTACGCGCAGCTCGAACGGTTCGCGTTCCGCTCCGGCCTGGTGATGAAGCCGGTGTTCGCCAAGGCGAAGGGCCAGCCGGTCCGGGTGATCTATGCCGAAGGCGAAGACGAGAAGGTACTGCACGCGGTGCAGACCATCCTCGAGGAGAAGCTTGCGCGGCCGATCCTGGTCGGCCGTCCCTCGGTGGTCGAGGCGCGGATCAAGCGTTCCGGCCTGTCGATCCGTCCCGGCGAGGACTTCGACCTCGTCAACCCGCAGGACGACCCGCGCTATCGCTCCTATGTGCAGTCCTATATCGACATCGCCGGCCGTGCCGGTGTGACGCCGGCGGCGGCGCGCACGGTGGTGCGGACCAACTCGACGGTGATCGCAGCTCTCGCGGTGGCACGCGGCGAGGCGGACGCGATGATCTGCGGCCTCGACGGCCGCTACATGAATCATCTGCGCCACGTTCGCGACGTGATCGGCCGGCGCCCCGGTGTGTCGGACTACGCTGCGCTGGCGCTGCTGATCACCAAGAAGGGCCCGATTTTCATCGCCGACACCCAGGTGCGGCCCAATCCGACGGCCGAGGAACTGGCCGAACTCGCGGCGCTCGCGGCGGTTCACGTCCAGCGGTTCAATATCAAGCCGAAGATCGCGTTCCTGTCGCATTCGGATTTCGGCAGCTTCCCTACGGACTCGTCGCTGAAGATGCGCCGCGCCACCGCGATCCTTGCCGAGAAGCATCCGGAGATCGAAGCGGATGGCGAGATGCAGGGCGACAGCGCACTGTCGGAAACCTCGCGGCAGATGATCCTGCCGCATTCACGGCTGACCGGCGTCGCCAACGTGCTGATCATGCCCAATCTCGACACCGCCAATGTCGCCTATCAGATGATCAAGGTGGTGGGCGAGGCGCTGCCGGTCGGACCGATTCTGATCGGCCCGGCTCTGCCGGCGCACATCCTGACCCCGTCTGCGACCGCGCGCGGCATCCTCAACATGACCGCGGTGGCGGTGGTCGAGGCGCAGGAGCGGGCCGGGCGGCATCAGGGAACGCTGTTTGCCTGAGGCGTTCAGGACTGGAACTGTCGTTTTTTGTTCGTTTGAAAACCCGAGGCGCCGCGCCATACTGAGGGTGCGGTGCGGCGCATTCGCCGCCGTCCACGGGGATGCACATGCCGGCCTTGATTCCGCTCGGGCGCTTTCTGTTCTCCATCCTGTTCGTCTACTCCGGCGCATCCAAGCTGCTCGATCTGCCTGCGACCACCCAGGCGGTCGGCAAGTTCGTCGTCCCCGAGATAATGGCCACCTACACGGCGCAGCTCGAGCAGGCTGCCGGAATGCCGTTCGCCCAAATGCTGGCGCTGGCGGCCGGCGGGATCGAGCTGTTGTGCGGCCTGCTGATCGCCCTGAATTTCGGTGCACGGTTCTGCGCGCTGGTGCTGATCGTGTTCGTCGCGGTCGGGACGTATTACTTCCACGATTTCTGGAACCAGACCGGCCCGGACGCTCAGGCCAATCTGGCGATCGCCCTGAAGAACCTGTCGCTGGTCGGTGGATTGCTGATCATTGCTGGGATCGGCAGAGGCGGCGCGGCGTCCAGTGCCGCGTGATCGCGGTCAGCGGCGGCGCCAGGCGGTCACGCTGACGTCGTGGTCGGCGTCGAGGATTTGCCGGTCGGCCGGGTGCAGGCCGTGCGCTGACAGGATCTGCTCCGGTGTCCGCTCCGGCACGCCCGGGAAACACGGCTCGCCGCCGGGCAGCCGGGCCTGCGGAGCCTGAGACAGATAGAACGTGTCGTAGCGATCGAAGAACAGCGCGAACACGGCAGGCCCGCCGATGATCGCCACCGTGCCACTGGTCACACCGGCCCGGGCGCAGGCGTCTTCGAACGACGTATGGGCCGGGTTCCACAGTAGCGCTTTCGGATTCGTCGGGTCGGGCGCCAAGCCGGCGACCTGCCGGGTCACGATCAGCCGGCGCCGCAGCGGCGAGCTCGGCTGGTCCTCGAACGAGTTGCGGCCATGGACGATCAGGTCGGCGCGGTCGAGCGAGGTTGCGAAGAACTTTTGATCGCCCTTGAACTTCAGCGCGTCCGGCATCAGCCGATCCGCGTCGGCGAGGTTGCCCTCGGCCGACACGATGACGTAGCCCTCGATGGTCAAAGCTGGCGCCGCCGTCATGGGCGGTTCGCAATCCGCATCTGCAAGGCGGGATCGCTTATTCAGATACGGTCTGCACGACGGCGCTCACCGGCCGGGTGCTCACCGTCGGCAGCGGATTGCTCTTGGCGAGTTCCTCGTCGTACTGCGGCAACGTCTGCACCGGCGACTTGGCGCGCATCTGCACCACCTTGTAGCCGCCGGCCTTCAGCCGCCGCAGCAGCTCCGGCAGCGCCTCGGCAGTGCTCTTCTGGAAGTCGTGCATCAGGATGATGCCCTTGCCGAGCTTGTCCAGCTTGTTCATCACGGTGTCGACGACCTGCTGCGGCTTGCGGGCCTTGAAGTCGAATGAGTCCAAGTCGCAGGAAAACATCGCGACGTTGCGGGTGCCGAGATAGGTCACCAGCGCCGGCGGATGCTGCAGCGCCGGGAAACGGAAGAACGGCGATGGTGCGGTTCCGATCGCCCACTTCACCGCGGCGAAACCCTTTTCGATCTCGTCCTTGGCCTGCTGCTCGGTCAGCTTCTTGTTGGCGAGATTGGCATGCGACCAGGTGTGCGAGCCGACAGTGTGGCCGGCGGCGGCGACCTGCTTGAGGATCTCGGGATGATAGGTGGCGTGCTTGCCGATCGGGAAGAAGATCGCCTTGGTGCACTGATCGCCGAGCGCCTTCAGCACCGCCGGCGTGTTCACCGGCCAGGGGCCGTCATCGAAGGTCAGCACCACTTCCTTGTCGCGCAGGAAGTCGAGTTGCTTGAAATGCTCGAAGCCGAAACCGGGGCCGCCGGTGGTGTCGATTTCGACGATGCGGCCGACGCCCAGCGCATCCGGGTTGGCGCAGAGCGGCTTGGCCGCGGCTGCAGCTTGCGGGGCGGGGGCCGGAGTGGATTGGGGAGCTGCGGGAGCGGGAGCTTTCGGCGCCTGCGCGAAGGAGGCCGCGGTCGTCCCAACAGACACCGCACCTGCAACAATCAAAGCTGCTGCTATCCGCATACCGAAGTCCTTCTGCCGTTTGGTCGCCCGAGCGCACGCAGCCCGAGTCGGGCCAGCGCACGCGTCGCGCGCCAAGGTAGAGGGTCGCTCCCGGCCGTGCCAACGGTTTTTGCCACTGCCGAGGAGTTGCCCGCAGATTCGAAGGACAGATGGGGCGAGGGTCAGCGTAGCGGGATGATGAAGTCGGTGCCTTTTCCAGTCTCGCCAGTGGCGATGCCCTGATCGGACACGATCAAAGAGCTGCCGTTCGTCAGTGCTTCGGCGAACCGCTTCATCGCCTCCGGCGGAATCGTCAGCCGGTCGAGCGCTTCAGTCGGGCTGTTGGTCTGATGCGATGTCTTCGACTCTCCGGCCAACGCACTGTCGTGTCGACGAGATTTGCGCTGCACTTCAGGTTCCGCTTTAGCGAGCTTCGTCGGCAACGACACCACCGACCAGCGAACGCTCAGGTCCTTGTCGAGTTCGGCAGTGAAGACATGCGTTCCCAGCGGTCGGTCGTTGGCGGCGATGGTCACCGGCACGTCGAACAGAGGAGTCTGATTCTGCCGCACATAGAGCCTGCCGTCTTTGGCGCTGACGAAGGCGGCGATCTGTTGTTTCGGATTCGGTGACGGCAGCGCCGGAGCGGAGGCGGCATGATCGTCTTCAGTCGGGGCCTGCGACTGGTCTTTGTCTCCAGGAGCCGACAGAGTCTTGTCGTCGGTTGTCGCCGCGGCGGCCTTGGGCTGCTCGGCGGGCGGCGTGGTGTCCGTGGTCGCCTTGGCGTCGGCGGACTTGTTATCGACGGATTTGCTGTCGACTGGCTTGTCCTGCGCCTTGGTGGAATCCACCGTCGCGGTCGTTGCGGGAGCCGCAGCGTCGGTGGCTTCTGGGGCTTTGCTGGATGAGGCGTCGGTCAGCGTCACGGCCGCGGCTGCCGCATCCGCGGTGCGGACTGGAGCGGCCGCAGGCTTGTCGCCATCCAGTGCAATGCCACGCCGCAGCTCATCGGTCGGCAGCGCAGACTCCGCCGGTTTGCCGTTATCGGCCGCCTTGTCGGATTTGGTCGTGGTCGCAGGCTTGGGCGAATCCGACACCATCGGCTCGGGATCCGGAACCAGCTTCTTGGTGGCGAGCAGCGGATGAGAGAAGCTCACCGGCGTCGCGTCGCCGGGCGCGACGATCACGCGGGCGCCCATCCGGGTCCAGCCCCACATCTTCACCGCGAACGTCATCGGCATCCGGATGCAGCCATGCGATGCCGGGTAACCGGGGAGGGCACCGGCGTGAAGCGCGATGCCCGACCAGGTGATGCGCTGCATGTAGGGCATCGGGGCGCCGCTGTAGATGTTGGAGCGGTGGTATTTGCTCTTCTGGATGACGCTGAACACGCCCATCGGCGTCGAATGGCCGCGCATCCCGGTCGACACCGGCGCTTCGGCGAACAGACCGTTGGCGTCGTACACGCGCAGCTTCTGCTGTTCGATCGAGACCGCGATCACCACCGGCCCTTGCGGCTTGGCCGCCTGCTTCTGGATCTGCTTTTCGGCCTTGTGGTCGAGCTGCAGTCGCTTGCGCGGATGTTGGTGATGGCGCTTGGGCGCGGGCGGCGGCGCATCGTAGAGGGGAGCGTCGTAGATCGGCGCTTCATCCGCCCAGAACCACGCCGGCGATGCTTGCGCGGCCGGTGCCGCTGCGATCGCGGTGGCCATGATTCCTGCTGCGAAAGTTGCCTGAGACATCGTCAATCGCCCAGGTACCATCGACTTCCCGGTGCGTGAGTAACGATCGTCGGTGAAATCAGCTTGGCAGTGAATGACGCGCACGCAGGTGTTCCCCGAATCTTGCCACCAGGATTGTGGGTTAGTCTCTCTGGCGCCAGACGCGTTCACTTTCGTGGCGAACTGTCGCGCAATCTGTTCGACCGTAACAAAAAAGCTTCACCGAAGGTTAAACGCGGCATCGGGCAGGACTTGCACCTTCCCAACCGGCGATTTGCTCACCAAATGCACAGAACCGCTTCTATGGAGAATTCGATGAATCGGCGCACTTCTCAGTTTCGCCTCTCCCGCTTCAAATCCGGTGCTTTGGCGCTGTTCGCGCTCGCTGTGACGGGCGCGTCCACGGCCGCGCTGGCGTCGGATGAGCCGGACGTGATCTTCCGTCGCTCGACCGTGTTCAAGCTACTCAGCCCCAATGACAAGCTGGCGGTGTATGGCGTCGACGATCCTGAAGTGCAGGGCGTCGCCTGCCACTTCACCGTGCCGGAGCGCGGTGGCTTCAAGGGCTGGCTGGGCCTTGCCGAGGAAGTTTCGGACATTTCGCTGGCGTGCCGTCAGATCGGTCCGATCCACTTCAAGGCCAAGCTGGAGCAGGGCGAGGACATGTTCAGCAAGCGCCGTTCTGTGTTTTTCAAGAAAATGCAGATCGTGCGTGGCTGCGATCCGAAGCGCAACGTGCTCGTCTACATGGTGTACTCGGACAAGCTGATCGAGGGCTCGCCGAAGAACTCGACCTCGTCGGTGCCGGTCATGCCTTGGGGCGGTGACGGCTCGGTCGAGAAGTGCGGGGACTTCTTCAAGTAACCATCAGTGCGTCGGCGCTTCGGCTGCGGTGGGCAGCCAAGCGCCGATGTCGCCATTTGTCGCCGATATCGCCACTTGCCGGCGCGCCACCGCGGCGGTCAGGCTTTTCAGGCCGTCTCTCGCTCGGTCGACATCTGTTGCGGTGTTGCAGTTCGGGACGGCGCGCGGTAGCCGACGAGGCGCACCAGCCGCTGCGGGATGCACTGCGTGGCGGCATGTCCGAACGGCCCTTGCAGCGCCATCTCTCCCGACGTCGCCGCGCTTCTGTGGCCGTTGCGCAGCGGCTCCGCGTGCCGGGCATCAGGACGGGGGGAAGGACGCCGCTCCACACTGCGGTCGCTGCCAGTGCCATCGCCAAGCTGAATACTGGCCATTTTTGTTTCCTCCATCATCTGTTAACGCCGCGACGCCGGAATCGTTGCCGCACATCGTCGAGACGACGTGCGGTCCGAACCGAAGCGGGCTTTTCGTGACGCAGCCCGAACGAGCCGGCGCGGCGAGGGGCGAGATCCGTTAATTCTTGGATCTCCAACGTCCAGGTCTCTGCCACGGCCGCGGCCAATGTACCGCGATGATCTGCACCCGACGTCACAGCGCGGTTCAAAGCTGGATCAAGCCATGCTCCGCAGCTAATCATTTGTAGTGCCGATCCAATGAAATTACTAGCCTCGATAGCTCTTCGCAAAAAACTGGTAATAGAGGGTGGAGAAGCCCGCTAACCTTTGGAATGCTGAGCCATCAAGAGTGACGGTTGCGGTGCCCTACTAAGCGGTCGTTGATGACGCGGTGATGTCGCAGTTGTCCGCCTGCACGCTCCCGCCTCTGCGACTTTGGTCGAGGTTGGCGTCCGGCCGTTGAAGCAGTGCCGCTCTGAGATCGCGGCAATTTTCTCCGAATTGTTTCGTCGAAGGGGAAGCGACGAAACAATTCGGCACCGGGACGAAACCATTCGGATGCCTCGGCGCAGCGGTCTCGAAACAGAGCGTGGTTATCAACTGGTCAACGCGCGCAGTGGTGACGCCTGCCGATGGAACCGTTGGATGCAGAACCGGACGCCGCGCCCGTGCTGGCGACTGGCAGCGCGGTTCAGGCTTGGTTCGCCTGTCTGGGAAAGACGGTCATGAAGGGCGCTGAAGCGAACGATGGTGCTGGCCGGCGAGGCGGCGGCTTCGTCGGATGGAGTCGGTGAATTGGTGACGATGCTTCGGATGGCTGCGCTCGCGGTCGGCTTTGGGCTGATGATCGGCGGCCAGGCGCAGGCACAGAGTCGATTGTCCTTCGGTGTCCAGGATGCGCGGACGGAGTTCATCCGCCAATGCACCGCGCACATGACGGGGCGATGGGCTCATCCCGACGCGGTCTGCGGGTGCCTGCACGATCACGCCGCAGCCATGGTCCCCGACAGCGATCTTCGGCAGGCCTTGCTACGCGGCATCCGCGAGAGCGGCGTGCCGACCATCGACAACAATTGGGTCCCGCAGACCAAGCAGTCGCAGATCAATGCGACCTTCACGCTGATCGCCAAGCCCGCTCTGCAGTGCATGTTCGACCCGCTGGACTAGCGGACGCGCGCAGCCTCGACGAGAGCTGCGTCAGCGTCGCACCCGCTGGATGCACTTGCGTGTGGCCACCACGCCGTTGGCCGACAGCGTCGAGCCCGTCACTTCTTTGATCTGACCGTTGGGGCAGGAGCCGTCGTCGACCAGGATTTTCTGGCCAAGCCGTAGTCCGGTGATCTCTTGCTCGCGCGAAACCTGCTGCTGTGCGGCGGCCGGCGTTGCAACGGCAACCAGCAACGCGGTGCCGAGCGCGACGAGCGAGGTGCGCTTGAGTTGTGAACGGAACATCGGATCTCCTGAACAATATCGCGGCATGAGGGCATGATTCGATTGCAGGGCCAAACTGCATGGAAAATCGGGCGATCTGTGGTTTGATCCGCGCGCCGGTATCAGAGCAATCAACACAGGAGCGCCCATCCGTATGAGCGACAATGATCTTCAGCGCCGCATTCTCGATGCCGTCGATGCCGGCTTCGACGCCCAGCTCGCCACCACAAGCGATTTCGTTGCGATCCCGAGCACCCGCGGTGCCGAGGGACCGTGCCAGGACATGATGGCGGATCTGCTCCGGCAGCGCGGTTACGAAGTCGACGACTGGCACATCGAGCTCGACGATCTGAAGGATCTGCGCGGCTATGGGCCGATCGAGCACGACTTCTCCAAGGCGCGGACGGTGGTCGGCACCTATCGGCCGACGAACAATGCTGGTCGCTCGTTGATCCTGCAGGGCCATTGCGACGTCGTGCCGGCCGGGCCGCTGGAGATGTGGGATACCCCGCCGTTCTCGCCCGTGATCAAGGATGGCCGGATGTACGGCCGTGGCGCCTGCGACATGAAGTCCGGCACCATCGGCGCGCTGTATGCTTTGGATGCCATCAAGGCCGCAGGCCTGCGCCCCACAGGGCGGATTCACTTCCAGTCGGTGATCGAGGAGGAGAGCACCGGCGTCGGCGCGCTGTCGACGTTGCAGCGCGGTTACCGCGCCGATGCCTGCTTCATCCCGGAACCCACCAGCGGCAAGATGGTGCGATCTCAGGTCGGGGTGATCTGGTTTCGGTTGAAGGTGCGCGGCTATCCGGTGCACGTCGCCACCGCGGGCTCGGGCTCCAATGCGATCACGGCCGCCTATCACCTGATCGACGCACTCGGGAAGCTCGAGGAGGAGTGGAATCGGCGGGCGGCGAGCGATCCTCATTTCAAGACGCTGGAGCATCCGATCAACTTCAACCCCGGCATGATCAAGGGCGGCGACTGGGCGTCCAGCGTGCCGGCGTGGTGCGACGTCGACTGCCGGATCGCGATCCTGCCGGGCTGGTCGGTTGCCGATCATAAGGCTGAGATCATGGCCTGCGTCGCTGCGGCGGCGCGCAACCATCGCTTCCTGTCGAACAACCCGCCGCAGGTGGAGTGGTCCGGCTTTCTGTCCGAGGGGTACGAACTGAAGGACGCCGCCGAGCCGGAAGCTGCGTTCGGCAAGGCGTATCAGGCGGTCTACGGCGGCGAGGTGCAGGATCTGGTGTTCACCGCGCTCACCGACACGCGGTTCTACGGCCTCAACTACAACATCCCCAGCCTGTGCTTCGGTGCATCGGGCGAGGCGATGCACGGCTTCAACGAGTACATCGATCTGGAGTCGCTGCGGCAATCGACCAAGGCGACCGCGCTGTTCATCGCTGAATGGTGCGGCGTCGAGCCGGCCTGAGGCACAGCCTGCGCGCCACGTCGATGACCTGACAGGTCATTGCGCCGAGGCGGACCGGCAGGCATCGGTCCGCCGACAGATCCAACCGAGCGACGGTCGGCAGCCCGCGCCGCCGTCGCCACATTGGCGGGCGAGGGGGAGGGCGCAAGCATGACGCCACTGGACAAGATCAACTCGTTTCCGCTGCCGTTCGCGGCGCTGATGGGACTGCGCTTCACCGAAGCTGCTGCCGACCGGGTGGTCGCGACGCTGCTGGTGCGCGACGATCTCTGCACCGTCGGCGCCAGCATTCACGGCGGCGCCGTGATGGCGCTGGCCGACAGTGTCGGCGCCGCCGCCACCGTGATCAACCTGCCGGCCGAGGCCAAGGGCACAACGACGCTGGAGAGCAAGACCAACTTCATCGGTCCGGCGAAAGCCGGCTCCACCGTGATCGCCACCGCGACACCGGTGCATCGCGGTCGTCGGACCCAGGTGTGGCAGACACGAATCGAGACCGAGGACGGCAAGCTGGTCGCTGTGGTGACCCAAACTCAAATGGTATTATAATATTCTATCGCGCCTCCGTAAGACTACGGGGGTGCGGCGCAAAACCGCTCCCGGAGCACCATCCGCGTCGCCTCGCGCTTTCTTAAACGCCGTAATTTAGATAGGTTTTGCAAAAGTTCGAAGGCTCGCTGCCGTTCTTTGCTAGGCGTCGCCTGCGAATGGGTCTTGAATATTATTGTGCAATGCACAATATGACTTCTGTCTAGGGAAGACGAACGCCTCCTTGAGGGTCGCCCCGAGAGGAGAGAATACTTATGCACGACGCTCTCATCGCCGACCTTACCGGCTCCAAAGGGACGATTCGATCCCTGATCAATCAAGAGCTGCCGCTGCTTCGGGATCACCTGTTGCGTCTCGATGCCGAAAGCCGGCGTGATCGTTTCAACGGCTTCGCCGACGAAGGCTTCATCGATCGTTACGCCAAGAAGTGCGGCGGCGATGGCACCATCATCATCGCGTTCTTTGCGGAAGACGGCTCCGTGCACGCGGCCGCCGAGCTGCATCAGCCCGATCTGCACATCGACTCGCTTCCCGAGATCGCCTTCAGCGTGGAAAGTCATCTGCGCCGCAAAGGCATCGGCAGCATTCTGTTCAAGCAATTGATGCAGGTTGCGCGATCGCTCGGTTACGAGAAACTGCGGATCACGACCGGCGCTCAAAATCAGGCGATGCGCGCGCTCGCAAACAAGTTCGGCGCGCACCTGACGTTCCGCCAGGGCGAGTCCACCGGTACGATCGACCTCGAACAGCAGGCTGCTGAGACCGCGACGGTGCCGCGCCAGATTGCCATTTCGGGCGGCGCGGCGAATGCGCTCGTCGCTTTCAATCAGGCGTGCTGGAATCTGTTTCTGAGGATGTCGGGCTTCAACCGCGCAGCCTGACGCTCCGAGCATTGCAAACAACAACGCCGCGTGCTGAAGCGCCGCGGCGTTTTCTTTTGAGATGGTGTCTGATGCGCCCGAGCGGGCGAGGGCGGCAGAAGTGCTCAGATCCGCTTGTCGTTGCCGACGATCCGGCGCGATACCCGGCGCTCGACCACGACGGAACGTTGAAAGCCCTGTTCGCCGGTAATCACTCGCGACGTCCGCGCCGAGGCGCGCGCAGACTTCCGAACCTCCTTCTGCACGGCTTCGATCGGCATCCCCATCAGAGACGCGGCAATCTCAGCCTGCGAGTCGAGGTCGTCGGTAATGCCGGTCGCCGCGAAAATCGCTTCTTCAAGAGTCGGCGGGTCGCGTCGGACGCGCCGCACGCCGTATTTCGTGTTCCAATCTTCGCTCATCGACTGCCTCAGGTTGAGATGGCTTACCTAGTGGAGCCGATGTTGCATTGCAATATTGAATATCGGCGGGATGGAACAACCTTGGTCGAAGGTGGCCCGCCACCGCTTGCTGTAGATCAAACAGGTTGTGGATCATGGCAGCCCTGCGCCGAGACGCAGAGCTGCCGCACCGGTCAAGCTTTGAAAATCGTCAGTCCGAGAATCAACAGCACCAAGAAGATCACCACGAAGATGTAGAACAAGATCCGCGCGATATCGGCTGACGCCGCAGAAATTCCGGTGAACCCGAAGAGGCCGGCGATGATCGAAACTACCAGAAAGATCAGCGCCCACTTTAAGATCGTCATATCGTTCATCCTTGGCTGAGACTGAGGCTTGAACGGTGCGCAAACGCAATGGTTCCGCGATGGGCCCGAGCGGGCCCGAAGGGCTGCCCCGGCCTCGAAGCGGCGGGCGGCGATGCCGATCCTGACGGTTGCGGCAAGTCGGTTTTCGCCCGACGCCGGCATCCTCCACAGTCCTTTGTCGGGCCTGGTCAGTTTCAACCTGCGTGGGGATTGGGTAGATTGCGGCCGATCGAGGCCGCGTGCAGCGGCCAGTGGCGGCCCGCTGGGGCCGGCGCCACGAATGCTTGGGGATGAATGATGAGGACGAGATCGTGGGCCGCCGGCGGATCGGCAGTCCTGCTCGCGCTGTCACTTGGGGGCGCGATCACCTCCGCACTCGCGCAGTCGGCCGACTTGGTCCTGTGCGATCGGATCGCCGCAGATCCGGCGGATCCCGATAAGCCTTCCGATGTCAAAGGTGTTGTCCAGATCGCGCCCGGAGACGTCGCGACCGCGCTGAAGTACTGCCGGATTGCCGCCGCCGGATCGCGTCGCGCGATGTACGCACTCGGCCGTGCCTATGCGGCCGGCGGTCAGACTGCCGAGGCGATCGCAGCCTACCGCAGGGCTGCCGACAAGGGCAGCAGCTCGGCGATGGTCGAGTTGGGTGTGGCCTATGCCACCGGCGCCGGCGTGCCCAAGGACGACGCCAAGGCGCGTCAACTCTTGGAGCGTGCCGCGGCGGCGGGCAATCCGCGCGGCATCAGCAATCTGGCCGCACTCGGCGGTGGCGTATCGTCCGACCCCGTCAAAACCCGAGCCTTGCTTGCCAAGGGCGCAGAGAGTAACGCCGAGGCGCAATACCAGCTCGGCCTGATGCTGGCCGACGGCGTTGGCGGTTCGAAGGACGACGTTGGCGCGCGGGCCTTGTTCGAAAAGGCGGCGGGGCAGGGCCATCCCGGCGCGTTGATGCAGATGGGCGCCTTTGCACAGGCCGGGCGCGGGGGCCCGAAGGACAGCGATGCCGCAAAGGCGTACTACGAAAAGGCCGCCGCGCTCGGCAGCGCCGAAGCCAAGGCGGCGCTGAAGCGGAGCGATTGCCCCTATGTGCTCAAGGACAAGCGCGGAAATTTGGTGACAAACCTATGCTTCTAGGCAATCGGCGCGACCACGTCTGATCAGACTTCAACCGAATCGAACCAAACTCGACCACGTTCCTGGAGCGTCGGCGCCGCGCGCCCTCCGATCCAGGTCAAGCACAGGGCGCAGCCGTTATGGAACAGACGCGGGACCGAAATCGAGTGCTGGCCGACGGATACTTCGGTGCCCTGTATCGACTCCCGACAGCGCCGCGGCGGCTGCCGCGCCGCGTCGACAGCAGTTCCGTCGACGTGGCCCAGGGGTAGGCAATGAGCCAGCAGAGAAAGGGCCTCGGCGTCCTGGTCAGTGCCATCGGCGTCGTTTACGGCGACATCGGAACCAGCCCGCTCTACGCAATGAAGGAGACCTTCGCCGGTCACCATCCGATTCCGGTGGCGCCGGATAACATCTTCGGCGTGCTGTCGCTGGTGTTCTGGACCGTGATGCTGCTGGTCACGGTGAAGTACGTCATCGTCATCATGCGCGCCGATAACCACGGTGAGGGCGGCAGCTTGGCGCTGTTGGCGCTGGTGACCGAACTGACGCGCGGTCGCCGCGTGCACTATCCGCTGATGATGCTGGGCGTGATCGCTGCGGCGCTGTTCTACGGCGACAGCATGATCACGCCGGCGATTTCGGTGCTCAGCGCCGTCGAAGGCCTCGAGGTGGTGACGCCTGATCTGAAGGCCTATGTGGTGCCGATCACGGCGGTAGTGTTGACGATCCTGTTCTGGATTCAGTCACGCGGCACGGGGCTGGTCGGCCGATTGTTCGGACCGGTGATGTGCATATGGTTCGTGACGCTCGCCGCGCTCGGTATCGTCAATATCGTGCATGCGCCCGAGGTGCTCGAAGCGATCAGCCCGACTTATGCGATCGAATTCGTGATCCGCCATCCGCTGATGAGCTTCTATGCGCTCGGTTCGGTGGTGCTGGCGGTCACCGGCGGCGAGGCGCTGTACACCGACATGGGTCATTTCGGCAAATTTCCGATCCGGCTCGCCTGGTTCGGTTTAGTTCTGCCGGCGCTGCTGCTGAACTATTTCGGCCAGGGTGCGCTGCTGATCCATGATCCGGCGGCGATCCAGAACCCGTTCTTCCGGCTTGGTCCGGAATGGATGGTGGTGCCGATGGTGGCGCTCGCCACGATGGCCACGGTGATCGCCTCACAGGCGGTGATCTCCGGCGCCTACTCGGTGGCGCGGCAGGCGATCCAGCTCGGCCTGCTGCCCCGGATGACGATCGTCCACACCTCGGGCGAAGAGGCCGGTCAGATCTACGTACCGTTCACCAACTGGACGCTGTATCTGGCCGTGATGGCGCTGGTGATCGGATTCCAGTCGTCGAGCAATCTCGCTGCGGCTTACGGCATCGCCGTCACCGGCACGATGATGATCGATACGATCCTGGTGTCGTTTGTCGCGGTGCTGCTGTGGCGCTGGCATTGGGGCCTCGTCGCCGTCGTGGTCGGCACCCTGCTGCTATTGGATTTCGCTTACTTCTCCGCCAACATCATCAAGGTCGCGCAAGGCGGCTGGTTCCCGCTGTTCATCGGCTTCATTTCCTTCACCGTGCTGACGACCTGGCGGCGCGGTCGCGCCCTGGTGCGCAAGCAATTGAAAAAGCAGGCGGTGCCGCTCGACGTGGTGCTGCGCGCGCTCGGGCCGAACGTGTCGCGCGCTCGCGGCACCGCGGTGTTCCTGACCGCCGCCACCGACGGCGTGCCGCCGGCGCTGCTGCACAATCTCAAGCACAACCAGACGGTCCATCAGCGCGTCATTCTGACCACGGTCTCGACTGCAGAAACGCCCTACGTGCCCGACGCAGAGCGCGTGCATATGACCGACATCGGCGACGGCTTCCATCGCCTGATCATCCGCTATGGCTTCATGCAGACTCCCGACGTGCCGGCGGCGCTCGCGCTGTGCAAGCAGTTCGGGCACGAGTTCAACATGATGTCGACGTCGTTCTTCCTCAGCCGCGAGACCTATGTGCCGAGTCTGAATCCGGGCATGGCGCTATGGCGCGAGCGCCTGTTCACGTTCATGACGCTGAACGCGACGCGGGCAACGACGTTCTTCAAGATCCCGACCGATCGCGTCGTCGAACTCGGTACTCAGCTCGAAATCTAAGCTGAGCCGTTCACGCGAGGCCGAGAGAAAAGGCCAGCGTACCGACGATGGCGTGCGAGACGATCAGCGGCCAGATGTTCAGGGTTCGCCAATACACGAAGCCCCACACCACGCCGAGCAGGAAGGTGTTGAGCAGCAGTGCCGGGTCGCCGTAGCAAAGGTGGATCAGCGAGAACAGCACGGCCGAGTAAAGGATGTAGGCCCAGCCGCCGTGCCGCATCCGGTCGGTGATCAGTTTGGGAATCGAGCGGCACACCACCTCCTGGCATGGACTCGATACCAGGACGTAGAACGGCGCGAAGCTGAGCCAAGCCGGCGGCTGGGCGTCGAAGCTGAACAACCGTGTCTGCAGCAGCATGATCGCGGAAATCAGGCTGGTGACCGCGATCGCTTCGAGCCAGTGCCGCCATTGATGCGGCCGGCCGAAGCCCAGCTCCTGAAACGAAAAACCGGCCCACAGGCACAGCCCGACGCACAGCGCCGACACCGCGATCAGCGCGCCCATGCGGTATTCGAACGGCAGTAATCCGAACTGGATCGCAAGCCCCGGTCCGGCCAGCAGAAGGGTCAGGCCTGCGATCGGGGCGAAGCGAACAGCGGGATGTGGCGGTACTGCGGGGCCGAGCGGCGCAGGTGCTTGTCGCAAATTCGTCATAGGACCCATAATCGGGCATTGGCCGACGGGTTCCAGTACGGGCTGCTCCGAGGGTCAGCGGCGAACGCCGGCGCCGACACTGATGCTCCCACCGAGTTTGACGCAGGTCGAACCGCCTTCGAGCTGGACGAAGCCGGGGCCGAAGGCCGAGCACGGATTACGCCCTGATCCAGGCGCTGGCGTCCGAGGCGCCGGCGCGGCGGTTTCGCTCAGCGCCTTCGGGACCGCGGACTTGCGCGGTTCCGCGCCGGCCGAAACCGGGAGCAGGACGGTGAGGGCGATCAGCATCCATTTCATCGGTGCTGCTGTAACGCCTTGCCGACCATCTGACTAGCCGCGCCCGCTGTGGAGCCGGCTGGGCTTGCCCAAAACCCGCCGCATTCGCAACGCCGTGCTGGGCCGTGGACGGATCAGGGCTGCGGCAGCCAGCGCGCTTGACGGCGCCGGGTACGTCCGGTTTGACGATATCGCCGCGGCGGCGATCAGCCGCGTGCGGTTCGGGGCAAGGGACGGGGATTTCGATGAGGACAATCATGGTACTTGCCGCGCTGCTCGTGTCGAGCGCGGCGCTGGCGCAGAGCAACGCACCGGCCGCAAATCAGGCGCCGACTGCGGGGAATGGGACGCCGATGGTCGGTGATCAGCCGCTTGTGCAGATCAAGCCGAAGGGGCACAAGGCTGCCAAGCACACGGCGGCGGCGAAGCCTTCGGTCGCCGACCAGATGAAGGCCTGCCTCGAGATCGAGGACGCCACCAAGGAACGGCTCGATTGCTTCGATGCGATTTATCCGCCGAAGCCGAAGGCGACCAAGGCCGGAGCGAAAGCGAAGCCGGCGAAGCCGGCGAAGGCTGCGGCGGATTGTCGCCTCCTCAAGGAGGAGGACGAGCGGCTTGCCTGCTACAACGGCTTTGCCGGCACCGCACCGGCCGCTGCCCCGAAGACCTGATCGGGTCCGTCGGGCTCAGCCGTTGAGACCGGTCTGCGCGCTCTCCGGATAGCGCGCGCCGACCGCCGTGCCCGGCGGCAGCGCGTCGCGGATCGCGGAGAGATCCTGCGCGCTCAGCGTGACCTCGGCGGCGCCGAGGTGTTCGTCCAGCGTCGCGATCCGCCGCGTGCGGGGGATCGGAATGATGCGGTTGCTCTGGTGCAGCAGCCACGCGATCGCGAGCTGCGCCGGTGCGCAGCCCTTGGCGGCCGCGAGCCGCTTGATGGTGCCGACCATCTGCTCGATCGATTTGGCGTTGGATGATGTCGTGCCGACGACACGGCGCGCATTGCATTGGCGCAAAAGCAGCGCCGCGCAGGAGCTGGTCAGTAGTTACCGTGGTCGTGGGCTCAGACCGCGGTCGCCCCTGTAGCTAGCAGAGAGCAGCGCTGGCAGCACGAGGGTTCGGTTTCTCCGTCCGCCCACGCACAGCCGCCCCCGGCTCGTTTGGCGACGTACAGCGCGCGGTCGACGCGCTCGAGCAATTGGGCGGTTTTGACTTCGGCAAGCGCCGCGTGGCTGACGGCAATGCCGGCGCTGGCACCGATACACACCGGCAAGTTCGACAGCAGGAACGGCATCGATAGGGCGAGCACCGCTTCGTGCGCCAGGGACTGGGCTTCGTCGCGGCCGTGTTCGGCGCTGGAGACCGGCTTCAGCAGCATGAATTCGTCGCCGCCGAACCGGGCGGCGAAGCCGTCTTCGCCGACGCAGGCGGTGAGCCGCTCGGCGACCTGACGGAGCAGATCGTCGCCGGTATGGTGGCCATGACGGTCGTTGATCGGCTTGAAGCCGTCGAGATCGATCGCGACCACCGCGAAGTTACCCGCCATGCTCGATAGCGCCTGCAGGAACCCAGCGCGGTTCGGCAGGTCGGTAAGGAAGTCGTGCGTGGCCTGTCGTGCCAGCCGGTGTTTGGCCTCGAGGCGTTCCGTGAAGGCGGCGCTGAGATGCTTCGAGGCTTCGCGCAGCGTTAGCCAGAACAGCACCAGCATGCCGGCGCCGATCTTGTAAGCGAGTTCGGGACGCATCAACCCGGCGATCATGGTGGGTATCAGCAGAGCCGCTGCAGCAGTGAGGATGATCCACGGGCGGATCGCGGCGCGCGACACCATGCCGACGCAGTACGACATCGACAGGCCGAATGCGATCCACGCGCCGGGGGCATCGCCGAGCTGCAGCGCACGGAACGACAGCGCACCGAGCGCTAGGCTGAAGGCGGTGGCGCCGGCACCGTACAGACGTTCCCAGCGTACCACGTCGGCGTCGGTGAAATGCGCGGCGCGCGCTTTGTAGCGCATCAACGAGAAGACCCGCGCGGTCGCGGTGACCAGGATGAAACACGTAATCACCGCATAGCCAGGATCGTCGCCGAGCAGGGTGAGTGCCAACGCGCCCGTCACCGACGTCACGCCGATTGCCATCACCTGCGGCAGCGAGGTGTAGAGCAGATCGACCAGCTCGCGGCGAATCCGCGGGTCCGGATGCAGATATTTGGACAACACCGTCAGTGGCATGGTTCGCAATATCGGTGCCAGTTCCTAATAACCGGTGGCAACAGCTTGCGACATTCGGTAACCCGATCTCACTATCGTTAACGAGTCGTCAATGACGGCTGAGCGGAGTTACTTCGCAGATCACACCGGCGGCCAATTCCGAAGTGCCATGTGGGCAAGCTTGCGAAGCTGGTCGCGCGCGGCGCCGCTCGCCGCCTGGACCGCCATGCCCTGCAGGATCGCCGAGACGTAGCGGGCGAGATCGCCCGCGTCGGAGCCGGCCGGCAGATCGCCTTCGCCGATCGCCCGGCTCAGGCGGTCTCGCAGGTCCTCTTCGGTCTTGGCGCGCCGCGCCGCGAGTTCCTGCTTGATAGTCTCTGCGGCGTCGCCGCAGCACAGCGCGCCCTGAACGGCGAGGCAGCCGGGATTGCTCGGGTCGGACATCGCGTCCGCGGCGCCGTACAGGATATGCTCGACGACTTCGCGCGCGGTCGGCTTCTGCAGCCCGGCTCGATAGTAGCTGCCCGGTCCATCGACGTAGCGATCCAGCGCTTTGCGGAACAGCTCTTCCTTGTTGCCGAACGCGGCGTAGAGGCTCGGCTTGGTGATGCCCATCGCCTCGGTGAGGTCGGTCATCGACGTGCCTTCGTATCCCTTGCGCCAGAACACATGCAAAGCGAGGTCGAGCGCCGCATCGACGTCGAATTCGCGGGGGCGTCCCAGGGCCATGGCTGGATCTCCAGAGATTTCTACCAAGCGGTAGATAAGTCTCTTGACAGTAGATGTCGATGGTCCATCTATACCGGACGGTACGGATGTGTGCGCTGCAGCGTGTGGAACCGACTTCGTTTTCACCCGGACTGCAGAGAGAGATACTGAGATCGCTCGGCTTTTTGCAAGCCCGGCGGATACGGATGGGGTTCCTATGGCCATTGGTTTCACTCGGAAGTTCGCATTTGGCGGCGCGATCGCCGTGGTGGCGGTGGGTGTCGGCGGCGGCGCGCTGCTGTTGAACCAGACGCCCGGCTCGGCGGCTCAGGCGCAGACCGCGGGGTCGCCGCCGGCCGTCACCGCTTCGGTTGCCACGGTCGAAGCCAAGGCGACCACGCCTTCGGAAGAGTTTTCCGGGCGACTGGAAGCGATCGAACGGGTCGAAATCCGCTCGCGGGTGGCCGGTGCCGTGCAGGAGATCCAGTTCAGGGAAGGCGCCCTGGTGTCCAAGGGCGACCTCTTGGTTCGGATCGATCCGTCGCTGTACGCCGCCGAGGTCGATCGCGCCCAGGCGCAGTTGTCGGCAGCCCGCGCGCGCGTCGTCTTCACCAAAGCGGATGTCGAGCGCAGCCAGCAGCTCTCCAGCTCCAGCATCACCCAGCGCGAAGTCGACAACCGCCTCAACGCCTATCGCGAGGCCGAAGCGAACCTCAAATCCGCCGAAGCGGCGCTGAAGACCGCCGAGCTGAACCTCAGCTACACCGAAATCCGCGCCCCGGTGTCCGGCCGCGTCGGTAAGGTAGAGATCACCGTCGGCAATCTGATCGCCGCCGGCCCGAGTTCGCCTCTGCTGACGACGCTGGTGTCCGTCAACCCGATCTATGCCAGCTTCAATGCCGACGAGCAGGTGGTGACCCGCGCGCTGAGAACGCTCGCCGACGAGAATACTCCGGGCGCGATCGAGCGCATTCCGGTCGAGATGACGACGGTCGCGGGCGGGGCGCCGGTGAAGGGCAAAATGCAGTTCATCGACAACCAGGTCGATCCGCGCTCGGGCACGGTGCGGGTGCGCGCGGTGTTCGACAATGCCGACGGCCGGCTGATGCCGGGCCAGTTTGCGCGGCTGTCGATGGGGCAGCCGAAGGCCGAACCGGCACTGCTGGTTAGTGAGCGCGCAGTTGGGACCGATCAGAACAAGAAGTTCGTGATGGTGGTCGATTCCGAGAACCACGCCGAATACCGCGAAGTGAAGCTGGGAGCCTCGGTCGACGGCCTTCGCGTGGTGGCCTCCGGCCTCAAGGCGGGTGAACGCATCGTCGTCAACGGCCTGCAGAGGGTGCGTCCCGGCGTCACCATCAAGCCCGAGACAGTGGCGATGGACGCTGCCGCCTCCAGCAAGACGATCGCGCAGAACTAACGATCGCGGCTCCGCCGCAAGGCGGGGCCGAACCTCATTGTTTCAACCGACAGTCCCGCGGCAGACGTTCGTCCGCCGCGCAGGGATGATTGCGCTTCGCGCGCGAGCGAACCGGCGGAACACAGCCATGAATTTTTCCAAGTTCTTCATCGATCGCCCGATCTTCGCAGGCGTGCTGTCGGCGGTGATCTTCCTCGCCGGCCTGTTGTCGGTGCCGGTCTTGCCGATCTCGGAATATCCGGAGGTCGCGCCGCCGACCATCGTCGTGTCGGCGCAATATCCCGGCGCCAATCCGAAGGTGATCGCCGAGACCGTGTCGACCCCGATCGAGGAGCAGATCAACGGTGTCGAGAACATGCTCTATATGAGCAGCCAGGCGACCACCGACGGTAAGATGACGCTCAACGTCACCTTCCGCCTCGGGACCGACCCGGACAAGGCGCAGCAACTGGTGCAGAACCGCGTCTCGCAGGCCGAACCGCGGCTGCCGGCGGAAGTGCGTGCGCTCGGCATCACCACCATCAAAAGTGCGCCCGACCTGACCATGGTGGTGCATCTGATGTCGCCGAACGACCGCTACGACATGACGTACTTGCGCAACTACGCGGTGCTCAACGTGAAGGATCGGCTGGCGCGGATTCCCGGTGTCGGTCAGGTGCAGTTGTTCGGTTCGGGCGATTATTCGATGCGGGTCTGGCTCGATCCGCAGAAGGTCGCCGAGCGCGGCCTGTCGCCGGCCGACGTGGTGCGCGAGATCCGCGCCCAGAACGTCCAGGCCGCCGCCGGGCAGGTCGGCAGTTCGCCAGGCGAGCCGGGGCTCGATCTGCAGCTCTCGGTCAATGCACAGGGACGACTGCAGACCGAAGAGGAATTCGGCGACATCATCGTCAAGAACGGCGACCACGGCGAAGTGGTGCGGCTGCGCGACATCGCGCGGATCGAACTCGGCGCCGCCGACTACGCGCTGCGCTCGCTGCTCAACAACAAGTCCGCAGTGGCGATCCCGATCTTCCAGTCGCCGGGCTCCAACGCGATCCAGATCTCCGACAACGTCCGTGCGACGATGAAGGAGCTGAAGCAGAACATGCCGGACGGCGTATCCTACGACATCGTCTACGACCCGACCCAGTTCGTCCGCGCCTCGATCGAAGCGGTGATCCACACGCTGCTCGAAGCGATCGCTCTGGTGGTGCTGGTGGTGATCCTGTTCCTACAGACCTGGCGGGCCTCGATCATCCCGCTGATCGCGGTGCCGGTGTCGGTGGTCGGCACTTTCGCGGTAATGCACGTCTTCGGATTTTCGATCAACGCGCTGACCTTGTTCGGCCTGGTGCTGGCGATCGGCATCGTGGTCGACGACGCCATCGTCGTGGTCGAGAATGTCGAGCGCAACATCGAACGCGGCCTCGGCCCGAAGGAGGCGGCCTATCAGGCGATGCGGGAGGTGACCGGGCCGATCATCGCGATCGCGCTTGTGCTGGTCGCGGTGTTCGTCCCGCTCGCCTTCATCACCGGGCTCACCGGGCAGTTCTACAAGCAGTTCGCCCTGACGGTGGCGATCTCGACCGTGATTTCCGCCTTCAACTCGCTGACGCTGTCACCGGCGCTGGCCGCGCTGCTGCTCAAGGGGCATGACGCGCCGAAGGACGCGTTGACGAAAGCGATGGACAAGACGCTCGGCTGGTTCTTCGTGCGCTTCAACCGCTTCTTCACCCGCAGTTCCGAGGCCTATGGCGGCGGCGTCAAGCGCGTGGTATCGCGCCGCGCGGTCGGCATGGGGCTGTATCTGCTGCTGGTCGGAGCCACTTTCTATCTGTTCCACGCGGTGCCGGGCGGCTTCGTGCCCGGGCAGGACAAGCAGTATCTGGTCGGCTTTGCGCAGCTTCCGGACGGCGCCACGCTGGACCGCACCGAGGAGGTGATCCGCCGGATGGGCGAGATCGCCCAGCAGGAGCCGGGGGTCGAGAACTCGATCCAGTTTCCCGGCCTGTCGATCAACGGTTTCACCAACTCGTCGAATTCGGGCATCGTCTTCATCGGCCTGAAGTCGTTCGACGAGCGCAAGGACAAGTCGCTCAGCGGCAATGCCATTGCGATGTCGCTGAACAAGAAGTTCGCCGGCATCCAGGATGCGTTCATCGCGATGTTCCCGCCGCCACCGGTGGCGGGGCTCGGCACCATCGGTGGCTTCAAGCTGCAGATCGAGGATCGCGCGGGGCTCGGCTACGAGGCGCTCAACGATGCCACCAAGGCGTTCGTTGCCAAGGCGAGCGCGCAGAAAGAGTTGGCCGGGCTGTTCACCAGCTACCAGATCAACGTGCCGCAGCTCTACGCCGACGTCGATCGCACCAAGGCGCGTCAGCTCAACGTGCCGGTGACGTCGATCTTCGAAACCATGCAGATCTATCTCGGCTCACTCTACGTCAACGACTTCAACAAGTTCGGCCGCACCTATTCGGTGCGGGTGCAGGCCGACGCCAAGTTCAGGGCGAGGGCGGACGACATCGGCCAGCTCAAGGTGCGTTCCGACTCCGGCGAGATGATCCCGCTGTCGACATTGCTCCGGGTCAAGGAGAGCGCCGGGCCGGAGCGCGCGATGCGCTACAACGGCTTCCTCACGGCCGATATCAGCGGCGGCGCGGCGCCGGGCTTTTCGACCGGGCAGGCGCAGGCCGCGATCGACCGCGTCGCCAAGGAGACGCTGCCGAAGGGCACGTCGTATGAATGGACCGAGTTGACCTACCAGGAGATCATCGCCGGCAACTCCTCCATGATCGTGTTTCCCGTGGCGCTGCTGCTGGTGTTTCTGGTGCTCGCCGCGCAGTACGAGAGCCTGACGCTGCCGCTGTCGATCATCATGATCGTGCCGATGGGGCTGCTGGCGGCGATGTTCGGCGTCTGGGTCAGCAAGGGCGACAACAACGTCTTCACCCAAATCGGGTTGATCGTTCTGGTCGGCCTGTCGGCCAAGAACGCCATCCTGATCGTCGAGTTCGCGCGAGAACTGGAGTTCGCAGGGCGCAAGCCGATCCAGGCGGCGATCGAGGCCAGCCGGCTGCGGCTGCGGCCGATCCTGATGACCTCGATGGCGTTCATCATGGGCGTGGTGCCGCTGGTGACCTCGACCGGTGCCGGCTCGGAGATGCGGCACGCGATGGGCGTCGCCGTGTTCGCCGGCATGATCGGCGTCACCGCATTCGGCATCTTCTTCACGCCGATGTTCTATGTGCTGCTCCGTGCGCTCACCGGCAATCGGCCGCTCACGCAGCACGGCGAGGGGACAGTCGATGACGACTCGCCGCTGGCGCCGGCGTCGCACGAGCCGGAGCGGAGGCCGGCCGTCCGATCGCACCCGTGATGTGCCCCGGCTCATCGCGCTCCGGTCAGTTCGGACCGGCGCACGTAGCGACGTAACAAAGTCGTCAGTCACGACGCTATTGAAAGAGGTCTCCTCTCCGGGGTATGCCAGTCAGTGACAAATCGACACACCGCGAAGAATCGCGGGATTGACTGACTCGAAGCCGCCTGCATCCAACCTGCGGCAACCCGGCCGCGTTCCGCGACGAGCTTCGGACGCAAGCGGCGAGCCGAAGTTCGGAGCCGACGCGGGCGCGACAAGCTGACGATCCAAACGGAAACGCCGCCAAGCGCGCTGGTTTCATGAACATTCTCGATCCCAAAGGACCGGTTGCGTTCGGAAACTCGACGATCCTGATCGATTCCGTCGTGATCATGCTCGCGATCGTGGTGCCGACGATCATTGCGATCCTGGCCTTCGCGTTCTGGTTTCGCGCTTCCAATCCACGCGCGAAATATCGGCCGGAGTTCACATATTCGGGAAAGATCGAACTCGTCGTGTGGTCGATCCCGACGCTGACCATCATTCTACTCGGCGGTGTCACCTGGATTGGCGCGCACCGGCTAGATCCCGCCGCACCGGTCGAAGGAATCGGAAGTCCCGTGCGGATCCAAGTCGTGTCGATGGACTGGAAATGGCTGTTCATCTACCCGGATCAGGGGATTGCCACGGTCAACTCGCTGACCGTGCCGGTCGGCGCATCGCTGAAGTTCGAATTGACGTCGGCGAGCGTGATGAATGCGTTCTTCATCCCCCAGCTCGGCAGCATGATCTACACCATGAACGGCATGGTGACCCGGCTCAATCTGCGGGCCGACAGCGAAGGCGAGTTGCGCGGGCTGTCGTCACATTTCAGCGGCGACGGTTTTCCCGACATGATGTTTCCGGTGCATGTGGTGTCGCCGATCGCGTTTTCCGAATGGGCCGCCAAGACCGCTTCGACCGACCAAGAGCTGAACGCTGATAGTTACAAGAAGCTGATGAAGCAGGCGCCGGTGAGCGGTTCGCTGAGTTATCGGCTGGTCGATCCGCTGCTGTTTGAGGCCATCAGCACGCAACGGATTCCGCCGCAGCCGGGACCGCATCCGACCACGGATGGCGCACAATCGTACATCGAAGCGAATTCGGGAGCCAACGCGATATGCTCGGCAAGCTCGACTGGTCGGCCATTCCGATCGATCAGCCAATTCCGCTGATTGCAGCCGCCATCGTGATGGTGGCGATCGTCGCCGTCCTGCTGTGGGCAGGTCTCAAGGGCTATTTCCCCTATCTCTGGCGAGAATGGATCACCAGCGTCGATCACAAGCGGATCGGCGTGATGTACATGCTGCTGGCGATGGTGATGCTGCTGCGTGGCGGCACCGACGCGATCATGATGCGCGCTCAGCAGGCGATCGCCTACCAATCGCCGGGTTATCTGCCGCCCGAGCATTACAATCAGATCTTCTCCGCGCACGGCACGATCATGATCTTCTTCGTGGCGATGCCGTTCGTGATCGGGCTGATGAATCTGGTGGTTCCGCTGCAGCTCGGGGTGCGAGACGTGGCGTTTCCGACGCTCAATTCGGTCGGCTTCTGGCTGACCGCCAGTGGAGCGCTGCTGGTCAACATCTCGCTGGTGGTCGGTGAATTCGCCCGCACCGGCTGGCTGCCGTTTCCACCGCTGTCCGAGCTCAGCTATTCGCCCGGAGTCGGCGTCGACTATTACGCCTGGGCGCTGCAGATCTCCGGCATCGGCACGCTGGTGGCGGGGATCAACCTCGTCACCACCGTGCTCAAGCTGCGGACGCGCGGCATGACGTATTTGCGGATGCCGATGTTCTGCTGGACGACGCTCGCGTCCTGCCTGCTGATCGTCGCCGCGTTTCCGATCCTCACCGCTACGTTGGCGATGCTGCTGCTCGACCGCTATCTCGGCTTTCATTTTTTCACCAACGAAGCCGGTGGCAACATGATGATGTTCATGAACCTGATCTGGGCCTGGGGGCATCCGGAGGTTTACATCTTGGTGCTGCCGGCATTCGGGGTGTTTTCGGAAGTGGTGTCGACCTTCTCCGGCAAACCGCTGTTCGGCTATCGATCGATGGTGCTCGCGACGATGGCGATCTGCATCATCTCGTTCATGGTGTGGCTGCACCATTTCTTCACGATGGGGGCGGGAGCGACCGTCAACGCGGTGTTCGGCATCGCAAGCATGATTATCGCGGTGCCGACCGGGGTGAAGATCTTCAACTGGCTGTTCACGATGTATGGCGGTCGGATCAGGTTCGCGACGCCGATGCTGTGGGCGATCGGCTTCATGGTGACATTCATCATCGGCGGACTGACCGGCGTGCTGGTGGCGGTGCCGCCGGCGGACTTCCAGCTCCACAACAGCCTGTTCCTGGTTGCGCACTTCCACAATGTCATCATCGGCGGCGTGCTGTTCGGCGCTTTCGCAGGCTACACCTACTGGTTCCCGAAGGCGTTCGGCTTCCGCCTGCACGAAGGACTCGGCAAGGCAGCGTTCTGGTTCACGCTGGTCGGGTTCTTCGTCACCTTCATGCCGCTTTACGTGGCCGGGCTACTCGGCATGACCCGCCGTCTGCAGCACTACGACGTCGCGGCCTGGCACCCGTGGATGATCGTGGCGGGTATCGGCACTGCGATCATGACGACTGCCGTGGTGCTGCAGATCGTGCAGTTCGCGGTCAGCATCCGGCGCCGCGACGAGCTGCGTGACCATACCGGAGATCCCTGGGACGGACGCTCGCTGGAGTGGGCAACGTCGTCGCCGCCGCCGGTGTTCAATTTCGCGATCGATCCGGACGTGACCGGCGAAGACGCGTACTGGGTGAGCAAGCAGAAGGCGAGGGAACACGGCCTCGAAACGTTCCACCACGACTACCGCGACATCGAAATGCCGTGCAATTCCCCGACAGGGTTTGTCTGCGCGTTCTTCGCCACAGTGATGGGCTTCGCCTTGATCTGGCACATCTGGTGGATGGTGGTGCTTGGATTGATAGGCGCGTTCGCCACCTTCGTGGTGTTCGCCTGGCGCGACCGAGACGAATACGTCATCCCGGCCGCGGAGGTCGCGCGGATCGACGGCGCCAACATCGCCGAACGCCGAGCCGCGCTGGCGGCGGCGGGCCGCGCGTCATGACCGAAGCGACGTTGTCACACGGCCAGAGCGACCCGCACCAATTGCGTGGGCTGGAAACCGTCGGCGCCAGTCACGAGGGGCCGGCCCCGAAGCGGATCGTCGTCGGCTACGGCTTCTGGATATTCCTGTTGTCCGACATCGTGATGTTCGCGTGCTTCTTCGCGAGCTACGCGGTCCTGTCCGGCGCGACGGCGGGCGGGCCGGGCGGTGCGCAACTGTTCGATCTCCGCAACGTCGCGGTTGAAACCGGGTGTCTGCTGCTGTCGAGCTTCACCTGCGGGCTGGCGAGCGTCGCCGCCGCGGTGCGCAGCCAGCGTTGGTTCCAGCTCGCGATGGCGGTGACCGGATTGCTGGGTGTTACTTTCCTCGGCCTGGAGCTGCGCGAGTTCGCCGGCTTGGTTGGGCAGGGCGCGGGGCCGACCCGCAGCGCCTTTCTGTCGGCGTTCTTCACCCTGGTGGGATGCCATGGGCTTCATGTCACGGTAGGCGTGCTGTGGCTGCTCACGATGATGGCGCAGGTCTTTGCCAAGGGCTTTCGTGACGACATCTGCCGACGGCTGCTGTGTTTCTCGCTGTTCTGGCACGCGCTCGACATCATCTGGGTGGCGATCTTCTCGATGGTCTATCTGCTCGGGAGCGCAACATGAGCGAGAAGCGGATCGTCAACGATGCCGAGCCTTACGACGTTGCCCCCGGCGACGAGGAGGACGTCCGCATCGGCCCGCGACTGCTGGGCTATGCGGTCGGGCTCGGGCTGTCGGTGCTGCTGACTGCGACGTCGTTCTTCATCGCTGGCACCGATCTGGTCTGGCAGCCCAGCATTCCGGTGGCCATCACGGTGCTGGCGATCGCGCAGATGGGTGTGCAACTGGTGTTCTTCCTCCACATCACCACCGGACCGGACAACACCAACAACGTGATGGCGCTCGCTTTCGGCGTCTTGGTCGTGCTGCTGGTGGTCGGTGGCTCGATCTGGATCATGGGCCATCTCAACCACAACATGATGCCGGTCGAACACATCATGCGCTCCGGCGGGTGACGCAGTCGCCGCCAAACCTGTGGTGCGCTGGCGGCCGCGACGGTCCGATCTGACCCGCGCGACACAATGCCGCCCGATCGCTCGCTGATCGGCGTGGTGCGCGCGCAATCGGCAAGGCATGGTCGCGCCGGCGAGTTCGCTGCGGGGCTGCGATCCCACGCTGCGGGCGCATCGATACGGGGAGAGTTGGATGTCCATGCTCAAGCGCACTTTGATCCTGCTCGGTCAGACCGCGTCGTCGGTCTCGGCACGCCGCTACGCATTCCAACTGGCCCAACGGACCGGCACGGAGCTGGCTGGACTCGCCGGGCTCGATCCTTCGGCGATCGAAGCACCGATCCTCGGCGGCATCGGAATCTCGGCCTATCAGGCGAGGCTGGAGGATGAATTGAAGCGCCAGGCGGAGGAGGCGCAGCAGAGCTTGCGCGAGATTTTCGAGCGTGAATGCCGTGACCGCGGCCTTCCGTTCGCGTGGCTGGCGTTCGAAGGCGATCCGATCGACGCTTTCCAGCTCGCCAGCGAGACCCGGGATCTGGTGATTGCCGGCCACGACACCGGCTATGCGGGCGATCTCAACGAGCCGCTGTCGGAGGTTCTCGCCAAATTGCTGCTGAGGACGCCGCGGCCGATGATCGTCTGCCCCGACGAACTGCCGGAAGGCGAGGACGTCCTAGTCACTTATGACGGCAGCATCGCGGCGATGCGTGCGCTGCAGATGTTCGTGCTGCTTGGCCTCGGTGCCGGACAGCGGATCGTCGTCGCGGCGATCGATCGAAGCGAAGAGACGGCCGAGCGCAACTGCGCGGCCGCGGCATCGTATTTGCGCAGCCACGGTTATCAGTCGGAGTCACATCCGCTTTCGTCGGGCGTCGACCCGTCGGAGGCGATCCGGATCGCGGTGGCCGATCGAAAAATCGGCACCCTGGTGATGGGCGCATACGGACGTCGCGGATTTCGCGAGGCGCTGTTCGGTTCGACCACGGACGAACTCGTTGCGAGTCCGCCGTGCTCGCTGTTTCTGTATCACTGACGCTCGTCTCGACGACAGGCCGGCGGCTCGTCGATACGCCGCGATCACAGAGCGCTGACGATCTGCGCGATGCTCTGCCAGGTGCGGTCGTGCAGCTTGCGGGTCTGTTCGAAGATCGCTTTGATCGATTTCAGCGCCTTGTCGCTGGAGGTCGAAAACGTTCCCCGCCGGACGTGTTCGGATGCGATACGTCCGAGGACTTCGTCCAGCTCTCGCTTGGTTTTTTCGACCGCTGCGCTGGATTCCAGCTTTAGCTTTTCAAACGCGTCTTCGAGCGCTGTCTTGCGATCGGTCGTCTCCGGCGCTTGATGCGCGTTGGAGAGGTTGCCCAGTCGTGCCAGCAAGAACGAGCGGATTTCGTGGTGCGCCTTGCTCCATTCGTTCGACAGCCACGCCACGGTGACGTCAGCGACGTCCGGCGGAATCGAATGTCGCGAGGACAGCGCATCGAGCCGCTCAGCAAACACGGTTCGGATCGACAACAGCTCGGCCACCGCGCGATGTGCCGCGATGCGGTCGTCGCCTTCCAGATGAGTGGCCCAGCCGTGAAGCGAGGAGGCGAGCATGTCGATCTCGTCCCGCTTGTCCTTGATCCAGGCGACCGGCTCGGATTGGCTGACGCTAGCCTCCATGCTCTCTCACCTCCGACTGATCAGGGCCGGCGGAGAGAGGGGCCGCGCTGTGCGATCCAGCTCGCCCCGCCGAAGAATGTCAATAAATGGAACGATAACGTTTTGTTCTATAATTGTCGATGGGAAACTCCCGGACGGTAACGTCGTGGTTTTGAGCGACGCAGAAGGGAAGATGTGGAGGGGGGCGGCCAAGATCGGCGCGCCGTTTATCCAATGGAACATCCGCCATCGGCATGGCTTGCCTCCCGGAGACGGTTATAATGCCGAGCAATTCTCGCAAGCGGAGACGACGTAAACGATGAAGATCGCAGCGAAGAAGTCCGCTGCAAAGGCGACCGTCGCCAGATCCCGTGGCGGACGCCCGACCCGAACTGCCGCACTTCAGCGCGACCTCAGGCTGCTCGATGTGGCCACCCGCTTGTTCATGGAGCGCGGCTTCGACGCCACCACGATCGACGCGGTGGCGGAGGAGGCGCGCGTCTCCAAGCTGACCGTCTATTCCCGCTATACTGACAAGCGAGGATTGTTTGAGGCGGCTCTTCGGCGGGAAATCGCACGCTGGCTGGCCCCTTTGTCGAATGGCGTGGAAGAGCGCCGCAACAACCCATCCAGCGGGTCGCTCGAGGCTTGGCTCGTCTCGATTGGCCGGCAGATCCAGGATATCGGTTCGACCCCGCGCGTGACGGCGATCATGCGCACGCTGTCGTTTCAGGCGACGAATTTCCCGGATCTGGCGCGGCTCGCCTATGAGGAGGGCTGGGGGCGCGCGGTGTCGACCCTGGCGCAGCTCTTCGACGATCTCAACGAGCAGGGGCTGATTCGGGTACCCGACGCCTCGGCTGCCGCCGAGACCTTTCTCAACATCGTAGTCGGTCCTGTGACTCGATTGACGATGTTCGACATGCCGATCGACGAGAAGAGTCGGGACCGGCTGCTCCGTTTGGGCGTCAAACTGTTTCTCAACGGCATTCGCCCCAATTGAGGTTGCGCGGCGACGCGGTCGTTCGATCGCCTCAGGCCGCGTCTTTTCCGGCAATCACGAAGTGGAGAGGTCGTCCCGAAGTCGGGTCGTCCCAGGCGAGATCGTACGTCGTGTCGATTGACAGAACGAAACGAACTGGTATCGTATCGTTCTGGCGCCCCAGCGCCATTGCGGTTCGCAGACTGCTGTACTCCCACGTTGTCTGCGAACCGACGCGGCCGATCGCATGCCGCCCCACGTGATCGGCCGCGTTCTCTATTTGTGGCGGCAGTTTTCACGCTCACGGGCGCAGCCCAGAGCCGATCTCATGCGCGCCTTTGTCTTAGCAATCGTCGCCTGTTTCATCGTGCTGGCGCCGTACCCCTCGTTAGCCGCGCGCGATGCGGTGGCGAGCGGCGCCGGCCAGACTGATGAAGGGCTGGACGCCGATCAGCCCGTCTCCGACAAACTTGAAATGGTGCGTACCGCGCCGGTCTCGCTTGGACAGGCGATCGCGATTGCCGAGAAGCTGCGCCCGGGGACCAAGAGCGTGCGGATAGAAGCTGACATCGTCAGCAATGCGTTGGTCTACCGCGTCCGCACGGCGCGCGACGGACAGGTTTGGGTCAGTGTCGTGTCGGGCAATTCCGGAGCGGTGGTCGGCGTGCCGTCGGACTCGTCGCCGGTGCAGGCCGCCGCCGACGAGCTGCGCGAGCTCGCATTATTGCAATCGATCGGCCCCGGCCTGTCGGATGCGGTGGCGATCGCTGAACGGTCGACGCGCGGGCGTGCCGTGCTCGGCGAGCTCGTGGTGGAGCAGGGTCGGCTGAAATTCGCGGTGGTGGTGCTGGCTGGTGACGCGCTCAAGGAAGTCGTGCTGGAGCCGCCCGGTGCGCGCTTGCGCCGGCCTCCGACCGCCCGTCCTGGAACCGCGCCGGCGCGGACGGCCGTGCCGTCGGGGAAGCAACCGTCGTGACTGGCGCCTCGGCATCCGCACTGGCGGCGCTCGCCGGCTCTGCGATCGGCGGACTGGCGACGCTGAGCACGACCTGGCTGTCCCAGAACTACCAGACGCGCAGCGCACGCTTCGCGCAGGAAAGCACCCGGCGCGAAAGGCTGTTCGGCGAGTTCATCGATCAGGCGTCGAAGCTCTATGTCGATGCGCTGGTTTATTCGCTCGACGATCCGACCAAGTTCATCGAGATCTACGCGTTGATCGGCAAACTGCGGCTGTTCGCGACGCCGAAGACCGTTGCCGAAGCCGAACGTCTGATCGAGCTCATCGTCGAGATCTACGACCGTCCGCCGCTGGACTTGCACGATCTCCAACGGATGGACCGTGACAGGTTCGATCTGCTGCGGCCGTTCGCCGAAGCCTGCCGCGCCGAGCTGATGTCAGGCGCGTCGTAACCGCGCAAGATCGCCGCCAGACGCGCCGGAAAGCCCTGGGGGGCGGGCGGACGCGTCGGACGATGATCTGACGATGTGGCACGTCGCTGGTTCGTGTCCGTCGCCGTCGCAGCGACGAAGCCCTTTATCGTGCGTCACGGAGCGATCTTCACCACCACTTTGCCGAGTGCCTCGCGGCCGGCGAGCGTCTTGAATGCGGTGCGAAAATCCTCAAGCGCGAACACGGACTCGATCGCGGGCTTCAGCTCCCGGTTGCCGAGCAGCCGATACAGATCCGCCATGCAACGTTGAAACGCGGTCGGCTCGCGCCGCGGCACCTGCGCAAGATCGACGCCGAGCAGGCTGCCGCCTTTGAGCAGCGGTAGGTTGAACGGCAGCGCTGGGATGCTGCCCGCCGCGAACCCGACGACGATGTGCCGGCCGTTCCAGGCGATCGAGCGAAACGCATCGACAGAGATCGGTCCGCCGACCGGATCGAATACGACGTCGGCGCCGTGATCCTGGGTCATGGTCTTGAACGTGTCACGCCAGTCCGGTTGCGTGTAGTCGATCGCGGCGTCGGCCCCGAGGCCGAGCGCGAAGTCCCGCTTCTGCGCGGTCGACGCTGCGGCGATGACACGCGCGCCGAGCAGCTTGCCGATCTGGATCGCAGCCGTCCCAACGCCGCCGGCGGCGCCGAGCACCAGCAGGATCTCGCCTTGCTTCAGCGCCGCGCGTTCGACCAGCGCGTAGTACGAGGTCAGGTAATTGGCCCGGAACGAGGCGCCTTCCTCGGGCGAGATGCCGCCCGGCAGGCGGCTGACGGCCTCGGCGGGAACCACGATGTACTCGGCGAGCGCACCGGAGCGCGTCATGCCCATCACCGCCATGCCGGCTGCGTAGTTCGCGACATCGTCTCCAACCACATCGATCACGCCCGCGAATTCGGTGCCGGGCACGAACGGAAGCGGATCCTTGGTCTGGTAGCGCCCTTGCACCTTGAGGCCGTCGACAAAGCCGATGCCGACCGCCTGAACCCGAACGCGCACCGAGCCCGGCGTCACCGCCGGCCGGGCGATCAGCTTCAGTTCGATCTCGTCGATCGAGGCGTACTGCTCGACGACGACGGCTTTCATCATGGATTCACGATCTGGCAAGGGTGGTGCTCCTTCTGAGCGATGGAACGGGGGCGGCCTTTGGGGCGCAGAGGGGTGACGAGCCATCTGCCCTCAAGCTCCCTTCGGAGCGCCCGGGGCATTGCTGCGATGTGATGGCCGGCGCCAGACACCGCGCGCGCCGTTGCGTTTGGAGTGCCGAGATGGTCGATCCCTTCTTTGGCTGATGCTTGCGCCGGGGATTTGTATCGAACCGGGAGCGGCGCTGTGCGCCGTCACCTCGCAGCGGACGTAACAGGCGATGGCCGGCGCGTCCACAACACGTCGCGCCGCATGATTTGATTTGCCGCGCGGCGGGATGAGCGCGTCTGCGGCGAAGCAGCCGGATCGTTCGAGGGGAGTCCGAGGCAGCGGTCTACAGCTCTTGCAGGCGCCGCGCGTCGCGCATCCGGCTGGAGTAGGTCTTGATAGTGTGGAAGGCCGCCACTGGATTGTGGGCGAGCACCCGATCCTTCACCACCAGCGTCGTCACCGGCGCCTCGGCATGGCGGATGAACAGCGAGTCGTGGCCGACGCACAGGCCCATGATGATGTTGAGCTGGGTGTGTTCGCGATTGAGCAGCCGGGCCTGTAGCACCGGATTGCAGCACGCTTCGTGGCCGGCTTTGATCTTCAGCTCTTCCGGCACGCCGATCTCGGTCTTGTCGATCGAGCCGACTTTGCACAATGCGGTTCGGGTCTCGAAACCGGCGAGCCGGAGCACGTCGACGAGCAGCTTGGTCTCTTCGATCAGCCCGATGCAGGTGGCGATGCCGATCCGGGTCGCGCCGATCCGGCGGGCGAACGCGACTGTCTCTTCGACGCGGTTGAGCTTGCAGTAATACTGCCCCTCGATCTTCGCCGCGGCACGGGCCAGCGTCGCATCGATGGTGTCGCCGGCATACAGCCCGACCAGCTCCTGGCGTTCCTCCGGCGCCAAATCGGTCGTCGCGCAGATGCCCGGATAACGCTTGTCGAGACGATAGCAGTTGAATTGCCCGCATTCGGAGCAGGTGATTTCGTCGGGCTTCGGCTTGGCCATGATGAGCGATCCTGATGAACGATAGTCGGTTCGAACTAAGCGACCATAGCGGCTCCTGCAATGCGACGCTCGGATGAGAAGTTGCATTTGTTGCGAATGGGGCACGCGGACAGCATCCGCGAGCGGATGGCTATACTCGCTGCTATCAGCATCATCGTTCTGCCGGAGCGGTGCGCGCGAGAATGCCGTTCTCCATGATCGGTCGCTCTCCTGCGGCACGCGCATGCGACGCGCGAGACGTTCTCCGTTCGGCGCGACATTTGAAATCGCGTTTCATTGACCTGGTATCAGCCGGGCTCGATCATGGCGGGACTGAATCTCGTCGGCGGGATCGGCCGCAACGGACTGATGGCCTCGCTGATTGTCACCGCGCATCGCGCGGCACGACTCTTGAACTGAAGGGGATAAAGATGGGCAACCACACAGGCCGGCCGATCAGCCGGCGGTCCGTGCTCCTCGGCGCGGCGGCGGGCGTCGTCGCAGCGCCGGTCGGGGCGTTCGGCATTCAGGCGTTTCCGGCGGCGCCTGCCGGTTATGATCTCTCCGACTTCCCGATCTGCCGGACCTCTGGCGAAGCGACGCCACTCACCGGCGCGCCGCGCAAGCTGAAACTGTCGTGGAACGCCAATTCGGTGTGCTCGGTGCAGGTGCCGGTCGCCATCGACTACGAGTTCTTCAAGAAGCAGAATCTCGACGTCGAACTGGTGAACTTCTCCGGCTCGACCGATCAATTGCTGGAGGCGATCGCCACCGGCAAGAGCGACGTTGGTGTCGGCATGGCGCTGCGTTGGCTGAAGCCGCTGGAGCAGGGGTTCGACGTCAAGATCGTTGCCGGCACTCACGGCGGCTGCCTGCGGGCGATCGCGCCGACCGGGTCGGAGATCAGCAAGGTCACCGATCTCAAGGGCAAGGTGGTGGCGATCGACGATCAGGCTGGGCCGGGCAAGAACTTCTTCTCGATTCAGCTCGCCAAGGCCGGCATTGATCCGGCCAGGGACGTCGAGTGGAAGCAGTATCCGGGCAATCTGGTGCGGCTTGCGGTGGAGAAGGGCGAGGCGCAGGCGGCACTGGCGTCCGATCCGCTCGCGCACGCCTTCCTCAAGGACGGCGAATTCAAGGAGATCGGCTCCAATCTCGACGGCGTCTACCGCAACGTGAGCTGCTGCATCGTCGGCGTGCGCGGCAGCCTGATCCGCGACGAGCCGCTGGTGGCGCGTGCAGTGACCCAGGCGTTGCTCGACGCGGCGGAGTTCTCCGCCAACAATCCCGAGCAGGCGACGAAGTCGTTTCTGCCCTACGCGCCGAAGATCGTGACCGAAGACGATGTGCGGGCGCTGATCAAGTATCACACCCATCACCATCACCCGATCGGGGAGCAGCTCAAGAACGAGCTGAAGCTCTACGCCGAGGATCTCAAGGCCGTCTCGGTGATCAAGCGTTCGACCGACACCAGCAAATTTGCGGACAAGATCTATGCCGACGTATTCCGTGTCTGACGCTCTCGAACTCGATGTCGGGACGCAGCTCGCGTCCCGCACCTCGTCGCTGCTCCGCGCGGTGCGCGGGCATGCCATCGGCTTCGCTGCCGGCCTCGGCTGGGCGGCGTTCGGATTGTCGTGCCTGTGGCGGGACGACATCGGCGACTGGTCGCGCACCCAGGAGGTGGCGATTGCCGGCTTCGCGATCGGCGGCGCGATCGCGCTGGCTGCGGCGGTCGGCTTGTGGTCGCGCGCGGTCGGCGGAGCGGTGCAACGGCGCGCGCCTTGGCTGCTGCTGCTCGGCCTACTGCTCGCGGCCTGGGAGGTGGTGACCGCGAAGCTTGGGCTGTTGCCGCAGCCGTTCTTCCCGCCGCCGCAGGCGATCGTCGAGGTCTACACCGATGATCTGCCGAAGCTGGTGGAGAGCGTGTTCGCATCCGTGAAGCTGCAGCTCGGCGGCTATCTGATCGGCGCGGCGGTCGGATTCGTCACCGGCGTGTCGATCGGCTGGTCGCGCGCGGTCGGCTATTGGGTGCATCCGGTGCTGCGCTTCATCGGCCCGCTGCCGGCGACCGCATGGCTGCCGATCGCGTTCTTCGCGTTTCCGTCGAGCTGGAGCGCATCGACCTTCCTGATCGCGCTCGCGACCGGCTTTCCTGTGACGGTGCTGACCTGGTCGGGAGTGGCCAGCGTGTCGAGCGCTTACTACGACGTCGCGCGCACGCTCGGCGCCAAGCCGTCGTTCCTGGTTTTCAAGGTCGCGATCCCGGCGGCGCTGCCGCACGTCTTCGTCGGTCTGTTCATGGGGCTCGGCGCGTCGTTCGCGGTGCTGGTGGTGGCGGAAATGATGGGCGTGAAGTCCGGGCTCGGTTGGTATCTGCAATGGGCACAGGGCTGGGCCGCTTACGCCAATATGTACGCCGCGCTGCTGGTGATGTCGCTGCTGTGCTCCGGCGCCATCACCGCGCTGTTCAAGGTCCGCGACCGTTTGCTGGTCTGGCAGAAGGGAGTCGTGAAATGGTGAGCACCGCCGCATTGAAACCGCAGCCGCAAGCCGCCGGCGCTGCGCTCGACGTGGTCGACGTCAGTCACCATTTCGACATCGATGGCGCCGCGCTGCCGGTGCTCGATCACGTCACGCTCAGCGCCGGGCCGGGCGAGTTCGTCGCGCTGCTCGGGCCCTCGGGCTGCGGCAAGTCCACGCTGCTGCGACTGGTGGCGGGGCTGGAGCAGCCGCGCGCCGGCCGGCTGCTCGAAGACGGCCGCGTCATTACCGGACCGCATCCGTCGCGCGTCGTCGTGTTCCAGGATCCGACGCTGTTTCCGTGGCGGACGGTGTGGAAGAACGTCGCGCTCGGGCTCGAGGCGCAGGGCATCATCAAGTCCGAGCGTCACCGTGTCGATGGGGCGCTGGCAATGGTCGGGCTCAGCGGCTTCGCCCATGCCTATCCGCATCAGCTCTCGGGCGGCATGGCGCAGCGGGTGTCGCTGGCCCGGGCGCTGGTCAACGATCCCGACATCCTGGTGCTCGACGAGCCGCTCGGCAAACTGGACTCGCTGACCCGGCTCAGCATGCAGACCGAGATCGTGTCGCTGTGGCAACGCCAGGGCTTCACCACGCTGCTGGTGACCCACGACGTCGAGGAGGCGCTGTTCCTGGCGCAGCGCGTGGTGGTGTTCAGCGAACGCCCGGCCAGGCTCAAGGCCGATATCCAGGTCGATCGGCCGTACCCCCGCCATCGCGGCGACCCGCATCTGGCCGACCTGCGCCGCCAGATCCTCGGCCTGCTCGGCCTCGACGCCACCTGGTGATCGAGGCGGGCGGCGCGGCTCTCGGCACGGGCGGCGATCCGCCACTCGGGCTTGACCAGGCTTGCGCGGCCGTCGAAGAACATCCGGCAAATTCGTGGAAAACGAACCGGAGGGACGATGCCGCATCTGGTGGTGGACTATTCGGCCGATCATCTCGGCCGCGACCGCATCGGGCGGATGATGGAGCAGCTTGCCGTCACCGCCGCGGCGACCGGGGTGATGCAGGCGGCCGACATCAAGGTACGGGCCCGCGGCTTCGACGACTATCTGGTGGCGGGCAAGCGCGACAGCTTCGTGCATCTTGCCGTGTTCATGCTGGCGGGCCGCACGCCGGAGCAGAAGGTCGCACTCAGCGTCGCGCTGCGCCAGACTCTGGTCGAGCATTGCCCCGACATTCATAGCCTCAGCGTCGACATCCGCGACATGGACCCGGAAGCTTACAAGAAGCGGCTGAAGGGGACGTGAGTCACGGGCGCCGCAGCCCGGATCAGCGAAGCGCCATCCGGGCGCGGCATGTCAGCGGGCGCGATCGGGCTCCGCTTGCTTCGATCAATCGATGAAGCGCGCGAGGACTTCGTCGCCCGGCTGCCGTGAAGCGAAATCGGGCTCACGGGCCGATTCCGATGTCGGTTGCGCGATGTCGGGGCTCGCAGGCGGCGCTGGTTCAATTGGCTAAAATTGAACCGAGTGTGTGGTGGATTTAGACAGCCGATGGAGGCACAACACACGGGCTTCAGTGTGTGAGGTCGTGACGTTCGAAATGCCGGGTTCGGTTGTCAGAGTAACGTTGTCCCTGATCGGGCCAGGCATCATCGGCGTATTCGGCCTCGCGTTTCTGGCGGCCTGGAGCTACGACCGGCGACGGCCTTATCTCGGCCTTCTGGCCGCTGCGTGTGCGCTGTTCGCGCTCGGGGCATCGAGCCAGATTCTCTATTGGCCGCGTGACACGGGCCTGAACGCGATGGTGTCGGGCGCGCTCTACACCTGCGCCGTGATCGCGGCGGTCGAAGGCGTGCTGATCCGCTCTAGCAGGGCGTTCGGCTGGTGGATCGATGTCGCGATCTTCGCCGCGTTTTCGCTGGCGCTGTATTACTTCTTCTACGTCGATCGCAGCCTCTTGGCGCGCATCTATGTGCAGAATTTCGGCTACGGACTGCTGCTCTGCGTCGCCGCGCTCAGGCTTGCGCATCTCAGACACGGCCGCGTGGTCGACCGCATCCTGTTCTGGACGCTGCTGCTGTTCGGGCTGCACTTCTTTCCCCGCACAGTCTTCACGGTCGGCGTGTCGCCGCCGTCGGGTGGACCGCTCGCGGTCGCCGACTCGGTGTTCTGGCAGACGCTGCAGTTGTCGCTTGCCGTACTGGGCGCAGCGCTGGCGATGGCCATCCTGGCTGCGGCGGTGTCCGATCTGATCGATGATCTGCGCCGCGAACGCGACCTCGACCATCTCACCGGGCTGCTCAACCGCCGCGGCTTCGAGGCGGAGATCGCGGCGCCGATGCGCCGTGCGCCCGAAGGCGCGGCGCTGATCCTGTGCGACGTCGACCATTTCAAATCGATCAACGACAGCTTCGGTCATGACGTCGGCGACGCCGTGCTGCAGGAGATCGGCGCGATCCTGCGCAGAACCGCCCGCAAGGGCGATCTCGTCGGCCGCTGGGGCGGCGAGGAGTTCGCGGTGTTCCTGCCGGACACCTCGTTATCCGAGGCCACCGCGTGCGCCGAACGGCTCCGGCAGACGATCCGGCAGGGTAAAATTCCCGGTCTGGACACCCGGCCCGTGACCGCGAGCTTCGGGGTGGCGACGACCCGCGAGGCCGGCGACTGGGCGGCGCTCTACAAGACGGCGGACAGTCGGCTTTACCGTGCCAAGGCAGCGGGCCGGGACCGTACCGTCGATCGCGGGATGTAGTTGCGTCGGCCGGTAGATGGGGTAACGGGCCGGCCAGGCCGAGCATGTCGCTTGGTGGATTGGCGGAAGGGTGGTCGTCCCTCAAACTGATGGTGTCAATCAACGGAGTCAGGGCGAGCCCGCTCCAAGCATCATCGAGGAACGACCATGTACCACTATGCCGGAATCGACGTGTCTTTGGAACAGTCTGCGGTTTGTGTCGTCGACGGGACTGGGCGGATCGCGCGAGAGGCGAAGGTGGCGAGTGAGCCGGCGGCGCTGATCGCCTGGTTCGGTTCGCTGGCGACGCCGCTGGAGCGGATCGGTCTGGAGGCTGGGCCGTTGTCGCAATGGCTCTACGCGGCCTTGCGTGAGGCGGGCTGGCGGTCGAACTGCTTGAGACGCGGCACGTTCGCGATGCCTTCAAGGCGATGTCGGTGAAGACCGACCGCAACGACGCCCGCGCCATCGCGCAACTGATGCGGCTTGGTTGGTTCCGGCCGGTGCATTGTAAATCGATCGCGGCGCAGGAAGTCCGTGCCGTGCTGACGGCGCGCAAGCTGCTGCAGACGAAGTTGCTCGACGTCGAGAACAGTCTTCGCGGGATTCTGCGCGGCTTCGGCCTGAAGGTCGGCAAGACGACCGAGCGGAGCTTTGCGGCGCGGATCGAAGAATTGACTAAGGGCCACGCGGCACTGGCTTCGATCGCCAAGGCGATGCTCGCGGTGCACACCGTGCTGATGCGCGAGTTCAGAGCATTGGACAAGCAGGTGCTGCAGCTCGCCAAGGCGCAGCCACAAGCACGGCTGTTGATGACGACGCCGTCGGTCGGTCCGATCGTGGCGCTCACCTATGCCAATGCGATCGACGATCCGGCCCGGTTCAAGTCTTCGAAGGCAGCGGGCGCCCACTTCGGTCTGACGCCGAAGAAATATCAATCGGGGCAGACCGACTACACCGGTCGTATCACCAAGACCGGCGACGCTTCGGTGCGCGAGGCGCTGTATCAGGCGGCGCACATCATGCTGACCAAGCCGATCAAGAATTGCACCGAGTTGAAGAGCTGGGCGATGCGGATTGCCAAGCGGGCCGGCCTGCGCAAGGCGAAGGTGGCGCTGGCGCGCAAGCTGGCGGTCGTGCTGCACCGGATGCTGGCCGACGCCAAGCCGTTCAACCCCAACGTCAAGCTGGCGACGACCTGACGAGGAGAAATTACGAATTCGGGGAAGGCCAAGGCACCAAGCCATCCTTGAGCGAAGTCCCTTCGCCGGGACGATGGATCCGGTCAGGCCGCCATCCGGGACGTCGGTTCACAACCACGCTTCCGTAGATTGGCCGGCCGGCTCCTCTTACGCACCCCTAAAGGTGACGGCCACCGCGCCGATCCCGGACAGAAGCAAGTCGCCGGCGACAGGACCAAGCAAAAAGGGATTGACTAACCGAGGCCCGTTACAGAAGCCCGGATGGAGCACAGCGCAATCCGGGGAGGGCGTCTCAGCGGGGCAAGGAATCCCGGATTTCGCTTCGCTCCATCCGGGCTACGCTCGCTAACGCCGTTTCCGATCAAACGCACGATGTCACGGTTCTACAGTTGAAGGCTCAACCTCGCATGTCGCTACGCTCATGGGTGGTACGCTTGCTGACGTACATCTAATCGAGTCGTCGTGCGGCCAGTGCATAGTCACTTGGTCTCTTGCTTTGGTTCCCAATCAAGATCAAATCCGCTGAAGTCGAGTTGTGGGCTTGAGATCGTCAAATCACTTCCGTCTACTGCGATGCGAGAAATTTCAATCCCATTTCGTTTGGCTATTTGTCTTGCCGCAGCTTCGATTTTGGGAGATCTGACCCCTCTCTTCCAGAGTCTACGTACTTCGGAAATGAACGCTATTTCGACTTCGGATGATGCAAACTTGGTGGAGTTATGAGGTGTAGAGTTCGTCAGTGCATTTTCGAGAGAGGAGAGACGTTCGTGTAATTCCGCAATCAAGCGCTCGCGCGGGTCTTCACTTTGGCGCATTCGGAAGCTGGCATTAGCCTGAGTGATCGGGTTGGTAACCACATAATCCTTCGTGGTTACAGCGCGAACTGATTCGGTTAGTCGTGATCGAGCCTGTTCGATGCTGTTCCAATCGGATAAGTCGACAAAGATTGTTCGGTGGGAGATGTTGTCGAATGGCAAATTAGTACCCGAGCGTGCAATATGAATTGTTGGCTTCTCTGTTGAATGGCGTATGCCGAGTTCATAAAAAGCGTTGGGATTTAAATCGGTCAGGTCGGCCACTACAAGATCGGCGTTGATGATGTCTGAAATTACCCGATCACCAATCATGCCGGGGTCGGTGTCTTCGTCGGCCCTTTTTACTTTGTAGGAGAGTTCCTCAGTTTGGAGAGAGTGCTTGATTACAGCGTGCAGCAATAGGTCGGAGTGCTTGCGCTCTGTGGTTCCTTCTTTTCCAATCGGTCCAATTACGAAGCACAGCTTGTATGCGGGTTGAGCGCCGGAAGGATGGGTGGCGGTCTTGGCCATGTATGTGCTCGTTCGGGAAATCGCCAAAAGGGGAGGCTGAAATCAGGTCGCTTGGTAAAGCAAAGAGAAGGCGAGCCTTTGCTCACCTTCTCTGGGGGAGTTCAACGGCTACTGAGCCCGCGATCGCTGTCTCCTCGACTGTCATTTCCTGACAATGATGTGCGCTACGAGCACCCCGTCGTCGATCCGCACGTATCGCACTTCATGCAGGTCCCGTTCCGCACCAGCGTGAAGTTGCCGCACTCCGAGCACATCTCGCCTTCGTAGCCCTTGGCTTTGGCTTCGGCGCGGCGTTCGGCTTTGGTCGGGGCGGGCTGGGTCGCGGCGGTGGTGGCTTTGCTCCACTGCAGCGCTTCCAGCTTTTCGGTCGGCGACAGATCGGTCTGCACTTCCTGCTTCAACGCGGTGGCGCCTTCGAGGGCGTCGCCGACGCGGGAGGAGGCCAGCGCGGTGACGGTCGGCGCGGCGCCCGACGGGGCGTTGCGCGGCGTGGTGTCCGCCGGGTGGGCGGGGGTGCTGCGCATCACCACCAGATTGTCGGTGCGCGACCGGGTCAGGCCCTTGGACAGATACTTGGTCGCCGATGCGGGGCCCGCGACCATGCTGCCGTCCGGCGCCTTGCCTTCGTCGACGCCCTTGCCGATGGCGTCGAAGCCGGTCTCGGTCGGATCGACATGGGCGAGGTCGAAGCGGCCCATGTAGCTCACCGCCAGCTCGCGGAACACGTAGTCGAGGATCGAGGTGGCGTACTTGATCGAGTCGTTGCCCTGGACGGGGCCGGCCGGCTCGAACCGGGTGAAGGTGAAGGCGTCGACATATTCTTCGAGCGGCACGCCGTATTGCAGGCCGAGCGAGACCGCGATCGCGAAGTTGTTGATGAACGACCGGAGGGCCGCGCCTTCCTTGTGCATGTCGATGAAGATCTCGCCGAGGCGGCCGTCATCGTATTCGCCGGTGCGCAAGTAGACCTTGTGGCCGCCGACCACCGCCTTCTGGGTGTAGCCCTTGCGGCGATCCGGCATCTTCTCGCGCTCGCGCATCACCACGATGCGCTCGACCAGCCGCTCCACCACCTTCTCGGAGATGTGCGTGGCGCGCGCGGCCATCGGCTTGTCGAGGAAGGTATCGATGTCCTCGTCCTCGTCGTCGTCCGCGATCAGCTGCGAGTTCAGCGGCTGCGACAGCTTGGAGCCGTCGCGATACAGCGCGTTGGCCTTCAGCGCCAGCTTCCACGACAGCATGTAGGCGGACTTGCAGTCCTCCACCGTGGCGTCGTTCGGCATGTTGATGGTTTTGGAGATCGCGCCGGAGATGAACGGCTGCGCCGCGGCCATCATCCGGATGTGGCTCTCGACCGACAGATAGCGCTTGCCGATCTTGCCGCACGGATTGGCGCAATCGAACACCGCGTAGTGCTCGGGCTTGAGATGCGGCGCACCCTCGACCGTCATCGCGCCGCAGATGTGGATGTTGGCGGCCTCGATCTCGCGCTTGGTGAAGCCGAGCGCGGTGAGCAGGTCGAAATTCGGCTGCGCGATCTGCTCGGCTTCGATCTTGAGCGTCTCTTTGAGGAAGTCCTCGCCGAAGGTCCACTTGTTGAAGGCGAACTTGATGTCGAAGGCGGTCGGCAGCGCGGCCTCGACCTTCTTCAGCGCGTCCTCGGTGAAGCCCTTGGCCTTCAGCGTCGAGGCGTTGATCGCCGGCGCGTTGGACAGCGAGCCGTGGCCGACCGCGTAGGCTTCGATCTCCTGGATCTGGTGTTCCGGATAGCCGAGTACGCGCAGCGCGGCGGGGACCGCGCGGTTGATGATCTTGAAGTAGCCGCCGCCGGCCAGCTTCTTGAACTTCACCAGCGCGAAGTCGGGCTCGATGCCGGTGGTGTCGCAGTCCATGACGAGACCGATGGTGCCGGTCGGCGCGATCACCGTGGTTTGCGCATTGCGGTATCCGTGCTGCTCGCCGAGTTCGAGCGCCTTGTCCCAGGCCGCCTTGGCGTGGGCGACGGCGTTCGGGATCGGGCAGTTGGCGTGATCGAGCGGCACCGGGTTGACCGACAGCGCCTCATAGACGCGGCTCTCGCCATGCGCGGCGCGGCGGTGATTGCGGATCACCCGCAGCATATGGTCGGCGTTCTTCTTGTAGCCGGGGAAGGCGCCGAGCTTGGCGGCCATCTCGGCCGAGGTCGCATAGGCGGTGCCGGTCATGATGGCGGAGAGGGCGCCGCACAGCGCGCGACCTTCCTTAGAGTCGTAGGACAGACCCATGGTCATCAAGAGACCGCCGATATTGGCGAAGCCGAGGCCCAGGGTGCGGAATTCGTAGGACAGCTCGGCGATCTGCTTCGACGGGAACTGCGCCATCAGCACCGAGATTTCCAGCACCACGGTCCACAGCCGGCACAGATGCTCGTAGGCTTCGAGGTCGAAGGTGTTGGTCTCGGTGTTGTAGAACGTCAGCAGGTTCGCCGAGGCGAGATTGCAGGCGGTGTCGTCCAGGAACATGTACTCCGAGCACGGGTTCGACGCGCGGATGTCGCCGGACGCCTTGCAAGTGTGCCAATCGTTCATCGTGGTGTTGAAGTGCAGGCCGGGATCGGCGCTGGCCCAGGCCGCGGTGCCGATCTTCTCCCACAGGTCACGCGCCTTCAGCGTCTTCACCACCTTCTTGTTGGTGCGGGCGGTGAGGTGCCAGTCGCCGTCGGTCTCGACCGCGCGGAGGAAGTCGTCCTTCAGCGACACCGAGTTGTTGGAGTTCTGGCCGGCGACGGTGAGGTAGGCCTCGCTATCCCAGTCGGTGTCGTAGATCGGGAAGTCGATCTCCTTGTAGCCCTGCTTGGCGAACTGGATGACGCGCTTGATCATCGCGTCGGTCACCAGCGCGCGGCGCGCCAGCTTGACCTCGCGGCGCAGCGCCGGGTTCTTCTCCGGATCGAAGCAGTCGTCGCCCGAGCCCTGGCAGTTGACGCAGGCCTTCAGGATCGCCTTGAGGTGCTTCTGGTTGACCTTGGAGCCGGTGACAAGCGCGGCGACCTTCTGCTCCTCCTTCACCTTCCAGTCGATGTACGCCTCGATGTCCGGGTGATCGACGTCGACCACCACCATCTTGGCGGCGCGGCGGGTGGTGCCGCCGCTCTTGATGGCGCCGGCGGCGCGGTCGCCGATCTTCAGGAAGCTCATCAGGCCCGAGGACTTGCCGCCGCCCGACAGCCGTTCGCCTTCACCGCGCAGCCGCGAGAAGTTGGAGCCGGTGCCGGAGCCGTATTTGAACAGCCGCGCCTCGCGGACCCACAGGTCCATGATGCCGCCGTCGTTGACGAGGTCGTCCTCGATGCCCTGGATGAAGCAGGCGTGCGGCTGCGGGTGCTCGTAGGCCGACTTCGACTTGGTCAGCTTGCCGGTCTTGTAGTCGACGTAATAGTGGCCCTGGCCGGGGCCGTCGACGCCGTAGGCCCAGTGCAGACCGGTGTTGAACCACTGCGGCGAGTTCGGCGCCACCATCTGCATCGACAGCATGTAGCGCAGCTCGTCGAAGAACGCGCGGGCATCGTCCTCGCTCGAGAAGTAGCTGCCCTTCCAGCCCCAATAGGTCCAGCAGCCGGCGAGGCGATCGAACACCTGCTTGGCGGAATGTTCGGAGGTGAAGCGCTCGCTCTCGGGCAGAGCGGCGAGGGCGTCGGTGTCGGGCACGGAGCGCCACAGCCACGACGGCACGCTCTCTTCCTCGACCTTCTTCAGGCGCGCAGCGACGCCCGCTTTACGGAAATACTTCTGCGCCAGCACGTCGGAGGCGACCTGCGACCAGAAATCCGGCACCTCGACGTTCTCGAGTCGGAACACCACCGATCCATCCGGATTTCGGATCTCGCTGGTCGTCAGCCTGAACGCGATGTCCGCGTAAGGAGACTGGCCGTCCTTGGTGTAGCGCCGTTCGATCTTCATCTCGTGCCCCGTTCAAGTCGCCCGAAACCCCGCTTGGGTGGTCCGGGAAGTTGCTGGTCGGCGAACCTTGTTCGCCCTGCGAGCCGTGGCCCGGCTCCGTCTGTCTTGAGGGCAAGCGGTACGGCTGCATTGTGCAACCGGTCCTCCAACCCTTCTAACGCCCCATGTCGCTTTGCGAGCCGTTTTGCCGGCCCGTCGGAATGCGCCCCAACGGTCGATTTAGGAGCAGACGACGCCTCGCCCCGCTGCCGCTGTGGCTGTCGGAGGTGGCCGGTCTGGACCCTTCTGGGAAACGTCCGGCGGGACAAAACACTCCCTCGCTGGACGGCCCTGAAGCTAGGCCGACTCCGTCCGACCCGTCAAGCAATAGTGCGGGTTCCTGAATCAAATACTAAATGTGGTGGATTAGGGTGGAAAACAGGGGCCGCAGCTCGCCCTGACCCGGTCAAGTATCGGTGAGTCCTCGGAGATTCCAAAGATCAAAAAGGCGGCGCGAGGCTGCCGATCGGGGCTGCACCCGCTGTTCACAGGGCAGGTATTTTTTCGCTCAAGGGGCTTGCCAAAGCCGACTCACGGAAGACCCCTAAGAGGTGTCCGATTACGGGTGGCGCAGGGACCCCAACACCGGCATTCTGCGCGCTCCTCCTGCCGGGTTGTCCATGTCCGATCCTTCTCCGATTCCTGCGCGCGGGCGCATCGCGTCCGACGGTCTGGTGTTCCTGACCGTCACCACGGTGGCGTGGGGGCTGAGCTGGCCGGTCACCAAATATCTGATCGCGCAATGGCCGCCGCTGCCGCTGCGCGGGCTGACCGGAATCGCCGGGTCGCTGGCGCTGTTCGGCTACGCGGCGCTGCGCGGCGACAGCCTGGCGGTGCCGCGCAACCAGCGGCTGCGGCTGGTGGTGTCGGCGTTCTTCAACGTCACGCTGTGGATGGCGGTGATGGGGCTGGCGCTGCTGTGGCTGCCGGCCGGCGAGACCGCGGTGATCGCCTACACCATGCCGGTGTGGACGGCGCTGCTGGCGTGGCCGCTGCTCGGCGAGCGGTTGACGCTGCGGCGGCTGGCGGCGCTGGCGCTGGCGTTCGGCGGCATCGCGGCGCTGATGGGCGCGGCGGGCTTTGCCGCCAGCATGGCGAAGCTGCCCGGCATCCTGCTGGCGCTCACCGGCGCGCTCGGCTTTGCGCTCGGCACCATCTTCCTGAAGCGGTTTCCGATCGCGCTGCCCGGCGCCACATCCGCGGCGTGGCAGATCGGGCTCGGCTGCATTCCGGTTGCGGCGATCGGCCTCGCATTCGAGATTCCGCACCCCTCGGTGCTGACGCCGCTCGGCTGGGCCGGGCTGGTGTATCTGGTCGTGATCCAGTTCTGCATCGCTTACGTCTGCTGGTTCGCTGCGTTGCAGCGGCTGCCGGCGTCGGTGGCGGCGATCGGCACCATGGCGACGCCGGTGATCGGCGTCGTCGCCTCGGCGGTCGCGCTGCACGAGCCGCTCGGCTTCGGCCAGATCGCCGCGCTGGTGATGACGCTCGCCGGCGTGGCGCTGGCGACGCGAACCTGATCCGCGGCAATTGCGGGTGGACCGCGCAACGCGCGGCCTGATACAGAAAAAGGTCGCCGCCGCATCACTTGCGGCGCGACCAACGAACAAGACTTCGGGGCAGGAAATGACGTCCAACATCAAGAAGCTGCTGGTGACGGAATCGTTGTCGCAGCAGGGCAGGGCGCTGATCGCCGCACGCGGCGATATCGAGATGATCGAATTTCCCAATATGATCTCCGCGGACGATTTCGACGCGCTGCTGCGCGCCGAGGCGCCGGTCCACGGCGTCGCGCTCGGCGCGACGCGGTTCGGCGAGCGCGAACTCGAGGCGTCGCAGGACATGCGCGTGGTGGCGCGGATCGGCGTCGGCTTTGATGCGATCGACGTGCCGGCGCTGAACAAGCGCAAGGTGCCGCTGATGACCGCGGGTACCGCGAATTCGCCCTCGGTCGCCGAGCAGGCGCTGTTCATGATGCTGACGCTCGCCAAGCGCGGCGCCGAACTGCACGCGCTGGTCAAGACCGGCGCCTGGGCGACGCGGCTCGGGCTGCTGCCGTTCGATCTGTTCGGCAAGACCGTGCTGATCGTCGGCTTCGGCCGCATCGGCACCCGCACCGCCAAGCGCTGCCTGGCCATGGAAATGAACGCCCTGGTGTACGACCCTTACGTGCCGGCGGCGGCGATCGAAGCGGCCGGCTGCAAACCGGTGTCCGATCTCGACGCGGCGCTGCCGAACGCCGATTTCGTCAGCCTGCATTGCCCGAAGACGGCGGAAACCACCGGGCTGTTCGACGCGAACCGGCTGTCGAAGATGAAGCCGATCGCGTATCTGATCAACACCGCGCGCGGCGGCATCGTGGTCGAGCAGGCGCTGTACGACGCACTGCTCGCGGGCAAGCTCGCCGGCGCCGGGCTCGATGTGTTCGAGCAGGAACCGCCGCCGCACGGCCACAAGCTGTTCGATCTGCCCAACGTGATCATCGCGCCGCATGTCGCCGGCGTCACCCGCGAAGCGCTCGACCGGATGGGTGAGCAGACCGCCCGCAACATGCTGAGCGTGCTCGACGGCGATCCGATCCGCGCCAACGTCGTCAATCAGGACGTGCTGAGTTAGTTGGGCGCTCGGCGCTCATCACGATACCGGGCGTCGTTGAGAGCGAAGCCATCCAGCGCTGCGAGTCCGAACCTGGATTGCTTCGTCGCTTCGCTCCTCGCAATGACGAAGACCGCATTGCATCACACGAAATAACAATTGGGGAGGCTCATCGTGGCATTGAAAGAGTACGGCGAGTACGACGGCGTCGGCCTCGCCGAGCTGGTGCGGAGCAAGCAGGTGTCCGCGGACGAACTGCTCGATCAAGCGATCGCGCGCACCGATGCGGTCGATCCCAAGCTCAACGCCGTCGTCGTCCGCCACGATGACTACGCCCGCAAGCAGATCGAAGCCGGCCTGCCGGATGGTCCATTCAAGGGCGTGCCGTTCCTGCTGAAGGATCTCGATCTGCTCGCCGGCACGCGCACCACGTTCGGCGCCAGCCTGTACAACGACTTCGTCGCGCCGCACACCGGCACGCTGGCGCAGCGGTTTCTCAACGCCGGCGTCACCGTGTTCGGCAAGAGCGCCAGTCCCGAACTCGGCCTGATGCCGACCACGGAGTCGCGGCTGCACGGGCCGACCCGTAATCCGTGGAATCTCGATCATTCCTCCGGGGGCTCGTCCGGCGGCGCGGCGGCGGCGGTCGCTGCGCGCATCCTGCCGGTGGCGCATGCCAGCGACGGCGGCGGCTCGATCCGGATTCCGGCATCCGCCTGCGGCGTGTTCGGGCTGAAGCCGACGCGGGCGCGCAATCCGATCGGGCCGGATCGCGGCGCCGGCTGGGGCGGCTTCGCCTGCGGCCATGTGGTGAGTATCAGCGTGCGCGACAGCGCCGCGATGCTGGACGCGCTGCACGGGCCGGAGCCGTCGAGCCCTTACGTCGCGCCGCCGCCGGAGCGGCCGTTCGCCGACGAGGTCGGCCGCGATCCGGGCCGGTTGCGGATCGCGTTCACCGATCGCTCGACCTATGGCGATGCGATCGATCCGGAGATCGCCGCGGCGGTGCGTGATACGGCTAAGCTGCTCGAAGGCCTCGGCCACCACGTCGAGGAACGCGCACCGGTGCTGCCGGCCGATCCGGCGGAGGTGATCGCCACGATCGTCGCGTGCAATACCGGGCTCGCGGTACGGCTCGCCGAGCAGACTTTCTGCCGCCCGATGACCGAACGCGATTTCGAAATCCTGACGCTGGCGTCGGCCGCCAACGCGCGCAAGGCCAGCGGCGTCGATTACTGTGCCGCCGAGCTCAACGCATTTCAGATCTCGCGCGCGCTCGCCGATTTCTTCGCGAGCGTCGATGTGTTTCTGTCGCCAACGCTGTGCACGTTGCCGCTGCGGATCGGCAAGATCGACACCATGGTGCGCGATCTGTCCGGCATCAGCCCGACGCTGCGCCGATACATTCCGGGAACCAGCCTTGCTAATATGTCGGGGCAACCGGCGATGTCAGTGCCGCTGGCGTGGAGTGCGAGCGGGCTGCCGATCGGAATGATGTTCGCTGGCCGGTTCGGCGAAGAAGCGACGCTGCTCCGTCTCGCTGCACAACTCGAACGCGAACGGCCGTGGAAAACCCGGCGTCCGCCGGTCTGTGCCTCGACATAGCCACATAAAATAGAAACCAGCGACCATTGTCTGCGTTGACGTGCTCGGCCGAGGTGTTTTCTTCGCGCCTGAGCTGGGGGAGCCTTGTATTGACTGCCAACGACCCAACGGATGAAGCCCTCGCGGCGATCGCGAGCATCTTCGAAAAGCCCGACGCCGCGCCGGATAAGCGTGACGAAACGGTATCGGAGGAGGATTCGTCCGACGCCTCTCAGCCTACCGCCGAGTCTGACGGACAGCCTGCGGTCGACGAGGCGGAAGCCGAACAGCCTGAATCCGACCAGCCCGCCGAGCCGAATGGCGCTGCGCCGGGGGATTCCGAGGCATCGGAGCCCGACCCGGCTGACGACGATCTCGAGCGCTACACCCGCGAGGGACCGGGGCCGCTCGACGCGTTGCGTTTCAAATGGCGGCTGCGCCGCGACGAGCGCGGCTACTATGTCGACGAGACCATCGGCGCCAGCGTGCATCCGATCAGCGCCGGTCCGATGTCGCGCGCCGACGCGATCGCGTTCATCGAAGATCGCGACGCCGAGACGCGGCGGCGGTTCGAGGTGTTGCGCAACGAGATCGTCATGGGCCCCTCCGAGCGGGGCTATGAAGAAGACGGTGACGAAGCCGACGCCGAGAGCTAAGCAAGGCTCGCGCCGGCCGACCACAGCGGCGCGATCCGTCGTCGCGCCGCGGTCGCGTGTTGTCGAACTTCCCGACCTGTGACGGCAGGCAGGGCCGCTCGCCGCCTTTGTGCGGGCCGAACGGCCGCACCTCCAGGACAATCAGAGATGTATCAGAGCCTCGAAGCCGATCTGCGGTCGCTCGAAGATGCGGGCCGGCGACGCAAGCTCCAGCCGCGCGCCGGCGTCGACTTCACCTCCAACGATTATCTCGGCCTCGCCGAGTCCGACGAATTGCGCCAGGCTGCAGTCGAGGCGATCGCGCGCGGCGTGCCGATCGGGGCGGGCGGTTCGCGGCTACTGCGCGGCAATCACGAGGAGCACGAAGCGCTCGAAGCGGAAGCCGCCGATTACTTCGGCGCCGAGAGCGCGCTGTATCTCGGCGGCGGCTTCGGCGCCAATCACGCGATCTTCGCGACGCTGCCGCAGCGCGGCGATCTCGTGCTGTACGACGAACTGATCCACGCCAGCGTGCACGAAGGCATGCGCCGCGGCCGTGCCGCGTGCGAGAGCGTGCCGCACAACGACGTCGAGGCATTCGATGCGCGGCTGCGGCAGTGGCGCGCGAGCGGCGCGCGCGGCCGTGCCTGGATTTCGATCGAGAGTGTGTACAGCATGGACGGCGACAGCCCGCCGATCGATCAGTTCCTCGCGGTGGCGGATCGGCACGATGCGGTGCTGGTGATCGACGAGGCGCATGCCACCGGCGTCGCCGGTCCGGAGGGGCGGGGACTGGCCGCCGCGTTCGAAGGCCGGCCCAATGTGATCACACTGCACACCTGCGGCAAGGCGCTCGGCACCATGGGCGGCTTCGTGCTGGGGCCCAGGATCGTGCGTGACTTTCTGGTCAATCGGGCGCGGCCGTTCATCTTCGCCACTGCGCCGTCGCCGCTGATCGCGGCGGTGACGCGCGCCGCGCTCGACATCAGCCGCACCCGGCCGGAGCGGCGGCAGCGTCTCGCCGAGTTGGTCGCGTTCGCCGACCGCGAACTGAAACAGCGCTGTGGGATCACCTCGTCGGGCTCGCACATCCTGCCGATCATCGTCGGCGCCAATCGCACCGCGGTGGCGCTCGCGGCCTCGCTGCAGCGGCGCGGCTTCGACGTTCGCGCGATCCGTCCCCCGACCGTGCCCGAGGGCACGGCGCGGCTGCGCATCGCGCTCAGCGCCAATCTGTCGGAACAGGTGATCGGCGTGCTGATCGACGCCCTCGCCGAAGACATGAGGGCGGCGGCATGAGCGCGCGCATCGTCGTCACCGGCACTGACACCGGCATCGGCAAGACCGTCTTCGCCGCCGCGCTCGCCGGCGCGCTGGACGCGACCTATTGGAAACCAGTGCAGTCCGGCCTCGAGGACGAGACCGATTCCGGCGCGGTGCAGCGGCTGTCGGGACTGCCCGCCGAACGCATCCTGCCGGAGCGCTACCGGCTGAAGACGCCGGCCTCGCCGCATCTCGCCGCCGCAATCGACGGCATCGAGATCGACGTTGCCGCACTCGACCTTCCGGATGTGGCGCGTCCGCTGGTGGTCGAAGGCGCCGGCGGGTTGATGGTGCCGCTGACGCGCGAGGTGACTTACATCGACGTGTTCGCGCGCTGGCGCGCGCCGCTGGTGCTGTGCGCGCGCACCTCGCTCGGCACCATCAACCACACGCTGCTGTCGATCGAGGCGATCAGGGCGCGTGACATTCCGCTGCTCGGCGTCGCATTCCTCGGCGAGGAAAACGCCGAGTCCGAACAGATCATCACCGAGCTCGGCCGCACCCGCCGGCTCGGTCGGCTGCCGTGGCTGGCGACGCTCGATGCCGCCGCGCTGCGCGCAGCCTTCGCCGCGGCGTTCGATCCTCGCGATTTCAAAGGAGACGCGCCATGAGCCACTCATCCCCGGTCTGGCATCCGTTCACCCAGCATGCGGTGCAGGGCGAGACGCCGACGATTGTGCGTGGCGAGGGCGCCTGGCTCGAAGCCGAGGACGGCCGCCGGATCTTCGACGCGATCAGTTCATGGTGGGTGGTGACTCATGGCCACCGCCATCCGGCGATCATCGCCGCGATCAAGCAGCAGGCCGACCGGCTCGATCAGGTGATCTTCGCCGGCTTCACGCATCCACCGGCCGAGCAGCTCGCACAGCGCCTGGTCGAGATCACGCCGCCCGAGCTGACGCATGTGTTCTTTTCCGACAGCGGCTCGACTTCGGTCGAGGTCGGGCTGAAGATGGCGCTCGGCTATTGGCTGCATTCAGGCGAGAGCCGTCGGCGCATCCTGGCGCTGGAGGGCGCCTATCACGGCGACACCATCGGCGGCATGTCGGTCGGCGAGCGCGGCGTGTTCAACGCGCCCTATGATCCGCTGCTGTTCGACGTCAGCCGGCTGCCGTTCCCGCGGGCCGGTGCCGAGCAGGCGACGCTGGACGCGCTGGAGCAGGCATGCCGCACCGAGGCGGTGGCGGCGCTGATCGTCGAGCCGCTGGTGCTGGGCGCCGGCGGCATGCTGATCTATCCGCCCTGGGTGCTGGCCGAGATGGCACGGATCTGCAAGGCGCACGGCGTGCTGCTGATCGCCGACGAGGTGATGACCGGCTGGGGCCGCACCGGCACGCTGTTCGCGTGCGAGCAGGCGCAGGTCGTCCCCGACATCGCCTGCTACTCGAAAGGATTGACCGGCGGCTCGGTGCCGCTCGCGGTGACGATGTGCCGGCGCGCGATCTTCGACGCGCATTTCTCGACCGATCGGCGCAAGACGTTTTTCCACTCCAGTTCCTACACCGCCAATCCGATTGCCTGCGCCGCAGCGCTGGCCAATCTTCAGGTATGGGAAAGCGAGCCGGTGCAACAGCGGATCGATGATCTCGCCGGCGTGCATGCCCGCGCGCTGGATCGCTTTCGCGACGATAAGCGCTTCGCCAATGTCCGGCAGATCGGCACCATCGCGGCGGTCGATCTCCAGGTCGGCGACAGCGGTTATCTCGCCGACGTCGGCCCACGCCTCTACGCGTACTTCATCGCCCGCGGCCTGCTGGTCCGCCCGCTCGGCAACACCATCTATCTGATGCCGCCTTATTGCAGCACGGCGGCGGAGATCGAAGCGGTGTACGAGGCGATCGAGGCCGCGCCGGAGACGCTGGAGCGGGGTGGTACGCTGAGCTGAGCGGTTGATTTGACGAACAGGATAAGTACGCAACCCGTCATGCCCACGCTCGTCGCGGGCATCCACGTCTTAAGGCCGCGCAAAGTCGGAGACGTGGATGGCCGGGACCAGCCCGGCCATGTCGCGAGGGCGTCCGGTTGCTGTTACTTCGCCTTCGTGAACGCCTGTGAGATCCGGGCCCAGGTCTTCTCGTAGACCGCGGCGGTCTCGTCGAGGCCGGCCTTCAGCGCGTTCCAGGTCTCGTCGCCGGCGGCGGACAATTGGGTCAGCTTCGGGCCCAGCGTCTTCTCGGTCTCTTCGGTCCAGCGGCGCAGCGAGGATTCCATTTCCTTGCGGCCCTGTTCGAGCGCGGAAGCGGCGCTGGTCTGGATCGTTTCCAGCGACGACAGGAACGCATGACGCTGCGCCTCGGCACGGGCGGCAAGCGCATCCTTGACGACGCCGGCCTGATCGCCGGCGGTGCCGAGGAATTTCTGGAAGGCGAGTTCGACCTCGTTCCACTGCGCCGAGACCGCCGACAATGCCGCGTCGGTGACTTGCTTGGAGGCGCCGATATCGGCCTGCAGGGCGCTCACCTGGGACTGGAACGTGTCGCGCGCCGTGCGGAACTGCGCCAGCGCCTCCTTGGCCTTGGCGCTCGAGGCGTCGCTCAGCTTGGCGACCGATTCCTCGACCTTGGCGAGGGTGGCGGCGGATTCATCGAGCTTCTGCTTGGTCCATTCCATATAGGCTTGGGCGACATCTGGCTTGGTCATGAAGTCCTCCTTTCGAGGTCGGGGCCGAAGGCGACAAGTTTGGATTCGGCGGCAGAGCGGAGCGGGGACGGGGCATCGGATTGGTCGTCGGCGCGGATGCCGAGCAGTTCGGCCTGCGCCAGACGCCGGACAGCGATCTCGACCGTCCGCTTCCGCTCGGCGTCGAATGTGTCCCAGCCAAGTGAACTGAGCATGACGTTGCGCAGAGTGCGGAAGTTGGAGATGGCGCCGAGCACGATCGCGACCCGCACCTTCAGCTCCGCATCGCTCGGCGAACGTCCGGTGGCGGCGGCGACTTCCGCGATCAGCGCGGCCTGAAACCGTGCCACCGACTGATAATAGATGATCCGGAAGGCGTCGTCGGCGTCGCGCTCGCAGCGGACGAAGAATACGGTCCAGGCTTCCGGCTCCTCGTCGCCCGCGATGAACTGGAAGAACCGCATCACCGCCGCATCGATCCGCTCCACGGCGTCCGTACCGGTGTGGCGCAGCGCGTCGATCAAGGGATCGATCCGGGATCGCATGTAGTCGGCGATCGCCTGCGCGGCGGCGAGGTAGAGCTCGCGCTTGCCGCCGAAATGATACGGGATGGCGGCCTGATTGACCCCGGCGCGCTCGGCGAGCTTGCGGGTGGTGGCGCCGTCGTAACCGACCGACCCGAACACCTCGATCGCCGCTTCGATCATCCGGGCGCGGGTGTCACGGCTCTGACCGCCAAATGGCGGTGTGCCGCGGAGTTTGGCTGCGTGGCCGTTGGACTTCATCGTCGGCGCCTCGTGCGTCGATTACTTAATTCATTCGAATGAATGAGGCTTTGCGCTGGATCAAGTCGGGCGGGCGAGGTGGCCGCTTGGCCTGAGGCCCTGAGGCCCTGAGGCCCTGAGGCCCTGAGGCCGGGCCTGCGGCAGGCATCGGTGTGCTCTCCATACGGACGGCATCAGCTGCGGCGCATGGTTCGAGACGGCGCTTCGCTCGTCCTCCTCACGCGGTCGTCCAGAGCGGCGGCCGCGGCACGGCGTTGTTAGATCCAAAAGAAAAAGGCGCCCCGCGAGGAGCGCCTTTTCCCTGAGTGGGGTCGCCGAAGCGATTAGTACGAGTAGTACATCTCGAACTCGACCGGGTGCGGGGTCATTTCGAACCGCGCGACTTCGGTCATCTTCAGCTCGATGAAGGCGTCGATGAAGTCGTCATCGAACACGCCGCCGGCCTTGAGGAAGGCGCGATCCTTGTCGAGGCTCTCGAGCGCTTCACGCAGGCTGCCGCAAACGGTCGGGATCTGCTTCAGCTCTTCCTTCGGCAGATCGTACAGATCCTTGTCCATCGCCGGACCCGGATCGATCTTGTTCTTGATGCCGTCGAGGCCGGCCATCAGCATCGCCGCGAAGGCGAGATACGGATTGGCCATCGGGTCCGGGAAGCGGACTTCGACGCGCTTGGCCTTCGGCGAGGTGGTGTAGGGGATACGGCACGAGGCCGAGCGGTTGCGGGCCGAGTAGGCCAGCAGCACCGGCGCTTCATAGCCCGGGACCAGACGCTTGTAGGAGTTGGTCGACGGGTTGGTGAAGGCGTTGATCGCCTTGGCGTGCTTGATGATGCCGCCGATGTAGTGGAGGCAGGTTTCCGACAGATCGGCGTACTTGTTGCCGGCGAAGGTCGGCTTGCCGTCCTTCCAGATCGACTGATGGACGTGCATGCCCGAGCCGTTGTCGCCGAACACCGGCTTCGGCATGAAGGTCGCGGTCTTGCCGTAGATGTGGGCAACCTGATGGATGCAGTACTTGTAGATCTGCATCTGGTCGGCCATGTGGGTCAGGGTGTCGAACTTCATGCCGAGCTCGTGCTGGGCCGAAGCGACTTCGTGATGATGCTTCTCGACCTTGACGCCCATCTTGGCCATCGCGCCGAGCATTTCGGAGCGCATGTCCTGCACCGAGTCCTGCGGCGGCACCGGGAAGTAGCCGGCCTTGGTGCGGATGCGGTGGCCGAGATTGCCGCCCTCGTACTCGGTATCCGAGTTGGTCGGCAGTTCGGACGAGTCCAGCTTGAAGCCGGTGTTGTACGGGTTCGCCGAATAGCGCACGTCGTCGAACACGAAGAATTCGGCTTCGGGGCCGACGAACACGGTGTCGCCGATGCCGAGCGCCTTGACCTGGGCTTCCGCCTTCTTGGCGATGCCGCGCGGGTCGCGGTTGTAGGGCTCGCCGGTCGACGGCTCGAGGATGTCGCAGGTGATCACCATGGTGGTCTCTGCGAAGAACGGATCGATCGTGGCGGTCGCCGGATCGGGCATCAGCGTCATGTCGGACTCGTTGATCGCCTTCCAGCCGGCGATCGAGGAGCCGTCGAACATCGTGCCTTCCGAGAAGATGTCCTCGTCGATCATCGACACGTCGAAAGTAACGTGCTGCCACTTGCCGCGCGGATCGGTGAAACGCAGATCGACGTATTTCACGTCGTTGTCCTTGATGGATTTCAGGACTTCTTTAGCGGTCGTCATGAGTACCCCTTTGCTTCGGGTCGTCGTGAAACGGCGGCCGGACAGGCCGCCAGGTGATTCGATCAGGCGAGGTGATAGGCCCGGCGCTTAGATGGCGTCCAGTCCGGATTCGCCCGTCCTGATGCGGATGGCTTCTTCGATGTTGGAAACGAAAATCTTGCCGTCGCCGATGCGGCCGGTCTGGGCGGCGCGCCGGATGGCGTCGATCGCCTTCTCCACCAGGTCGTCGGCGATCACGATCTCGATTTTCACTTTCGGCAGGAAGTCGACGATATATTCCGCCCCGCGATACAGCTCGGCGTGACCCTTCTGTCGGCCGAAGCCCTTGGCTTCGGTGACGGTGATCCCCTGCAATCCGACTTCCTGCAGCGCTTCTTTGACCTCGTCGAGCTTGAACGGCTTGATGATGGCTTCGATCTTCTTCACTTACACTCTCCCCGGACTTCCCACGTCGTGAGTCGGCATGTGTATGCCAGATTGCGCGACGCTGCGCAGTTGATCGATGACACCGCGGCCGATTGGGTAAACGACATCGCCCCCAAGTCCCGCCCAGGCCCGGAACTCGAAGACGATCGCGCCGACCCCGCCTACGAGAGGCGAGCGCGAGGGATCGAAACTGGCTTCCGTAAAAGCAGGGTCCGTGCCAATTTGCTAGGGTGACTGATTGTGAAGCCTTATCAGGATATTAATCGGGCGTGTGGCCCACTGTGGGAACGCTGCACGGGCGTTGTCTGATTAATTTAAGGGCAATTAGCTCATCTGTTGTGCATGTGGCGGGGCGCGCCGGTTGCGCTGCCTTCGCCACAGGCGAGTGTACCGGGAATTGGGCATGGAACTGTTGACGCCCGCTGAAATGGACCGCGCCGACCTGTTGACGATCGCCGGCGGGTCGTCCGGCTTTGCGCTGATGCTGCACGCCGGCCGTCACGTCGCGCAGGCCGCGATCGAACTCGCTGACGAGGGCCCGATCCTGGTGATCGCCGGTCCCGGCAACAATGGCGGCGACGGGCTGATCGCGGCAACCGAATTAGTTGCATTGGGGCGCACGGTACACGTCATGCTACTTGGCGAGCGCGACGCGCTGAAGGGCGACGCGGCGCTGGCGGCGCGAGAGTGGAAGGGGCCGCTGCTGCCGTTCCTCACCCAGTCGATCGGTGCGCCGGCGCTGATCATCGACGCGCTGTTCGGCTCCGGCCTCAATCGCCCGGTCAAGGATCAGGCGCTGGAGATCATCGAAGCGGTCAACGCCGCCGGGGGGCCGGTGCTCTCAGTCGATCTGCCGAGCGGCATTAACGGCGCCACCGGCGCGGTGATGGGGGCGGCGATCCGGGCACGCGAGACCGTCACCTTCTTCCGTCGCAAGATCGGTCACCTGTTGCTGCCGGGCCGGCTGCATTGCGGCCGGGTGCGGCTGGTGGATATCGGCATCGAGCCCGACGTGCTCGGCGAAATCCGGCCGCAGGCGTTCGAAAACGATCCCGACCTGTGGCTGCAGGATTTCCCGGTGCCGCGCGCCGATGGCCACAAATACGGTCGCGGTCATGCCGTGGTGGTGTCGGGCGAGCTGTCGCAGACCGGAGCGGCGCGGCTGGCCGCGCGCGGGGCGCTGCGTGCTGGCGCCGGTCTCGTAACGGTGGCGTCGCCCCGCGAGGCGCTGGCGGTCAATGCCGCGGCGCTGACCGCGGTGATGGTGCGACCGGTCGACACGGCGGGCGAGCTCGGCACGATGCTGGCCGACCGGCGCTTCAATGCGATCGGGATCGGGCCGGGGGCGGGGATCGGCGAGGCGACCCAGGGCAAAGTGCTGGCGGCGCTCGTGGCTGGCGCCGGGGTGGTGCTCGACGCCGACGCGCTGACAAGTTTCGCCGGGCGTCCCGAAGAGCTGTTCGAGGCCATTAAATCCACAAGTAACCCACAGGTTGTCCTGACCCCTCACGAGGGCGAGTTTCCTCGTCTTTTCAGTGACATGAGCAACAAAAATCCACTTCGCTCGAAACTTGAGCGAGTGCGCGTCGCGGCGCAGCGCTCAGGCGCCGTGGTGCTGCTCAAGGGGGCCGATACGGTGGTGGCCGCACCGGACGGGCGGGCTGCGATCGCCTGCAACGCGCCGCCCTGGCTGGCTACCGCCGGTTCGGGCGACGTGCTGACCGGGATCATTGCCGGTCTGTTGGCGCAGCGCGTCCCGGCGTTCGAAGCTGCTTGCATCGGGGTGTGGATGCACGGCGAAGCGGCGTGTGAAGCCGGCCCCGGCCTGATCGCCGAGGATCTGACCGAGACGCTGCCGGCGGTGCATCGGCGGCTCTATGATGCGCTCGGCATCGAGTATTGAGGGCTGAAAGAGTCCAGGTTCGGCAGAGGGCTGGAACCTTTGGCTCAAGTCACGAGGTAGCTGCGGACCAGCCGCGGCTCCGACCATTTTGCCGCATAGGCCTCGATTAGCCATAGCCCCGGATATTCGGCCGCGAAGGCGATCCGCTGCGTCTGGCCGGCGTCGATCGCCAGGGTATCGAGCCAGAACGGCTTCCAGCCGTCGTCGAGCCGGTCGAGCAGCCGGAAATGGTGGCCGTGCAGGTGAAACACCATCGGATAGGTGGCGTGGTTGGTCAGTGCCATCACCACGGTGCGGCCGCGCTTGACCTGAAATGCAGGGCCGGCGGCCGGATTGAACTTGTCCGGCGCGAACCAGTCGAGCTGGCCGTTGACCAGCGCGCCGAGCAACAGCTCGGTGCGCAGCGAGCTGCCGAGCGGGAGTTGCGCAGGCAGGCCATTGGTCGGGAAAGGTGCCGGCTGCGGTAGCGGGGCGGGCCGCAGCGGCGGATCGCCAGCATACACCAGTCGGGCCAGAGAGACCGGCTTGCCGCCGTCGTGCAGCGTGATCGCGGCGCTCGATCCGGGCGGCTTTGCGGCGTCGATCAGGACGTCGACCCGGCCGCCGGCCGCGATCACCAGCGCTCCGCCGCGCGCCAAAAACGGCTCGGCCGGCTTGCTGTCGAGGGCCATCACCCAGACGTTGTGATCCTCGATTCTGAGCGCGATCACATTGCGTTGGCATGCATTGATGAAGCGGAATCTAAATCGGCCATTGGCGCGTAGCGTAAACTCCGCCGAGGGCTTGCCGTTGACCGTGTACAGCCACGGCGTGGCGCCGACATCGACCCCAGAGGGGCGTAGCTTGCCATCCTCGCCGAGCCGGAAATCCTCGATCAGCACCACCTGATCGCCGTCGGCCTGAGGCGGTTCGGCTTCGCTGACGATCAGCGGTAGCGCCGGCATCGGCGCGGAGCCGCCGTCCGCGGTCAGGCGAAGGTCGGCCATCAGGGTGCCGGCCGAGCGCAGCGACAGCAGAAACCGATCGCTGCCGCCGGGCGGCACCGGCTTGGTCTTGACCAGCGGTTCGGCGTTCGCGGCACCGTCGAGGCCGCGCAGGGTCAACAGCGCAGATTGGTCGAGCTGGTTGTCGAACTGCACCGCGACCTCGTCCCCGTGGGTCAAAGGAGGGGCATCGAGCGTCAGCGACGGCCGAGCCAGCGCCGCTGCTCCGGGTTTCAGCACGACGCTGCCGGGCGCGGCGCGGATCGTCAGCGTTTTGCGCGGCGATGCGACAGCGGGGCTGCTGGCGCCAAGCGCCGGCGCGGTCATCATGGCGCCGAGCCCGGCGAGCAGGGTGCGGCGGGACAGGGCAGGCGGCTGAACGGTCATCAGCGATGCGGACCATGTTCGATGCGCGCTGTCCAGTCTGCGACAATCTGATGCTTGGAGGCGACGAGATTCGGTTCGTATGAGCTGGTCTCCAATTACCGACCGATGAGGTTGCCTTCTCCATCATGACGAAGACCGAAGACGCAGGCTGGATCGAACGACTTGCCCTTATTCTCGATGCGTTTCGCGAGATTAATCCCGACATTACCGCCAATCAGATCCTCGTGCTGCTGCAGATCGGTGGAAGCCCGGAATCACCCAGCGCGAGCTCGCCGATCGCACCGGTCTGAAAGATGGCACCATCTCGCGGATCTGCGCCTTGATGTCGGAGCGCGGCCACCAGGACCGGCCCGGGCTGTCGATCATTGAGATTCGGCCCGTTCCCGGGGATTTCCGCTCGAGAGGCCAGCATCTGGTTGACCGTGGCAACAAGCTCTACGAGCGCGTCCGGTCATTGATGATCGCGGGCGGCTAGCATGCGGGGCCTGTCCTTTGCTGGTGAGGTCAGTGCTTTCTCGGTCGTGAGTTCCCGGTTTGCGTTTGCCCGCCACAGCTCGCAAAAGCTGCGGGTTTCTCTTGATGCGGGCCCTATATGTCATGTTATAAGCCGCCGCCCGCGGCATCGCGGCCGGACATGATGCTCTTCGCGGGCGTGGCGGAATTGGTAGACGCGCTGGATTTAGGTTCCAGTGACGAAAGTTGTGGGGGTTCGAGTCCCTCCGCCCGCACCACGCAAGTGCTTTTGCTCATGACGAGTTTTTCGGAGGGCCGTCCGCCAGGACGGATGTCCGCCACCCCGTTGATGCAGGCCGCGAGGCCACATCGCACAGTTCGACCATTTCCGGTCCTTCGGCCGGAGCCAAGAGAAGAAGATTGACGCCATGCAGGTCAAGGAAACCGTTGCCGACGGATTGAAGCGCGAATTCCAGGTCAATGTCCCGGCTGCGGACATCGACGCCAAGATCGACGAGAAGCTCGCCGATCTGAAGGACAAAGTGCGCCTCAACGGCTTTCGTCCGGGCAAGGTGCCGACCGCTCACCTGAAGCGCGTGTACGGCCGTTCGGTCGCCGCCGAGACCATCGACAAGCTGGTCCGCGACACCAATGACGGCATCTTCACCGAGCGCGGCTTCCGGCTCGCGACCGAGCCGAAGATCACCATGCCGCAGGATCAGAAGGAGATCGAGGACATCCTCGAGGGCAAGTCCGATCTCAACTACACGGTGGCGATCGAAGTCGTGCCGGCGATCGAACTGGCCGACTTCAAGAGCTTCTCGGTCGAGAAGCCGGTGGTCGAGGTCGGCGAATCGGACGTTGATGAAGCGATCAAGCGCATCGCCGAATCCAACCGCACCTATGCCGACAAGGCCGAGGGCGCCAAGGCCGAGACCGGCGACCGCGTCACCGTGTCGTTCAAGGGCACCATCGACGGCGTCGCGTTCGACGGCGGCACCGGCGAGGACATCCCGGTGGTGATCGGTTCGGCCAGCTTCATTCCGGGCTTCGAGGACCAGCTCGTCGGCATCGCGGTGGGCGAGACCCGCACCATCAAGGTGTCGTTCCCGGCCAACTACGCCAGCGAGACGCTGGCCGGTAAGCCGGCCGAGTTCGAGACCACCGCGACCAAGCTCGAAGCGCCGCAGGAAACCACGATCGACGACGAGTTCGCCAAGACCCTCGGCATGGAATCGCTCGACAAGCTGAAGGAAGCCGCCAAGGCCCGGCTCGCCGCCGAATACGCCGGCGCGGCGCGGCTGAAGGTCAAGCGCCAGTTGCTCGACCGCCTCGACGAAGCCCACAAGTTCGACGCTCCGCCGTCGCTGATCGAACAGGAGTTCGAAGTGATGTGGCGCTCGATCAACGCCGAGATGCAGTCGAACGGCAAGACCTTCGCGGACGAGAACACCACCGAGGACGCCGCCAAGGAAGAGTATCGCAAGATCGCCGACCGCCGCGTCCGCCTCGGCCTGGTGCTGTCGGAGATCGGCGAGAAGAACAAGATCCAGGTCACCGACGACGAAGTCAGCCGCGCGGTGATCGAGCGCGCCCGCCAGATGCCGGGCCGCGAAAAGGAAGTCTGGGATTTCTACCGGTCCAATCCGGAAGCGGTCGCCCAGCTCCGCGCCCCGATCTACGAAGACAAGGTGGTCGACTTCATCCTGGAGCTCGCCAACGTGACCGAGAAGCCGGTCACCCGCGAGGAGCTGTACAAGGACGAGGACGACAAGACCGCGGCCTGATCGGCTCGGCGCTGCGCGCACCAATCTCCGAACGGCCCCGGGTGATCCCGGGGCCGTTTTGATTCCGGGGGCTCGCAAGCGATGCTTCGCGGCAGCAGCGTCTGGTGTCTCGGCGGGCCGCGCGGCCGGACCACCGAGCCGTCAAGGTGCGCCGATGTTAACGATGTGCGCCGAAACCGGCCCGAGACCGTCTCGCCGTTTTGCCGGAAGCCGCCGAATCAGTATCAACTCGGCTCAGAAACGGGGTTCACCCTTGTCGCCGCGCAATCGGCTCATATCTGTGACCTCGCTTCACGTCCTGCATCACGGGGCGAACGCCTGCGGCGGAGCCGTTTTTGTCGCTCCCGCGAGCTGTCGCCCACCACAACCCTCAGGTGATTTATGCGCGATCCGGTGGAAACCTACATGAACCTCGTGCCGATGGTGGTCGAGCAGACCAACCGCGGCGAACGAGCTTACGACATCTTCTCGCGCCTCCTGAAAGAGCGGATCATCTTCGTCACCGGCCCGGTCGAAGACGGCATGTCGACGCTGATCGTCGCGCAGCTTCTGTTCCTTGAAGCGGAAAATCCGAAGAAGGAAATCTCGATGTACATCAACTCGCCGGGCGGGGTGGTGACGTCGGGGCTGGCGATCTACGACACCATGCAGTTCATCCGCCCGCCGGTCTCGACGCTGTGCACCGGTCAGGCCGCGTCGATGGGCTCGCTGCTGCTCGCCGCCGGCCATAAGGACATGCGGTTCTCGTTGCCGAACGCCCGGATCATGGTGCATCAGCCGTCCGGCGGCTTCCAGGGCCAGGCCACCGACATCATGCTGCACGCCCAGGAGATCCTGAACCTGAAGAAGCGGCTGAACGAGATCTACGTGCATCACACCGGGCAGACCTACAAGGCGATCGAGGACGCGCTGGAGCGCGACAAGTTCCTCACCGCCGAGATGGCCAGGGAGTTCGGCATCGTCGACAAGGTGATCGAGAAGCGCCCCGAAGATCCCGCGCCGGCCCCGAAGACTGCCTAAGTCGAGATTTCCGAGGTCGGGATACCGACCTCGGGCTTCTCACAGGAAAGCCCCAATGTTCCGCTTTCGTGCCGAGATCCCGCGTGACAATGGCGCAACGCTGCGTTGATTTCAGCGACCAAGGGTCGCGCACACGCAACAAATCACGCTATTGTCACGTCGGCCGGCGTTCGGCCGATTAGCGAATTCTTGATAGACGGGTGCCAGTCTGATTGGCTGAACCTGATCGACGAAAGTGCTTGGGGGATTCGAACTCGGTCGCGGTTCGCGACCAGACTGATGCGGGGGTCTTTTCTGGTACGGATTTTGCTCCCTTAAACCTCGTCGACCCGGCTCGCCCCGGGCCCGGCGATGACCGGAAGAGACCGAACGGCGGACGGAGATAGAAATGAGTAAGGTCGGCACGAGCGACTCCAAGAACACCCTGTACTGCTCGTTCTGCGGAAAGAGCCAACACGAGGTCCGCAAGCTGATCGCTGGCCCCACGGTCTTCATCTGCGATGAGTGCGTCGAACTCTGCATGGACATCATTCGCGAGGAGAACAAATCCTCGCTGGTGAAGTCGCGCGACGGCATCCCGACGCCGAAGGAAATCTGCAAGGTCCTCGACGACTACGTGATTGGTCAGGGTCATGCGAAGAAGGTGCTGTCGGTCGCGGTGCACAATCACTACAAGCGGCTGAACCACCAGACCAAGCACAACGACGTCGAACTGGCGAAGTCGAACATCCTGCTGATCGGTCCGACCGGCTCGGGCAAGACGCTGCTGGCGCAGACGCTGGCGCGGATCCTCGACGTGCCGTTCACGATGGCGGATGCGACGACGCTGACCGAAGCCGGCTATGTCGGCGAGGACGTCGAGAACATCATCCTGAAGCTGCTGCAGGCGGCCGACTACAATGTCGAGCGGGCGCAGCGCGGCATCGTCTACATCGACGAAATCGACAAGATCAGCCGCAAGTCGGACAATCCCTCGATCACCCGCGATGTCTCGGGCGAGGGCGTCCAGCAGGCACTGCTCAAGATCATGGAAGGCACCGTCGCCTCGGTGCCGCCGCAGGGCGGGCGTAAGCATCCGCAGCAGGAATTCCTGCAGGTGGACACCACCAACATCCTGTTCATCTGCGGCGGTGCGTTCGCCGGCCTCGAGAAGATCATCTCGTCGCGCGGCCGGACCACCTCGATCGGTTTTGCTGCGCAGGTGCTGGCGCCGGAAGACCGCCGCACCGGCGAGATCTTCCGTCATGTCGAGCCCGAGGATCTGTTGAAATACGGCCTGATCCCGGAATTCGTCGGTCGTCTGCCGGTGGTCGCCACCCTGGAAGACCTCGACGAGAACTCGCTGAAGAAGATCCTGACCGATCCGAAGAACGCGCTGGTCAAGCAGTATCAGCGGCTATTCGAGATGGAGAACGTCGAGCTCACCTTCGCCGACGAGGCGCTCGGCGCGGTCGCCCGCAAGGCGATCGAGCGTAAGACCGGCGCCCGCGGCCTGCGATCGATCCTGGAGAGCATCCTGCTCGAGACCATGTTCGACCTGCCGGGCCTCGAAGGCGTCGAGGAAGTGGTGATCTCGCGCGAAGTGGTCGAGGGCACCGCGCGGCCGCTCTACATCTACGCCGACCGCACCGATCGTGCGGCCGAGAGCAGCGCCAGCGCCTGAGGCGCCGCGCCGGAGCGGCGGCCTTCAAGGCCGCCGCTTGCAACGATCAGAACGGACTGCTGCGAGGCGTGTCGCGGCCGGCTTCCGTGCATCAACATCCTGTGCGAAAGCCGGACAAATCGTTGCGTTTTCCACGACTTGACACCCCACTATCGGATAGCCACCTAATCGTTCGGCGATGACAAGCGTTTTCAGGATTCGCCTCTATCATTCCGGAGACCGAGGCCCTGACCGGCCGGAGAAGACCGGACACCTCCGCACCTCGTGACGGCAGCGCCGATGGCGGGCCGAGGGCGAGGGGGCAAAACGAAAGGAACGGGGCCATGACCGCCACCAAACCCAGGCCATCGATCACCTACGGCGAAAGCCACTCCTATCCGGTTCTTCCGCTCCGCGACATCGTCGTGTTTCCGCACATGATCGTGCCGCTGTTCGTCGGCCGCGAGAAGTCGATCCGCGCCCTCGAAGAGGTGATGAAGAACGACGCGCTGATCATGCTGGCGACGCAGAAGAACGCGTCCGACGACGATCCTGCGCCCGACGCGATCTACGAGATCGGTACGCTCGCCAGCGTTCTGCAGCTTCTGAAGTTGCCCGACGGCACCGTCAAGGTGCTGGTCGAAGGCCTCGCGCGCGCCAAGGTCGACAAGTACACCGACCGTGCCGATTACTACGAGGCCGACGCCGCCGCGCTCGAAGACAGCGACGCCAATTCGGTGGAAGCCGAGGCGCTGTCGCGCTCGGTGGTGTCCGATTTCGAGAGCTACGTGAAGCTCAACAAGAAGATCTCGGCCGAAGTCGTCGGCGTGGTGCAGTCGATCACCGACTTCGCCAAGCTCGCCGACACCGTGGCCTCGCATCTCGCCGTCAAGATCGCCGATCGCCAGGGCATCCTGGAGACGCTGTCGGTGACGCAGCGGCTCGAGAAGGTGCTCGGGCTGATGGAGAGCGAGATCTCCGTCCTGCAGGTCGAGAAGCGCATCCGCAGCCGCGTCAAGCGGCAGATGGAGAAGACCCAGCGCGAGTACTATCTCAACGAGCAGATGAAGGCGATCCAGAAGGAGCTCGGCGACGAAGACGGCCGGGACGAGCTCGCCGAACTCGAAGAGAAGATCGCCAAGACCAAGCTGACCAAGGAAGCCCGCGAGAAGGCGCAGCACGAGCTGAAGAAGCTGCGCCAGATGTCGCCGATGTCCGCGGAAGCGACGGTCGTGCGCAACTATCTCGACTGGCTGCTGTCGATCCCGTGGAACAAGAAGTCCAAGGTGAAGAAGGACCTCGCGGCGGCGCAAGCCGTGCTCGATTCCGATCACTACGGGCTGGAGAAGGTCAAGGAACGCATCGTCGAGTATCTTGCGGTGCAGTCGCGCGCCAACAAGCTGAGCGGGCCCATTCTGTGCCTGGTTGGCCCGCCCGGCGTCGGCAAGACCTCGCTCGGCAAGTCGATCGCCAAGGCGACGGGACGCGAGTTCGTGCGCGTGTCGCTCGGCGGCGTGCGTGACGAGGCCGAGATCCGCGGTCACCGCCGCACCTATATCGGCTCGATGCCCGGCAAGATCATCCAGTCGATGCGCAAGGCGAAGACCTCGAACCCGCTGTTCCTGCTGGACGAGATCGACAAGATGGGCGCCGACTTCCGCGGCGATCCGTCCTCGGCGCTGCTCGAGGTGCTCGATCCCGAACAGAACGGCACCTTCAACGACCACTATCTCGAGGTCGACTACGATCTGTCCAACGTGATGTTCATCACCACGGCGAACACCCTGAACATTCCGGGGCCGCTGATGGATCGTATGGAGATCATCCGGATTGCCGGCTACACCGAGACCGAGAAGGTCGAGATCGCGCGCAAGCACCTGATCCCGCAGGCGCTGACCAAGCACGGCCTCGACCCCAAGGAATGGTCGATCGACGACGCGGCGTTGCTGCTCGTGATCCGTCGCTACACTCGCGAAGCGGGCGTGCGTAATCTCGAGCGCGAAATCTCCACACTCGCCCGCAAGGTGGTGAAGGAGTTGATGCTGTCGAAGAAGAAGTCGGTGCACATCGACGAAAAGCAGATCGAGGACTATCTCGGCGTGCCGAAGTTCCGCTTCGGCGAGATCGAGAGCGACGATCAGGTCGGTGTGGTGACGGGTCTGGCGTGGACCGATGTCGGCGGCGAGCTGCTGACGATCGAAAGCGTGATGATGCCGGGCAAGGGCCGGATGACGGTCACCGGCAATCTGCGCGACGTCATGAAGGAGTCGATTCAGGCGGCGGCGTCCTACGTCCGCAGCCGCGCGATCACCTTCGGCATTGAGCCGCCGTTCTTCGAGAAGCGCGACATCCACGTCCACGTTCCGGAGGGGGCGACCCCGAAGGACGGCCCGTCGGCCGGTGTGGCGATGGCCACGACCATCGTGTCGGTGCTGACCGGCATCCCGATCCGCCGCGACATCGCCATGACTGGCGAGATTACGCTGCGCGGCCGGGTGCTGCCGATCGGCGGCCTCAAGGAGAAGTTGCTCGCCGCGGCTCGCGGCGGCATCAAGACGGTGCTGATCCCCGAGGACAACGCCAAGGATCTCACCGAGATTCCGGACGCGATCAAGGGTGGTCTCAACATCATCCCGGTGGCGCGGATGGACGAGGTGATTGCCAACGCGCTGACCCGCGCGCCGGTGCCGATCGTCTGGGAAGAGGACACCAAGCTACCGACGCCCGACAGCGCCGAAGCCTCCGACGAAGCCGGAGGCGGCCTGACCGCTCACTAAGGCGGGCGAGACCTTACAACGACATCGACGGCGCCCTGCGGGGCGCCGTTTGCGTTTCGGTGCCGGCGATCAGGCGGGCCAGCGCGTCGGCGGGCAGGGCGGGGCTGAACAGGTAGCCCTGCATCTGCTGGCAGCCGAGCTGGCGCAGCAGGTCGCGCTGTTCGGCGGTCTCGACGCCTTCGGCGAGCGTGGTCTTGTTGCCGGCGGCGGCGATCTGCACGATCGCGCGGACGATCGCGGCCGAGCCCGCTTCTGCGGTGAGGGTGTCGACGAAGCTCTTGTCGATCTTGATCTTGTCTATTGGGAAACGGTGCAGATACCTCAGCGACGAATAGCCGGTGCCGAAATCGTCGAGCGCGATCTTGACCCCGAGGGAGCGGAGCTGGTTGAGGATCGCCAGCGTCGACTCGGTGTCCTGCAGCAGCAGCGCCTCGGTGATCTCCAACTCCAGCCGGTGCGCGGGCAGCCCGGTGCGCGCCAGCGTGGCTGCGACCTTGAGCGGGAAGGTCGAGCGGCGAAACTGGATCGGCGAGACGTTGACCGCCACCGTCATCGTCGCCGGCCATCCGACCGCGACGCCGCAGGCCTGATCCAGCACCCATTCGCCGAGCTCTTCGATCAGGCCGATGTCTTCGGCGAGCGGAATGAACTCGGCGGGCGAGACAAAGCCGCGCACCGGATGCTGCCAGCGCAGCAGCGCCTCGCAGCCGGCGACCGCACCGGAATTCAGATCGACCAGCGGCTGGAAATGCAGCTGGAAGCTGCGCTCAGCCAACGCGCGCCGCAGTTCGGTCGCTAGTTCGTGCCGGGCTTTGGCTTTGACGTCCATCTCCGGCATGAAGAACCGGTAGGTGTGTCGGCCTTCGGATTTGGCCGCGTAGAGCGCCAGGTCGGCCTTGGCGATCAGCTCGTCGACTTCGCCGGCGTGGTCCGGCGCCAGCGCGATGCCGATGCTGGCATCCGGCGAGATCATGTGGCCGGCGCAGTCGAAGGTCTCACGCAGCGCGTGCTGCAGCGTCGCCACCAATTCGCGCACGGCGCCGGCGTCGGTCGTCACCACCGCGAATTCGTCGCCGCCGAGCCGGGCGACGTAATCGTTCGGACCGACGCAGCGCAGCAGCCGGTCGGCGATCGACTTCAGAAGTTGGTCGCCAACCGGATGGCCGAGGGTGTCGTTGACGATCTTGAACTCGTCGATGTCGATGTAGAGCAGGGCCAGCGGATCGCCCGGCTCGATCGCGTCGAGCGCAGCGCCGAGATGGGCGCGGAACGACGATCGGTTGGGCAGCCCGGTCAGGTCGTCGTAATGGGCAAGGTGGTGGATGCGCGAGTCGGCGCGCTTGCGCTCGGTGATTTCCTCGTGGGTCATGACCCAGCCGCCACCCTGGATCGGCTCCCTCATGATCAGGATGGTCCGGCCGTCGACGAACTCCGCCTCGAACGAGCTTCTGTGCCGGGCATTCTTCGCTGCAAAACGGCGGTACTCTTCCATGAGATGCTGGTCGTGACCGGCCTGCTTCAGCAAGGCGACGATCTCGGCCCCGGTGAGGCCCGGCTTCACCGCGTCGGCCGGCAACCGGTAGATTTCGAGATAGCGCCGGTTGTGCAGCAGCAGCCGGCCCGAGGCGTCGAACAGCGACAGTCCCTGCGCCATATTGTCGACCGCGATGCTGTAGCGTTGGCGCAGATCGGTTTGGTGCCGGATGATGTTGCGGCCGAGCTGGAACAGCACGCCGGCGACGGTGAGCGCGGTCGCCAGCGCGACCGACAGGATCACCCACAACTCGCGCCACCACGCGGCTAGCACGCCGTCCACCGAGCGCGACACCACGATGACGATCGGCTGCTTGCTCAGCGTCCGCGCGGCGGCGATCCGCTCGCTGCCGTCGAACGGACTGACGATCCGTTGCGACACGCCGGTTCGGCCGAACAGCGGCTTGAGATCGGACTGACGAAAATTCTCGCCGACCGCCGAGGAAAAGCTCGGCCACCGCGTGACCAGGACACCATCGCTGGTGAACATCGCGATCGCCGCGTCCCGGCCCAGAACCAGCGAGGACGCCAGTTTCTCGTACCAGGCGTTGGGGATGGTCCGGGCGAGAATCCCGGATGTTTGCTTGGTTGGGCCGCGCAGCCGCTTGACCAGGGTCAGGGTCCTTCCGCCGAGCACCGGATCGCGCACGAATTCGATCTGGCTGTCGTCGCGCTCGACGTCGGACCTCCAGCGCTGAAAGTTCGGATCGGCCCCGATCTCGACGCGCGGCACCGGCCAGTTCCGCGACGAGTTGATCAGTGTGCCGTCGCCGTCGAACAGGTCGAATTCGCCGAGCTCGGCGGCCTTCAGCGCCAGCAGCGTGTGGCCGCTCAGCGTCTGGGCCAGCGGAAAAGCGTATACGACCGACGAGGCGGTTTCGCTCTGGTCGATGTTCAGCGCCTCGAACGTGCGGTCGAACTGGCGGGCGAGCAGCAGCGCGGTGTTGCGGAGCTCGCGTTCAGTATTGCGTAGGATGCGCTCGCGGCTGTCTGCGACCATCCAGCCGGTGACCAGCGCGATCGCCGCAAACAGCAGCACGCCGCTGACCACGATCCCGCGCACCGAGACGTTTCGCGGCCCGCTCAACAGGCTGCGCCGCCCTGCGTCCCTTCCTACCCGTAGCATTGACCACCCCAGCCGGCGTCGTGAATGGCTTCTTACTACCGCCCGGAGGTGGACATCTCGTTAGTACAGATACGGGCAATGACTCGCGTATCCGGCGATTTTGGGCAGGGTCTGGCGCCGAATTGGTCTGGCACCGCACGTTTCCGGTACTCCAGTGCAGTGGCGATGTGGGGTTGGCGACGCAACCTCAGATGTCGGCGGCTGTTTTTGGTCGGAGACTGTTCACCAGACCGGAGGAATTTTCGGTGGAGCAGGAGCTGAGACGAACATGACGCCGGCGGCCGCGCGGGGCGCATGGTGGGCGGCGAGAGATTCGAACTCCCGACCCTCTCGGTGTAAACGAGATGCTCTAACCAGCTGAGCTAGCCGCCCGCCGCGCCTATCTACCGCGTGGGGCGTGGTCTGTGCAAGGCGAGCGGACCGGCGCGGGAGCCGCTTCGCTGCGGCCGGCAGCGGGGCTGCGGCGTTATCTCGCGGGGACGGCGACGGATTTGCGCCGCGTTCCCAGCCGCTGCAGCACGGCGAAGAACGACGGCACGAACAGCACCGCGAGGCCGGTCGAGGCCAGCATGCCGGCCACCACCGCGATCCCGAGCGACACCCGCGCGCCGGCACCGGCGCCGGTCGCAAGTGCCAGCGGCAGCATGCCGAAGATGAACGCGAACGAGGTCATCAGGATCGGACGGAACCGGAGCCGGGCGGCCTCGACCGCGGCCTCGGCGATCGGCATGCCCTCGATGCACTTCTCGCGGGCATATTCGACGATCAGAATCGCGTTCTTGGCCGCCAGCGCGATCAGCAGCACGATGCCGATTTGCGTATAGAGATCGTTCGGCATGCCCGACCATTCCAGCGCCGCGACGGTGCCGAGCAGGGTCAGCGGCACCGCCAGGATCACCGCCAGCGGCTGCAGCCAGCTTTCGTATTGTCCGGCGAGGACGAAATACACCAGCAGCAGCGCCACCGCGAACACGTAGTAGATCTGATTGCCGACCACCTGTTCCTGATACGACATCCCGGTCCAGGCAGTGCCCATCGAGGAGGGCAGCGATTTGGCGGCGGCTTCGCTCATCAGCGTCATCGCCTCGCCGGAGCTGAAGCCGGGCGCCGGACTACCGACCAGGGTCGCAGCCGGGTAGAGGTTGTACAGCGTGATCAGCGGCGGGCCGACCTCGTCGGTGAGATAGGCAACGGCGCCGACCGGCACCATCTGGCCGTTCGAGCCCTTGACCTTCAGCTTCAGCACGTCGCCGGGCCGCAGCCGGAACGGCGCGTCGGCCTGGACATAGACCTGGAACACGTTGTTGAACTTGGTGAACTGGTTGACGTAAGTCGAGCCGAGATAGCTCTCGACCGCCGAGAATACCTGGCCGACGGTAACGCCGAGCGTCTCCGCCTTCATCCGGTCGACCACCAGGCGGAGCTGCTTGACGTCGGCGTTGAAGGTGGAGGCGGCATGGGTGATGCCGCTCTGGGTCGAGGCGTTGGCGGCGAGCTGCTGGGCGGCGTTCTGCAGCGCCAGGAAATCCGAGCTGCCGTTCTTCATCTCCACCATCATGGTGAAGCCAGAGGTGTTGCCGATGCCCTGGATCGGCGGCGGCATCAGCACCAGCGCGGTCGCCATGTCGAGCTCGCCGAGCGCGGCGCGCACCCTGGCGGCGATCGCGTCGATGCTCAGATCCTTGGTCTTGCGCTGGTCCCAGTCGTGCAGCACCACGTAGAGCATGCCGGCGTTGTACATCGTGGCGTTGTTGTCGAGCGGCGAGATTCCCGAGACGCCGATCACGCTCTCGACGCCCGCGGTCTTGCGCACCAGTTCGACCGCCTTGGCCACCGCTGCTTCGCTGCGGCCGGCGGAGGCCGAATCCGGCAGCTTCAGGCTGACGATGAAATAGCCCTGATCTTCGGAGGGCAGGAAGGCGGTCGGCACCCGCGACAGCCCGTAGAACGCGACGCCGATCAGTGCCAGCCCGACGATCGTGGTCGGGATGCTGAACGCCACCAGCCGGCGGATCAGCGCCGCATACACCGCCTCGCAGCGCGCATACCCCGCGTTGAAGATCCGGTAGACGAGATTGCGCTGCTCCGGCGGCTCCGGCGCGCGCAGCCACAACGCGCATTGCGTCGGTTTCAGTGTCACCGCGTTGACCGCCGAGATCAGCGCGGTGGCGGCGATCACCAGCGCGAACTGCTGATACATCTTGCCGGTCAGCCCGGAGATCGCGGCGGCCGGCAGGAACACCGCCATCAGCACCAAAGTGATGCCGATGATCGGGCCGAACAGCTCCGACATCGCTTTGACCGCGGCTTCGCGGCTCGACGTCCCGCCGGCGATGTGCCGGGACACGCCTTCGACGATGACGATGGCGTCGTCGACCACGATGCCGATCGCCAGCACCAGCGCGAACAGGCTGGTGGTGTTGACGGTGAAGCCCATCGCCGACATTGCCGCGAACGCGCCGATGATGGTCACCGGCACGGTGGTGGCGGGCACCAGCATCGCCCGCCAGTCCTGCAGGAACATCAGGATCACCACCAGCACCAGCACGGCCGCGATCACGAGCGTTTCGTACACCTCGTCGACCGACGCGGTGATGAACTTGGTGCTGTCGAATGAGACCTTGTAGTCGAGCCCGGCCGGGAACGACCGCGCCATCTCCTTCATCTTGGCGTTGACGGATTCGGCCACCGACAGCGCGTTGGCGCCCGACAGCAGCGAAATCGCAATCGCGGCCGAGGGCTTGCCGTCGAGCGTGGCGGTCTGCCCGTAGGACGAGGCGCCGAGCTCGACGCGGCCGATGTCGCCGATCCGCACCAGCTTGCCGCCGCCCTGGTCGACCGCCTTCACCACGATCTTCTCGAACTCGGTGGCTTCGTTGAAGCGGCCGACGACGTCGAGCGCGTATTGGAAATTGACGATCGACGGCGCCGGCGGGCCGCCGACCAGGCCGGCCGTGACTTGGTTGCTCTGCTGCTGCACGGCGCTGACCACGTCGCTCGGAGTTAGACCGTAGCTCTGCAGCTTGTCCGGATCGAGCCAGATCCGCATCGCGTAAGAGCCGGAGCCGAGCACCGAGACGTCGCCGACGCCGGGCAACCGCGCCAGCTCGTTCTGGATGTTGATCTTGGCGTAGTTGGAGAGGAACAGATTGTCGTAGCGTCCGTCCGCCGAGTACAGGCTGACGAACTGCAGGATCGACGTCGACTTCTTTTTGACGTTGAGGCCCTGGGTCGAAACCGAGATCGGCAGTTGCGCGCTGGCCAGCGATACCCGGTTCTGCACCAGCACCTGCGCCATGTTCGGATCGGTGCCGATGTCGAAGGTGACGACCAGACTGTAGCTGCCGTCGCTGGCGCTGGTCGACTGCATGTAGATCATGCCCTCGACGCCGTTGACCTGTTGCTCGATCGGCAGCGCCACCGAATCCATCACGGTGCGGGCGCTGGCGCCGGGATAGGTCGCGGACACCGACACGGTCGGCGGCACCACGTCCGGATATTGCGACACCGGCAGCCGCATCAGCGCCAAGGCGCCGAGCAGAATGATCAGGAAGGCGAGGGTGTTGGAGAGCACCGGCCGTTCGATGAAGAAGCGCGAGAACATGGGCAACGCCTCGTGAGGGCCGATCGGATCAGGGTTTCGCAGTACCGGATTGGGCTCCAGGGCTCAGCGCGGCGGGCGCCGGGGTCGGCGCCGTCGGGGCGGCCGCCATGGTCCCGGTGACCGGGGCCACGGTGTTGCCGGCGACGGCGCGCTGGATCGCGCCGATCACCACTCGGTCGTCGGCCTTCAATCCGTTGGTCACGACCCGCAGTTGCCCTTCCTGCGGCCCGAGCGTGACCTGACGCTGCTCGACCACGTCGCCGGTGCCGACCACCATCACGTAGCTGCCGGTCTGGTTCGACATCACCGCGGCGTCGTTGATCAGCATCGCGTCGTCGAGCTTGCCGACGGCGACACGGACCCGGACGAACAGGCCGGGCACCAGCGCCACGTTCTTGTTCGGCAACGAGCCGCGGAGCTGCAGCGTGCCGGTGGCGGAATCGAGCTGCGGCGCGATGTAGTCGACCTTGCCGGCGTATTGGAACGTCGTGTCGGACGACAGCGCGACCTCGATCGGCAGCTCCATCCGCTCTTCCCGCATGTCCTTCAGCGTCTTGCCGCGCTTGGCGAGCGCGTCGCGCAAGGCGATCTGCTGCTGCTCGGTGATGTTGAAGTAGACGTAGAGCGGATCGACCTGAAGGATGGTGGCCAGCTTGGTGGTGCCGGCCGAGCCGACCAGGGTGCCGACGTTGACCAGGCGGCGCGTGACGACACCGTCGAACGGTGCCGTCACCGTGGTGTAGCCGAGCGAGGTCTTGGCGAGGGCGAGCGAGGCTTCGGCGGCGGCGACCTGGGCGTTGGCCGAGGCCAGATTGGTCTGGGCGTCGTCGACATTGCGCTGCGAGGCGACGTCCTTCTGGCCGAGGATCGCTTGCCTGTCGGCTTCGCGCTGGGCGTTGGCTTGCTTGGCCTTGGCGCCGTCGAGCTGCGCCTGCTGCAGGTCGACCTGGGCCTGGTATTGCGCCCGTTCGATCCTGAACAGCACGCGGTCCTTCTTGACCGCTTCACCGTCCAGATAGTCGATGCTCTCGATGAAGCCCTGCACCCGCGCTTCGAGGTCGACCGAGGCGACCGGCGCGGTATTGCCGGTGAACTCCGCATACAGCGTCACCGGCGCCTGCGTCGGCTTGGCGACGGTGACCTTGGCGGGCGGCGGCGCGGCGTAGGTATTCTGCTCCTTGCATGCGGTCAGCGCCATCGGGGCGGCTGCGACCAGCGCGACGAGTCCGACTCTGCGTGACGACGCCAAAGACAAGAAGCGGGCGCAAATCATCCGAAGCTCCCCCGTGTCGCGCGCGCGGATGGAACTCGCGCGGCACGGGAACTCAGAGCTGATTCCAGAGGGATGGTCCAACAGTTCGGAAGATGCCGCGTCAGCAGCGCCGCTTGCGCGTCTTACGCCTGCTGCTCGAAGATCATCGCCAGATGCACGATGGTCCGGACCGCGGCTTCCATGTCCTGGCGGCTGACCCATTCCAGCCGGGAGTGGAAGGCATGCTCACCGGCGAACACGTTGGGGCAGGGCAGCCCCATGAACGACAGCCGGGCGCCGTCTGTGCCGCCCCTGATCGCGGCGGTGACGGGGGTGAGGCCGGCGCGGCGGATCGCCTCACGGGCGTTCTCGACCAACTCGTGATGGCGGTCGAGCACCTGCTTCATGTTGCGGTACTGGGGCTGGATCTCGATCTTGGCGCGCGAGCGCGGATAATCCAGCATCACCTCTTCGACGATGCTCTGCAGCAGCGTCTCCTTGTCTTGCAGTCCGGCCTCGGTGAAGTCGCGGACGATGAAGCCGACGGTCGCCTTCTCCAGCGTGCCGGTGATTCCGATCGGATGCAGGAAGCCTTCGCGGCCTTCGGTGGTCTCCGGCGAGCAGCCGGTCTTGGGCAGCCGCTCGATGATCGCCGCGGCGATCTTGATGGCGTGCTCGATCCTGCCCTTGGCGAACCCCGGATGGGCGCTGACGCCTTCGATGGTGATCACCGCGCTGTCGGCCGAAAAGGTTTCGTCCTCGATGTGCCCGGCGCTTTCGCCGTCCATGGTATAGGCGAAATCGGCACCGAGCTTGGTCAGGTCGACCTTATCGACGCCGCGGCCGATCTCCTCGTCCGGGGTGAACAGGATCTTGAGTGTGCCGTGCGCGATCTCGGGATGCGCCAAAAGGAATCGCGCCGCATCCATGATCTCGGCGACGCCCGCCTTATTGTCGGCGCCGAGCAGGGTGGTGCCGTCGCTGGTGATGATGTCGTGGCCGATCTGCTCCGACAGCGCCGGATGTTCGGCGCGCCGAATCACCTGCGACGAGTCGCCGGGCAGGACGATGTCGCCGCCCTGATATTCCTTCCACACCTGCGGTTTGACGCCGGCTCCTGAACAATCGGGCGAGGTGTCCATGTGGGCGCAGAAGCAGATCACCGGGACATTCTGCTTGGCGGAGGTCGCAGGAATCGTCGCGTAGACATAGCCGTGGTCGTCGAGATGGGCGTCGGTGAGCCCCAACTCGCGCAGCTCCTGCGCCAGCAGAGCGCCGAGATTCTTCTGCTTCTCTGTGGAGGGGCAGGTGTCGGAGGCCGGGTCCGACTGGGTGTCGATCGTGACGTAGCGGAGGAAACGCTCCAGCACGGTGAAGTCGAAGTTAATCGCGGTCACGTCCGAACTCCCTGCAGGCCCGCAAACACCCCGGCGTGGCGATCAAGCGCGTTCGGTCGCGAGCTTTCCTGTTGATATCGCGTCCGGGCGCGCGGCGCGACCCGCACCCGAACGACGGCTGGCATCAAAAAAGAAACGGCAGGCGGGCGGACGCCCAAACCTGCCGTTCTTCAATCTGAACCGGAGCTGGCTCCAATCGCGTTGGAAACCGGCCCCAGCGCCGCGCGGGACGAGCTCTGTTCAAGCGATCCGGAAGACCGGAAACGCCCGAACCAATGACCCGGGAAGCAGAATCAGATCGCTTCCTTGAGTTCCTTGGCGGCGCGGAACGCCACCTTCTTGCTGGCCTTGATCTGGATCTGCTCGCCGGTGGCCGGGTTGCGACCCATGCGGGCGGCGCGCTTCCGGACCTGGAGGATGCCGAGGCCGACGATGCGGATACGCTCGCCCTTCTTCAGGTGCTTGGTGATGCGGGTCACCATGTCGCCGAGGATGGCCTCGGTCTGCTTCTTCGACAGCTCGTGCTCTTCGGCGAGCGCGGCTGCGAGATGCTTCAGGGTCACCGTTGCCGGCGTTGCGGATTTGGCAACTGCTTTCTTCGCCATATAGCCCTCCTGCTGTGTGTGGCGGCTTAGAAACTAAGACGTAGCAGGGCTTAGATGATTCGGGTGGGCGCTGCCTACGCCGTTTGCCCTGTAAACAGCGCATTATTTGCATTGGCATGCTGAAAAACGCCGACATTAAAGGATAAATGCAAAGCTGTGCACGAGAATGGGAATCTCTGCCTCAAGCCGCTTGACTTGGGAGGGCGGGCCCTTTAATCGACCGCCTGCGCGGTTGATGCAAACCACGCGGGAGTAGCTCAGTTGGTTAGAGCGCCGGCCTGTCACGCCGGAGGTCGCGGGTTCGAGCCCCGTCTCTCGCGCCACTTCGCCCCAAGGGCGTTTGGCGATCCCGCGAATTTCCCTAAATGCTCTCGATCGACCTGAACCGAAGCCGTGTGTCGCTGTTGGTTCGGGGAAGCGTCCACGCGGTCCATGACGCGCGTGTTGCGATCTCTGCCGCCAATTGGGTTTGTTGCGCCGACCTAGAGGGAGCGGACGTATCGCGGGCGGCGAGGGCGTTTGCCGGCGCGTTTCCGCTGGCCGCCGATCAGGGCGTTATGAACTTGCAGGTGAGGGGTGGCTGAGTGCCGGCCTGCTTAACCCTCCGTTACCGCTGATGCGATAACAGACGGCTGTGGTTACCTCACCGTCGATTGGCCCGAGTCGGTGAGGGTCATCTGCTTTGTGGCCTTGATCACCTGGGCGGTCTGGCTGTCGGCCGCAGTGGTGCGGGCCATGATCCCGAGCCCGGCGACGCTGATACCGGCAACGAGGGCCACCACCACGATCTTCAGGTGGGTCGCACGATCCGCTGAATGCAAAGAGTGGTTCATCGCTGCCTCCCCGCGGCTCTTGCTGTTGCCGCGTTGACGAACCGACGATAGCCTTACGTGTGTTTCAGGATCGTTTCGCCGGTTCCGAAAAGGGTTTCGTGCGATGGCCGTATGGTTTCCGTTTGGTTGATACGATCTGCGGTCTGTGGTGAATGATGAGTCACGAATTCGTGCTGCTAAAGACGTAGAGCGTGCATATGCCTCGGAGTTGCCACAGCTTGGCTTGCGCCCCCTGTTGCACTGCGCTAAGCGGTAGAACAATTCAAATGCGAACGAGTCTGCGGCAGCACAACGGGCCGCGGGGTTAGGGAGCGGGTGATGAGCGGCATTCTGTCTAACTATCTGCCAATCGTCGTTTTTATCATCGTCGCGGCCGGTTTGAGCTTCGTCCTTCTGGTCGCGCCGTTCGCGGTCGCGTATCAGCAGCCGGACCCGGAAAAGCTCTCGGCTTATGAATGCGGATTCAACGCTTTCAGCGATGCCCGCATGAAATTCGACGTCAGATTCTACCTTGTCGCCATTCTGTTCATCATCTTCGACCTCGAAGTCGCGTTTCTGTTTCCGTGGGCGGTGGCCTTCGGCAAGCTCGGCGCGACTGGCTTCTGGTCGATGATGGTGTTTCTCGGCGTCCTGACCGTCGGCTTCGCCTACGAGTGGAAGAAGGGCGCGCTGGAATGGGATTGAGGCCTGAGACGATGCAGCCGACACCGTCGCAACATCCGATCGGCGCGCAGCCGCTGATCGCTCGGCCCGCGACCGGCATCATCGACCCCAACACCGGCAAGCCGGTCGGGGCCGACGATCCGTTCTTCCTCAACGTCAACCGCGAGCTGTCCGACAAGGGCTTCTTCGTCGCCGCGACCGATGATCTGATCACCTGGGCGCGCACCGGCTCGCTGATGTGGATGACGTTCGGTCTGGCCTGCTGCGCGGTCGAGATGATGCAGTTGTCGATGCCGCGCTACGACGCCGAGCGGTTCGGCTTCGCGCCGCGCGCTTCGCCGCGGCAGTCGGACGTGATGATCGTCGCCGGCACGCTGACCAACAAGATGGCTCCGGCGCTGCGCAAGGTTTACGACCAGATGCCCGAGCCGCGCTACGTGATCTCGATGGGGTCGTGTGCCAACGGCGGCGGTTACTACCACTATTCGTATTCCGTGGTGCGCGGCTGCGACCGCATCGTTCCGATCGACATCTATGTGCCCGGCTGTCCGCCCACCGCCGAAGCGCTGCTGTACGGCGTGATGCTGCTGCAGAAGAAAATCCGGCGAACCGGCACTATCGAACGCTGAAGAAGGCTGTTTCATGGACGACAACGGGCTCGACACCCTGGGTCAGACGATCGTCGGCGCCTTGCCGGGCGTCGCGACCGGTCATTCGGTCGCGTTCGGCCAGCTCACGCTGACTGTCGATGCCGCCAAGATCGTGGAGGCGGTGCGCACGTTGCGCGACGATCCGCGCTTCCGCTTCATCAGCTTCATCGACATGACCGCGGTCGATTATCCCGGCCGCGCGCAGCGGTTCGAGATCGTCTATCACCTGCTGTCGCCGAAGCTGAACGAGCGGGTGAGGTTGAAGGCAGAGGTCGGCGAAACCACGCTGGTGCCGTCGATCATCGACGTGTTCCCCGGCGCCGACTGGTTCGAGCGCGAGGCCTACGATCTGTACGGCATCATCATCACCGGTCATCCCGACATGCGCCGGTTGCTGACCGATTACGGTTTCGACGGGCATCCGCTCCGCAAGGATTTTCCGCTCACCGGTTTCGTCGAGGTTCGCTACGACGACGACCAGAAGCGGGTGATCTACGAGCCGGTCCGGCTCAATCAGGAATTCCGCAAGTTCGACTTTCTATCGCCCTGGGAAGGCGCAGACTATCCGGTCCTTCCCGGAGACGAGAAGGCGGGGGTGAAGTCGTGATGCCGCTCGCTGTTCGCCGTTCTCTACTCGCTTTGACGCGGAGCCCGCTCCATGGCTGACGCCGCCGCCGCCGCAGACGCGCCCAGCGTCCGCAACTTCACGATCAATTTCGGTCCGCAGCATCCGGCGGCGCATGGCGTGCTTCGGCTGGTGCTGGAGCTCGACGGCGAGGTGGTCGAGCGGGTCGATCCGCACATCGGCCTGCTGCATCGCGGCACCGAGAAGCTGATCGAGCAGAAGACCTATCTGCAGGCGATCCCGTACTTCGATCGGCTCGACTACGTCGCGCCGATGAACCAGGAGCACGCGTTCTGCTTGGCGGTCGAGAAGCTGCTCGGCATCGCCGTGCCGCGCCGCGCGCAATTGATCCGCGTGCTGTACGCCGAGATCGGCCGCATCCTGTCGCATATGCTCAACGTCACCACCCAAGCGATGGACGTTGGCGCCCTGACGCCGCCGCTGTGGGGCTTCGAAGAGCGCGAAAAGCTGATGATGTTCTACGAGCGGGCGTCCGGCAGCCGGATGCACGCAGCGTATTTCCGCGTCGGCGGCGTGCATCAGGATCTTCCGCCGAAGCTGATCGACGATATCGACGCCTGGTGCGACGCTTTCCCGGCGGTGGTCGACGACCTCGACCGGCTGCTCAGCGGCAACCGCATCTTCAAGCAGCGCAACGTCGACATCGGCGTGGTGACGCTCGATCAGGCCTGGGCCTGGGGCTTCTCCGGCGTGATGGTGCGCGGGTCGGGCGCGGCGTGGGATCTGCGCAAGTCGCAGCCTTACGAGTGCTACGCCGAACTCGATTTCGAAGTACCGATCGGCAAGAACGGCGACTGCTACGACCGTTACCACATCCGCATGGAAGAGATGCGGCAGGCGGTGCGGATCATGAAGCAGTGCATCGCCAAGCTGCGTGAGCCGGCCGGGCAGGGCCCGGTGGTGGTCGACGACCACAAGATCTTCCCGCCGCGCCGCGGCGAGATGAAGCGCTCGATGGAAGCGCTGATCCATCACTTCAAACTCTACACCGAAGGCTTCCACGTTCCGGCCGGCGAAGTCTACGCCGCGGTCGAGGCGCCGAAGGGCGAATTCGGCGTGTATCTTGTGTCCGACGGTAGCAACAAGCCGTACAAGTGCAAGATCCGCGCGCCGGGCTTCGCCCATCTGCAGGCGATGGATTTCCTCAGCCGCGGCCATCTGCTGGCCGACGTCTCGGCGATCCTCGGCTCGCTCGACATCGTGTTCGGAGAGGTCGATCGGTGAACGTCCCCGAGCCCATCCAGTTCGACCGCGCCACCGGCGCGCTCGAGGGCGCAGGCGCCCTGGAGCGTGTGGCGGCGTGCGCGCTGGTGATGGGCGCCCGGGTATCGTCGACGTTCTCGTATCGCGGCTACAACGCCGCGGCGAACCTGATGCGCAAGGCGTTGCCGGAGCGCGACATCGCCATCAAGCTCAATCCGGACGCGACCTTCGTGTTTCCTTATGGCGACGGCTACTGGAGCAAGCTGCTGCAGCGCGATTACTCTTACGAGATCGAGCTGGACCTGTTGTTCCGCGACGCCGCCGACGTCGACTACACGCTGATCGATTGCGGCGCCAATTACGGTTACTGGTCGGTGCTGGTGTCGAGCGCGCCGTTCGGTGCGCATCGCACCTTGGCGATCGAGCCGTCGAGCCAGAACTTTGCCCGCCTGGCGCACAACGCCAAGATCAATGGCGACCGGTTCTCGGTGATGAAATGCGCCGTCGGCGCCGCGCGCGGCATCGCCAAGCTGTCCGGCTCCAAGCACGAGGCGTTCAGCATCGTCGGTAAGCCCGATGCCGCGGGCGAAGACGTGTCGGTAATCCGGCTCGACGATCTGATCGACGACGGTCATCTGCCGGTCGGCGGCAAGTACATCGTCAAACTGGACGTCGAAGGTGTCGAGATCGATGCGATCCGCGGCGGCGAGCGGCTGCTCGCTGAAGACACCGCAATCCTGTGCGAAGAGCACGGCAGCGATCGCGATCACACGGTTTCGCGCTACATCCTCGAACATACGCCGCTGAAGCTGGTCGTGTACGACCCGCAAAGCAATCAATACGAGGCCGTGGTCGACCTCGGCATTCTCGACCGGATCAAGGTCGCGTCGAATGTCGGCTACAACGTCGTCGGAACCGCGAGCGCGTTCTGGCACGCCCGTATCCAACACCTCAATGCGAGCGTGGCGAAACGCTCGGCGAGAAACTGAGCATGTCCGTTCGTCGTCTGGCACCGAAAGAGTTGCAACCCGAGAGCTTCGCGTTCACCGCGGACAATCTCGCTTGGGCGCAGAAAGAGATCACCAAATATCCGCCGGGACGGCAGTTTTCGGCGGTGATCGCGATCATGTGGCGGGCGCAGGAGCAGTGCGGCGGGTGGCTGCCGGAAGCGGCGATCCGCACCGTCGCCGACATGCTGCAGATGCCGCATATCCGCGCGCTGGAAGTCGCGACCTTCTACACCATGTTCCAGCTCAATCCGGTCGGCAAGAAGGCCCACGTCCAGGTCTGCGGCACCACGCCGTGCCGGCTGCGCGGTGCCGGCGAGCTGATCGAAGTCTGTAAGAACCGCATCCATCATGATCCGTTCCATCTGTCCGCCGACGGCGACTTCTCCTGGGAGGAGGTCGAGTGCGCCGGCGCCTGCGTGAACGCGCCGATGGTGCAGATCTTCAAGGACGTCTACGAGGACCTGACCCCGGAGACCTTGAACAAGGTGCTCGACGGCTTCGCCGCCGGCAATCCGCCGAATCCGGGTCCGCAGAACGGCCGCCAGCACGCCGCGCCAATCACCGGGCCGACAACCCTCACCGGCGGCGGTATCAATGTATCGCCGGTCGAGGCCAACGGTCCGGCGCTGACCGACAACGAGCCCAAGCGGAGCGGGGCGGCGGCCAATGTCCAGGAGCGGCCGGCACCGAAGCCGCCCGCAGCCGATGCCAGCGGTAAGAACACGCCATGACGATGATCGCCCCAGCGGGGGGCGCCGTCGCGGAAAGCGCGAGAGCCATGCCGACCCCGGTTTACATCCTGCTGCACGGTGTCGCCGCCGCAGCGTTCATATTTCTGCTGCAGCGCTACGCGCTCGGTGCGACACTTCAATCGAGCCTGATCTGGGCGCTGACCTTCGGGGGCTGCGCGGCTGGACTCGCTCACATGCAAACCAAACGCTGACAGGGAACGCCGCAAGCCATGCTGGACGACAAGGACCGCATCTTCCGGAACCTGTACGGTCTCGACGACTGGACGCTGAAGGGCGCGCGCCGTCGCGGCGCGTGGGAAGGCACCAAGGCGATCATCGACAAGGGCCGCGACTGGATCATCAACGAGATGAAGGCGTCGGGTCTACGCGGTCGCGGCGGCGCCGGCTTCCCGACCGGCCTGAAATGGTCGTTCATGCCGAAGGACAATGCCGACGGCCGGCCGAGCTATCTGGTGGTCAACGCCGACGAGTCCGAGCCCGGCACCTGCAAAGACCGCGAGATCATGCGTCACGACCCGCACACGCTGGTCGAAGGCTGTCTGCTCGCCGGCTGCGCGATGGGCGCCCACACCGGCTACATCTACGTCCGCGGCGAGTTCATCCGTGAGCGGGAGCGGCTGCAGGCGGCGATCGATCAGGCCTACGAGGCCAAGCTGATCGGCAAGGACAATGTCCACGGCTATCCGTTCGACCTCTACGTCGCTCACGGCGCCGGCGCGTACATCTGCGGTGAAGAGACCGCGCTGCTCGAAAGCCTCGAGGGCAAGAAGGGCCAGCCGCGGCTGAAGCCGCCGTTCCCGGCGAACGTCGGTCTGTTCGGCTGCCCGACCACCGTCAACAACGTCGAGTCGATCGCGGTGGCGCCCGACATCCTGCGGCGCGGCGCGGCATGGTTCTCCTCGATCGGCCGTGCCAACAACGTCGGCACCAAGCTTTACGGCATCTCCGGCCACGTCAACACGCCGTGCGTCGTCGAAGAGGCGATGGGCATCCCGTTCCGCGAGCTGATCGAGAAGCACGGCGGCGGCATTCGCGGCGGCTGGGACAATCTGCTGGCGATCATTCCTGGCGGTGCGTCGTGCCCGCTGATCCCGGCGGCGGACTGCGAAGAGCTGATCATGGATTTCGACGGCACCCGTGCGGTGAAGTCGAGCTTCGGCACCGCCGGCGTGATCGTGATGGACAAGTCCACCGACATCGTCGCGGCAATCGCGCGCATCAGTTACTTTTTCAAACACGAGAGCTGCGGCCAGTGCACGCCGTGCCGGGAAGGCACCGGCTGGATGTGGCGCGTGCTCGACCGGATGGTGCACGGCCGCGCCCACAAGCGCGAAATCGACATGCTGCTGGAAGTGACCAAGCAGGTCGAAGGCCACACCATCTGCGCGCTCGGCGATGCCGCGGCCTGGCCGATCCAGGGCCTGATCCGCGCATTCCGCCCGGAGATCGAGCGCCGCATCGACGACTTCTCGCGCAAGGCCACGCTCGACGACCAGGGCGTGCTCGATCCGGCGCACATGCAAGCGGCGGAGTGACTGCCATGATCAAGATCATCGTCGACGGCAAGGAAGTCGAGGTTCCGCCGGAATACACGCTGCTGCAGGCCTGCGAGTCGGCCGGCGCCGAGATTCCGCGGTTCTGTTACCACGAGCGACTGTCGATCGCCGGCAACTGCCGGATGTGTCTGGTCGAGCTGAAGGGCACGCCGAAGCCGGTGGCGAGCTGCGCCTGGGGCGTGCGCGACTGCCGTCCGGGCCCGAACGGCGAGCCGCCGGAAATCTCGACCAAATCGCCGATGGTCAAGAAGGCGCGCGAAGGCGTGATGGAATTCCTGCTGATCAATCATCCGCTCGACTGCCCGATCTGCGATCAGGGCGGCGAGTGCGACCTGCAGGACCAGGCGATGGGCTACGGCGTCGATCAGAGCCGCTTCGCCGAGAACAAGCGTGCGGTCGAGGACAAGTATCTCGGCGTGCTGGTCAAGACCTCGATGACCCGCTGCATCCAGTGCACCCGCTGCGTGCGCTTCGCCGCCGAAATCTGCGGCGTGCCGGAGATGGGCGCGATCGGCCGCGGCGAGGACATGGAGATCACCACTTATCTGGAGAAAGCGCTCACGTCCGAGCTGCAGGGCAATCTGGTCGATATCTGCCCGGTCGGCGCGCTGACCTCGAAGCCCTACGCCTTCGCGGCGCGGCCCTGGGAGCTCGGCAAGACTCAGTCGATCGACGTGATGGACGGTGTCGGCTCGGCGATCCGGGTCGATACCCGCGGCCGCGAGGTGATGCGGATCCTGCCGCGCGTCAACGAGGCGATCAACGAGGAGTGGATCTCCGACAAGACCCGCCACGTCGTCGACGGCCTGCGCACCCAGCGGCTCGACCGGCCTTATGTCCGCGAGGGCGGCAAGCTGAAGCCGGCGAGCTGGCCGCAGGCGTTCGCCGCGATCAAGGCCAAGCTCGACGGCACGTCGGCCAAGAAGATCGGCGCCATCGCCGGCGACCTTGCCGCGGTCGAAGAGATGTTCGCGCTGAAGCAGCTTCTCGCCAAGCTGGGCTCGGACAACATCGCGGCGCAGAACGTCGCGGCCTTCGATCCGAAGGCCGGCCGCGCCAGCTACATCTTCAATCCGGGCATCGTCGGCATCGAGCAGGCCGACGCGGTGCTGATCATCGGCTCCGATCCGCGGAAAGAAGCGGCGATCCTCAACGCCCGCATCCGCAAGCGCTGGCGCGCCAGCGGCATGCCGATCGGCGTGATCGGCGACAGGGCCGATCTGACCTACGGCTACGATTATCTCGGCGCCGGCACCGACACTTTGAACGATCTGATCGCCGGCAAGCACGGCTTTGCCGAGACGCTGAAGAAAGCCAAGAACCCGATCATCCTGGTCGGCGCCGCTGCGACCGCGCGGCGCGACGGCCCGGCTATCCTGTCGCTGGCGGCCAAGCTCGCCGCCGACGTCGGTGCGCTGGACGACGGCTGGAACGGCTTTGCGGTGCTGCATCCGGCGGCCTCCAGCGTCGGCGCGCTGGACATCGGCTTCGTGCCGGGCAAGGGCGGCCTGGGTGCGGCGGAGATGGCGACTGCCGGCGGCGTCGACATGCTGTTTTCTCTCGGCGCCGATGAAATCAAGGTGCCGGATGGCGCCTTCGTGATCTACATCGGCACCCATGGCGATCGCGGCGCGCACCGCGCCGACGTGATTCTGCCGGGCGCCGCCTACACCGAGAAGTCGGGCATCTACGTCAACACCGAAGGACGGGTGCAGATCGCGGGCAGGGCGGCGTTCCCTCCGGGCGATGGACGCGAGGATTGGGCGATCCTGCGGGCGCTGTCGGAAGCGCTCGGCGCTAAGCTGCCCTATGACTCGCTGGCGGCGCTGCGCAAGGCGTTGTTCGCCGAGGTGCCGCATCTGATGCGGATCGATCAGATCGAGGCCGGCGACCCGGCCGATGTGCGCAAGCTGGCGGGCGCTGGCGGCAGAGTCGAGAAGACGCCGTTCAAGCCGGTGATCGCCGATTTCTACATGACCAACCCGATCGCGCGGGCGTCCGCGGTGATGGCGGAATGTTCCCGCCTTGCGTCGGGGCAATTGCTGACGGCGGCGGAGTAGGCGGGACCCATGGCTGAATTCTTCGCGACCAACCTGTGGCCGCTGCTCGTTGTCGTCGGGCAGAGCGTGCTGCTGTTGGTCATCCTCCTGATCGCGATCGCCTACATCCTGCTCGCCGACCGAAAGATCTGGGCGGCGGTGCAGATCCGGCGCGGCCCGAACGTGGTCGGGCCGTGGGGTCTGCTGCAGTCGTTCGCCGACCTGCTGAAGTTCGTCCTCAAGGAGCCGACGATTCCGGACGGCGCCAACAAGGGCCTGTTCCTGCTGGCACCGCTGGTGACCTGCGTCCTTGCGCTGGCGGCCTGGGCGGTGATCCCGGTGAATGCCGGCTGGGTGATCGCCGACATCAATGTCGGCGTGCTTTACATCCTCGCGGTGTCGTCACTGTCGGTCTACGGCATCATCATGGCCGGCTGGTCGTCGAACTCGAAGTATCCGTTCCTGGCCGCGCTGCGCTCGGCCGCGCAAATGGTGTCCTACGAAGTCTCGATCGGTTTCGTGGTGATCTGCGTTCTGCTGTGCGTCGGCTCGCTCAACCTGACCGCGATTGTCGAGGCGCAGGACAGCAAATGGGGCATGCTCGGCTGGTACTGGCTGCCGCTGTTCCCGATGTTCGTGGTGTTCTACGTGTCGGCACTGGCCGAAACCAATCGCCCGCCCTTCGACCTGGTCGAAGCGGAGTCGGAGCTGGTTGCCGGCTTCATGGTCGAATACTCGTCGACCCCGTACCTGCTGTTCATGCTCGGCGAATACGTGGCGATCGTGACGATGTGCGCGATGGGCACGATCCTGTTCCTCGGCGGGTGGTTGCCGCCGGTGCCTTACGCGCCCTTCACCTGGGTGCCGGGCATCGTCTGGTTCTCGCTGAAGCTGCTGTTCATGTTCTTCCTGTTCGCGATGGCGAAGGCGATCGTGCCGCGCTACCGCTACGACCAGCTGATGCGGCTGGGCTGGAAGGTGTTTCTGCCGCTGTCGCTGGCGATGGTGGTGATCGTGGCGGCCGTCCTGCAGTTCGCCGGCCTGGCACCGAAATGAGGCTTTGATGAACGTCACCGCTACCGCCCGTTCGTTGCTTCTGACCGAGTTCGTATCGGCGTTCTTTCTCGCCATGCGCTACTTCTTCAAACCGAAGCCGACGATCAATTATCCTTTCGAGAAGAATCCGATCTCGCCGCGGTTCCGCGGCGAGCACGCGCTGCGCCGTTACCCCAACGGCGAGGAACGCTGCATCGCCTGCAAGCTGTGCGAAGCGATCTGCCCGGCGCAGGCGATCACCATCGAGGCCGGCCCGCGCCGCAACGACGGCACCCGCCGCACGGTGCGCTACGACATCGACATGGTGAAATGCATCTATTGCGGGTTCTGCCAGGAGGCGTGCCCGGTCGACGCGATCGTCGAGGGACCGAATTTCGAGTTCGCCACCGAGACCCGCGAAGAATTGTACTACGACAAGGCCCGCCTGCTGGCCAACGGCGACCGCTGGGAACGCGAAATCGCCAAGGCCATCTCCCTTGACGCGCCGTACCGGTGAGCTGACGCCATGTCGATGCCCGTTCTGTTCTTCTATCTCTACGCCGGGGTGGCGATCGCCGCCGCGGTGATGGTCGTGGTCGCCCGCAACCCGGTGCACTCCGCGCTGTTCCTGATCCTGGTGTTCGTCAACGCCGCCGGCATGTTCGTGCTGATGGGGGCCGAATTCCTGGCGATGATCCTGATCGTGGTCTATGTCGGCGCCGTCGCGGTGCTGTTCCTGTTCGTGATCATGATGCTGGACGTCGACTACAGCCAGCTTCGCGAAGGCTTCCTCGAATATCTGCCGTTCGGCCTCTTGATCGGCTTCATCTTCCTCGCCGAGCTGCTGCTGCTGGCCGGCGGCTGGGTGATCAGCCCGACCGTGACCAAGACGGTGACGGCGCCGATCCCGGCCGGCGTTTCCAACACCGAAGCGCTCGGACTGGTGCTCTACACCCGCTACATCCATTACTTCCAGGTGTCGGGCATGATCCTGCTGGTGGCGATGGTCGGTGCGATCGTGCTGACGCTGCGCCACAAGAAGAAGGTCAAGCGGCAGGACATCGCCGCTCAGAACGCCCGCTCGAAGGAGACGGCGATGGCGATCCGCCACGTCAAGACGGGGCAGGGACTGTCCGACAACGATGCTGCGGAGTGGGTGCGATGAACGAGATCGGGCTCGGCCATTTTCTGTCGGTCGCCGCGGTGCTGTTCACGCTCGGCACCCTCGGCATTTTCCTGAACCGCAAGAACGTCATCATCATCCTGATGTCGATCGAGCTGATGCTGCTCGCCGTGAACATCAACCTGGTGGCGTTCTCGATCTACCTGAACGACATCGTCGGCCAGGTGTTCGCGCTGCTGGTTCTGACCGTCGCCGCCGCCGAGGCTGCGATCGGCCTGGCGGTGTTGGTGGTGTTCTTCCGCAACCGCGGCACGATCGCGGTGCAAGATATCAACTTGATGAAGGGCTAGGGCATGATCGGCAATCGAGTGCGGATTGACGGCATCGTCCGGAGGCTGAAGGCGCGCGCATGATCCAGGCTATCGTATTCCTGCCGCTCGTCGGCGCGCTGATCGCCGCCGTCATTGCGCTGGTGGGCGCCCATGCCCGCAACCCGAGCGGTGACACCGTCGAACATCACGACGATCACGGTCATGGCCACGACGCCCATGGCCATACATCGCACGACGCCCATGCTCACGCGGCGCACGGTCACGACGACCATGCGCACGACGATCACGCCCACGGCCCGACCGAACCGGCTGCTGCCGGCTCGCGGCTCGCCGAGATCGTCACCACGACGCTGCTGCTGATCTCCTGCGCGCTGGCCTGGGTGACGCTGGTGGAAGTCGGCTTCATGCACCACGATTCACGCGTGGCATTGTTGCCGTGGATCAATTCCGGCGATCTGCAAGTCGCCTGGACGCTGCGGGTCGACACTCTGACCGCCGTGATGCTGGTGGTGGTGACGACGGTGTCGTCGCTCGTCCACCTGTATTCGATCGGCTACATGCACGAGGATCCGCATCGGCCGCGGTTCTTCGGCTATCTGTCGCTGTTCACCTTCGCGATGCTGATGCTGGTGACCGCCGACAACCTGCTGCAATTGTTCTTCGGTTGGGAAGGCGTCGGTCTGGCGAGCTACCTGCTGATCGGCTTCTGGTATCAAAAGCCGTCGGCCAACGCTGCCGCCATCAAGGCCTTCGTGGTCAACCGCGTCGGCGACTTCGGGTTCCTGCTCGGCATCTTTGCGGTGTTCGTTCTGGTCGGTTCGACCGATTTCGACACCATCTTCGCCGCCGCGCCGGGCCTGACCGGCAAGACGATCAATTTCTTCGGCTGGCATGCCGACGCTCTGACGCTGGCCTGCCTGCTGCTGTTCATGGGGGCGATGGGCAAGTCGGCGCAGTTCCTGCTGCACACCTGGCTGCCGGACGCGATGGAGGGCCCGACCCCGGTGTCGGCGCTGATCCACGCCGCCACTATGGTCACCGCTGGCGTGTTCATGGTGGCACGGATGTCGCCGCTGTTCGAACTCGCGCCGGACGCCCAGGCCGTGGTGATGTTCTTCGGCGCCACCACCGCGTTCTTCGCGGCGACGATCGGCCTCGTGCAGAACGACATCAAGCGGATCGTGGCGTATTCGACCTGCTCGCAGCTCGGCTACATGTTCGTGGCGATGGGGGCGGGCGCCTACTCGGTCGGCATGTTCCACCTGTTCACCCACGCCTTCTTCAAGGCGCTGCTGTTCTTGGGTGCCGGTTCGGTGATCCACTCGATGCACCACGAGCAGGACATCCGCCACATGGGCGGTCTCAAGGACCGGATCCCGTTCACCTACGGCGTGATGCTGATCGGCACCCTGGCGCTGACCGGCTTCCCGCTGACCGCCGGCTACTTCTCGAAGGACGCGATCATTGAGGCCGCGTTCGTGTCGAAGAACCCGCTGGCATTCTACGGCTTTCTGATGACCGTGGTGGCGGCGCTGCTGACCTCGTTCTACTCGTGGCGTCTGGTGTTCAAGACGTTCCACGGCGAGCCGCACGATCGCAAGCACTACGAGGCGGCCCACGAGAGCCCGCTGGTGATGACGATCCCGCTGTTCGTGCTCGCGTTCGGCGCGCTGGCGGCCGGCTATCCGTTCAAGGAGCTGTTCGCCGGTCACGGCATCGAGGAGTTCTTCCGCTCGTCGCTGAAGATGCACCCGCACATCATCGAGGAGATGCACCACATCCCGGCCTGGATCGCGTTCATGCCGACGGTGATGATGGCGGTTGGCTTCCTGGTGGCGTGGCTGTTCTACATCCGCCGTCCGGATATTCCGGTGGAGCTCGCCGGCCAGCACCGGCTGCTGTATCAGTTCCTGCTCAACAAGTGGTACTTCGACGAGCTGTACGAGGTGATCTTCGTCCGGCCGGCGAAGTGGATCGGGCGACAGCTCTGGAAGAAGGGCGACGGCATGCTGATCGACGGTCTCGGGCCCGACGGCATCTCCGCCCGGGTGCTCGACGTCACCCGCGGCGTGGTCCGGATGCAGACCGGTTATCTCTACCATTACGCATTTGCGATGCTGATCGGCGTGGCCGGTCTGATCACCTGGTTCATGCTCGGCTTGGGGGGCCGGTAAATGTCGGCTTCGATCATGACCTGGCCGGTGCTTTCGGTCGTTACCTTCCTGCCGGTGCTCGGCGCGGCGCTGGTCTATCTCGCCCGCGGCGAAGACGAGGCGGCGCGTCGTAATGCGCGTTGGATCGCGTTGTGGACCACGCTGATCACCTTCGCGGTGTCGCTGCTGCTGGTCTGGCACTTCGACTCCGCCAATCCGGGCTTCCAGTTCGTCGAAAAGGCGCCCTGGCTCGGCAACACCATCACGTATCACATGGGTCTGGACGGCATTTCGCTGCCGCTGGTGATCCTGACCACCGCGATCATGCCGTTCTGCATCATCGCGAGCTGGCGCTCGGTGACGATGCGGGTGCGCGAATACATGATCGCGTTCCTGGTGCTCGAAACGCTGATGATCGGCACCTTCTCGGCGCTCGATCTGGTGCTGTTCTATCTGTTCTTCGAAGGCGGCCTGATCCCGATGTTCCTGATCATCGGCATCTGGGGCGGTCCGCGCCGGGTGTACGCATCGTTCAAGTTCTTCTTGTACACGCTGCTCGGCTCGGTGCTGATGCTGCTGGCGATCATGGCGCTGTACTGGAACGCCGGCACCACCGACATTCCGACCCTGCTGCAAACCTCGGTTCCGCGCGAGCTGCAGACCTGGGCGTGGCTGGCGTTCTTCGCCTCGTTCGCGGTGAAGATGCCGATGTGGCCGGTGCATACCTGGCTGCCCGACGCTCACGTCGAGGCGCCGACCGCGGGATCGGTCGTGCTCGCCGCGATCCTGCTGAAGATGGGCGGCTACGGCTTCCTGCGGTTCTCGCTGCCGATGTTCCCCGACGCATCGGCGTATTTCGCGCCGCTGATCTACACCCTGTCGGTGATTGCGATCATCTACACCTCGCTGGTCGCGCTGATGCAGGAGGACATCAAGAAGCTGATCGCGTACTCCTCGGTCGCGCACATGGGCTTCGTCACTATGGGCATCTTCGCCGGCACCACGCAGGGCGTATCCGGCGCGGTGTTCCAGATGATCAGCCACGGTATCGTCTCCGGCGCGCTGTTCCTCTGCGTCGGCGTGGTCTACGACCGCATGCACACCCGCGAGATCGCCGCCTATGGCGGACTGGTCAACCGGATGCCGCTGTACGCGCTGGTGTTCCTGATCTTCACCATGGCCAATGTCGGCCTGCCGGGCACCTCGGGCTTTATCGGCGAGTTCCTGACCCTGCTTGGCACCTTCAAGGTCAACGTGCCGACCGCGACGCTGGCGACCACCGGCGTGATCCTGTCCGCCTGTTACGCGCTGTGGCTGTATCGCAAGGTGGTGTTCGGCGCGCTGACCAAGCCGTCGCTCGCCACCATCAAGGACCTGACCTGGCGGGAAGGGCTGATGCTGGCACCGCTGGTGGTGCTGACCGTGCTGTTCGGTTTCTATCCGAAGCCGGTGCTCGACATGTCCGCCGCCTCCGTCCAGCAACTCGTCAACAACTACGCTGCCGCCGTGACTGCCGTGAAGGCAGCGGCGCTGCCGTGACCGGCAAGGACCAATCCCGATGAACTTTGAAACAGCCGGTTACCCGCTGCTGCCGATCCTGCCGGAACTGGTTCTGGTGGTGGGGGCGATGCTGCTCCTGATGCTCGGCGCGTATCGCGGACCAAAGGCCACCGGCACCATCACGGTGCTGGCGATCCTGCTGCTGCTCGCCACCGGCGCGCTGGAGCTGTTCGCGCTGCCGGCCGGCAAGCTGGTCACGTTCGGCGGCAGCTTCGTGGTCGACGACTTTGCCCGGTTCCTCAAAGTGCTGGCGCTGATCGGTTCGGCGGTGACGCTGCTTCTGTCGCTCGAAGTCCTGACCGATCCGTCGCGGCGGATGTTCGAATACGCCATCCTGGTGCTGCTGTCGTCGGCGGGCATGCTGCTGCTGATCTCGGCCGGCGACCTGATCATGCTGTATCTCGGCCTCGAGCTGATGAGCCTCGCGCTCTACGTGGTGGCCGCCAGCAACCGCAAGGACGCCAAGTCCAACGAGGCCGGCATGAAGTACTTCGTGCTCGGCGCGCTGTCGTCCGGCATGCTGCTGTACGGCGCTTCGCTGATCTACGGTTTCACCGGCACGGTGCAGTTCTCCGGCATTGCCGCAGTGGCCAAGGACGGCAACATCGGCCTGGTGTTCGGCCTCGTGTTCCTGCTCGCCGGCCTGTGCTTCAAGGTCTCGGCGGTGCCGTTCCATATGTGGACGCCGGACGTCTATGAAGGCGCGCCGACCCCGGTCACGGCGTTCTTCGCGTCGGCGCCGAAGGTGGCGGGTTTGGCGATCTTCACTCGCGTCACGCTGACCGCGTTCCCGGGCATCGTGCCGCAGTGGCAGCAGATCGTGATCTTCGTGGCGATCGCCTCGATGGCGCTCGGCTCGTTCGCCGCGATCGGGCAGAAGAACATCAAGCGCCTGATGGCGTATTCGGCGATCGGCCACATTGGCTTCGCGCTGGTCGGCCTGTCGGCTGGCACCGTTGAAGGCGCGCAGGGCGTGATCGTCTACATCTCGATCTACGTGGCGATGACGCTGGGCGCGTTCGCGGTGATCCTGTCGATGCGCCGTAACGGTCAGCACGTCGAGAGCATCTCCGATTTCGCCGGCCTGTCGCGCACCAATCCGCCGCTCGCCTTCTTCTTCGCGATGCTGCTGTTCTCGCTCGCCGGCATTCCGCCGCTGGCCGGCTTCTTCGCCAAGTTCTACGTGTTCATGGCGGCGATCAAGGCCGGGCTGTTCGTGCTGGCGGTGATCGGCGTGGTCTGCAGCGTGGTGGGCGCCTACTACTACCTCGCGATCATCAAGACGATGTATTTCGACGAGCCCGCGCCCGGTATCGATCCGGTCCGGCCGGAGCTGCGCAGCGTGCTGATGGTTGCAGGCCTGTTCAACCTGCTGTTCTTCATCTACCCGGCGCCGCTGGTGAACGCGGCGACGGCGGCTGCCAAGTCGCTGTTCTAGGTGGCGTTCGCACTCGGACCCAAGGCGCGCACGGCCGGCGTCGGCCTGAAGGTCTTCGACGAGACCGGCTCCACCAACACCGACGCGATGGCGCACGCCCGGGCGGGAGGGCGGACGCCGTGCTGGTTCGTGACCACGATGCAGACCGCCGGACGCGGTCGTCGCAATCGGGCCTGGGTGGCGCCGCGCGGTAATTTGGCCAGCTCCGTCGTCGAGAGCTTCAACGTCACCCCGACGGTTGCCGCGACTCTCGGCTTTGCTGCCGGCGTCGCGCTCGAGAAGGCATTGCGGGAGGTCAGCGTCGAGGCCGCGATGCGGTCGCCGAATTCGCCTGCGAACGATTATCGGTTGAAGTGGCCCAACGACATCCTGGCTGGTGGATCGAAGCTCGTCGGGATGAATCTCGAAGCCGAGACGTTGCCTGACGGACGACTCGCCGTTGTGGTCGGGATGGGCACCAACGTGGTCGCTGCGCCGGAAGGTTTGCCAACCGCGGTGACATGCTTGAGCCAGCTCGGCGTGACCGCTACCGCGGAAGACGTATTTGCGGCTCTGTCGGATTCGTGGCACGAGATGCGCGGCATCTGGGATGACGGGCGAGGTTTCGCAAAGATCCGCGATCTCTGGCTGGAGCGGGCCGCGGGGCTTGGCCAGACGGTTTCCATCCGGTCGGGCTCCACGGTTGTTTCCGGGATATTCGACACCATCGATGAAACAGGCTGTATGGTCCTGATCACGTCCGATCGGAGACGCATTCCGATCGCGGCCGGCGACGTCTATTTCGGCGATGCGGCGTCAGCAAAGGCTGCAGATTAATGGCACGACCCGACGAACTAACTTTTGCTCCGCTCGGCGGTGTCGGCGAGATCGGCATGAATTTGTCGATCTACGGTCTCGGCAACCGCCACCAGCGAAGCTGGCTGGCGGTTGATCTCGGCGTGTCGTTCGGTGACGAGGAGCATCTGCCCGGCATCGACCTGATCATGCCGGACGTCCGATTTCTCGAGAAAGAGAAAAAGAACCTCGTCGGACTGGTACTGACACACGCCCACGAGGACCATTTCGGCGCGATCATCGATCTGTGGCCGAAGCTCGGTTGTCCGATCTACGCCACCAAATTCAGCGCCTCGCTGTTCGCCGCCAAGCTCGCGGCTGAGCGCACCACGTTGAAGATCCCGATTACCGAAGTGCCGTCGGGCGGCACGATCGATCTCGGCCCGTTCAGCGTCGAGTTCATTCCGGTCGCGCATTCGATTCCGGAAAGCCACGCGCTGGCGATCCGGACTTCGGTCGGCACGGTGCTGCACACCGGCGACTGGAAGATCGACCCGACCCCCGTGGTCGGCGCGCCGACCGACGAGGCGCGGCTGCGCCAGCTCGGGGACGAGGGCGTGCTGGCGCTGATCGGCGATTCCACCAACGCGGTACGCGACGGCCGCTCGCCGTCCGAGACTGAAGTTGCGGCCTCGCTCGCCGGCCTGATCAAGTCGGCGAAGGGCCGTGTCGCTGTGACGACCTTCGCGTCCAACGTCGGCCGCATCCGCGCCGTCGCCGATGCGGCGAAGGCTGCAGGGCGCGAAGTGGTGCTCGTCGGCCGCGCGATGGACCGCGTCGCGCAGGTGGCGCGTGAAACTGGCCATCTCGACGGCGTGCAGAGCTTTCGCGGACCTGAATATTACGGGCACTTTCCGCCCGACAAGGTGCTGGCGCTGTGCACCGGTAGCCAGGGTGAGCCGCGCGCCGCTTTGGCGCGGATCGCGCGCGACGATCACCCCGAAATCACGCTGAACAAGGGCGACTGCGTGATCTTCTCGTCGCGGACCATTCCGGGCAACGAGAAGGCGGTCGGCGGCATCATCAACGGGCTGGTGACTCAAGGCATCGAGGTGATCACCGATCGCGATCATCTCGTCCACGTCTCCGGCCATCCGCGCCGCGACGAGCTACGCGAGATGATCTCGTGGGTGCGGCCGCAATTGCTGATCCCGGTGCACGGCGAGGCGCTGCATCTGAACGAACACGCCAAGCTGGCGCGGCAGATGGGTGTGCCGAAGGTGATGGTCTGCCGCAACGGCGATTTGGTGCGGCTCGGGCCGGGCGATCCCGCGGTGATCGATCAGTTGCCGTCGGGCCGGCTGTACAAGGATGGCACTATCCTGGAGCAGGACTCTTCGCGGGCCGTGGTCGAACGCCGCAAGATGGCGTTTTCCGGTTGCGCCTTCGTGGCGCTGGCGCTGAGCGAAGCCGGTGAACTTGCGGACGATCCGGAAGTCGAACTGGTCGGGATGCCGGAAAAAAACACCGCCGGCGAGCCGCTGGAAGACATCGTGTTCGATGCGATCGTCTCCACCGTCGAGGGCCTGCCGCGGGCGCGGCGGCGCGACCCGGACGCGGTCGCGGAATCGGTGCGACGCACGGTCCGCTCGATCGTCCAGGCGGAGTGGGGCAAGAAACCTTTGTGTACGGTGCACGTCCTGACGGTTTGAGATAAACACCACCAAGAAACCAACAACCAAAAGAGGGTGACATGCTCGGGCGGCTCAATCACGTAGCGATCGCGGTGAAGGATGCGGTGCAGGCCGCCAAGGTCTATGGCGCCGGTTTCGACGCTGCGATCTCGGACGCGGTGCCGCTGCCGGAGCACGGCGTCATCACCGTGTTCGTGACGCTGCCGAACACCAAGATCGAATTCATCCAGCCGCTCGGCGAGGCCTCGCCGATCGCCAAGTTTCTCGAGCGCAATGCCGACGGCGGCATCCACCACGTCTGCTACGAAGTGCCGGACATCATCGAAGCGCGCGACCGCCTGACCAAGGAAGGCGCCCGGGTGCTCGGCGACGGCAATCCGAAGATCGGTGCGCACGGAAAGCCGGTGCTGTTCTTCCACCCGAAGGATTTCTCCGGCGCACTGGTCGAGATCGAACAAGCCTGAGCCATGGTCGCCACGATCACCGGACTGCTCGCGATCTACTTCGTGCTGTGGTGGATCGTACTGTTCGCGACGCTGCCGTTCGGCGTGCGCAGTCACGCCGAGAGCGGAGGTGAGGGGACGACACCCGGCACCGATCCAGGCGCGCCGGTGGCGACATTACTTGCGCGCAAGGCGCTTTTGACCACGGTGATTTCGGCAGTGATCTTCGCGGTCGCGCTGTACGCGTATCACGCCGGCTGGCTCGGCATCGATCGTCTCGCCAAGCTGATGCATGTGCCGCTGTAGCGGCTGAGCCGCGCGCAACGCGACGCGTCGCCGTCGAACCTGACGGACGCGCGCACGATTCGCTGCGACCGGCTTCGTTACGTTCGGCCGATCCGACGAGCCTCGTAGTCAAACGACTCAGTCGTCCATGAACAATTTGGAAGCGGTTGATT
>NZ_JAMKBZ010000007.1:0-198003 GCF_053772255.1 Rhodopseudomonas parapalustris | reverse complement strand
GACCGGCGTAAAAACCGCCGAGGCTCTAACTGTAGCTGGATGAAAGTTCGGTGGCAGGTCAACCCGGAGAGCAGCCCCTACTCGATTTCATCAATCGTTTTAAACGTCAACGGAGATCATCCCACCTTCCGTAACAAGAGAATGGTTGGAGTGAGTTGGTTTTGCACCGACCGAAGGAAGAGCCTCAGCCTACAGCCACCTCTTCCTCCTCTTGAAACTCTTCAAGTTCTTAAAGCTCTTCCTCTGATCCCCGGCGCCGCCGAGGTAGAATTCCTTGACGTCTTCGTTGTCGCGCAGCTCGTCGGCGGTGCCGTCGAGCACGACTTTGCCTTGCTCCATGATGTAGCCGTGGCTGGCGACGGAGAGGGCGGCGCGGGCGTTTTGTTCGACCAGGAGGATGGTGACGCCGAGGTCGCGGTTGATCTGCTGGATAATCGAGAACACCTCTTTGACCAGCAGCGGCGACAGGCCCATCGAGGGCTCGTCCATCAGGATCATCTTGGGCCGGGCCATCAGGGCACGGCCGATCGCCAGCATCTGCTGTTCGCCGCCGGACAGGTAGCCGGCGAGGCCGGTGCGCTCCTTCAGTCGCGGGAAGTAGTTATAGACCATCTCGATGTCGCGGCCGACCTCGCGGTCGCTGCGGGTGAAGGCGCCGAGCCTCAGGTTCTCCAGCGACGTCATGTCGGAGACGATGCGGCGGCCTTCCATCACTTGGAAAATACCGCGGCGGACGATGCGATCTGGATCGATGCCGTCGATGCGATCGCCGTCGAACACGATCTCGCCGCGGGTGACCTCGCCGTCCTCGGTCTTCAAGAGGCCCGAGATCGCCTTCAGCGTGGTCGACTTGCCGGCGCCGTTGGCCCCGAGCAACGCCACGATCGCGCTTTGTGGCACGTCGAGGCTGAGGCCGCGCAGCACCAGGATAACGTCGTCATAGACCACCTCAATGTTGCGGACGCTGAGCAGAGGGGGGGGCGCCGTGGAGGCGCCGGGCTGCGGAGGGTGAAGTTCGGCGGCTTCCGTCATGGTGGTCCTACGTTCTCGAACTCGCTGAACTTGATGGTGGGAAATCTGCACCCCAACCACCGCCGTCACCGCCCACGAAAGCGGGGGATGACGGTTGTTTGTGTTGAGGCGCCGCGGCTCAAAGCAGACGCGGCGCACGCTTTTCAGAGTTGCACAGCTGCGCTCAGCCGCCGCTGCGCTGGGCTAGGCGTTCAGCTCACCACCCCGCCCATTCCGGTTTGCGCGGCAGGTCGACGGTCTTGACCTTTTCGAGCTTGATGGTGCCCTTGGCGATCAGGTCCTTGAGGTCGCCGTCGGTCTGGCCCGACACCTTGGCGCGGTACAGGTCGATCTTCATGGTGCCGCGGTGGTCCTTAGCGGTCCAGGTCGAGGGATTGCAGACGCCTTCCATCCCGGCCGGCACCCAGTCCTTCTTCTGATAGAAGCCCTTGGCGACGTTCTCGCCGGTGGCGCCGCCGTTCTTGGCGGCCCATTCGATCGCCTCCTTCATGTACAGCGCCGAGCACACGCCGGCGATGTAGTGCACCGGCCGATACGCGGTGCCGGCGGGATCGGACATCTTGGAGATCGCCTCGACCGTCTTCATGCCGGGCGCATTGCCGCCCCAGGCGACCGCGGTGCGCAGCGGGAAGATCACGCCGTCGGCGGCATCGCCGGCGGTCTTGGCGGCGTTCTCGTCCATGCCCCAGACATTGCTCATGAACTGGACGTCGACCCCGGCCGCCTTGCAGGCCTTCATCACGGAGATGTTGGAAGCCGCGGTGTTGCCGAGATAGGCGTAATTGGCGCCGGAGCTCTTCAGGGACAGGCACTGGGCGCTGTAGTCGCCCGGCGACAGCGCGAACACCAGCGGCGGCAGCACCTCGAAGCCGAGCTCCTTGGCCATCGCCTCGCCCGCGGCCTTCGGCGCGTTGGGGTAGGGGTGATTGGCGCCCATGTGGACGAATTTCGGCTTACCTGGCTTGCCCTTGGCCTTCCAGTCTTCCGCGGCCCACATCAGCTCGGCGCGCACGGCATCCGAGTAGGACGGGCCGTAGAAGAAATTGTAAGGCGCCGGCTTGGCCTTGCCGCTGGTGCCTTCCGGATCGGTCAGCGCCGCGGCGTAGGAGCCGGAGATGTCCGGGATCTTGTCGTTGGCGAGGAAGCCGGTCAGCGCCTCGGTGTCGGCGGTGCCCCAGCCCATGATCGCCGCGACCTTGTCGCCGCTCGACCATTTCTTGTACAGCGCGATCGCGCGCGGCACCTGATAGCCGTAGTCGTTGGTGTCGACATTGAGCTGCTTGCCGGCGACGCCGCCGTTCTTGTTGACCCAGGCGAAGGTGTCGGCGACCGCGTGGCCATAGGGCGTGCCGACGTCCGAGGTGCCGCCCGAATAGTCGGCAAGATGGCCGATCGCGATCTGCGCCTGCGCGGTCGCGGAAGCCGCGGCCATCACCAACGCCAGCGACGCCGTGCTCAAAAGGGATTTCAGTTTCATGGGTCGTCCTCCGATCGTTTTGGTCGAGGTCTTGTTGTTGTTCCCCTGCGCCAACCTCAATGCGAGAAGGGGTAGAGTTTCCAGTACGCCTTGATCTGCCGCCAGCGGTGCGCCAGCCCGTCCGGCTCGAACACCAGGAAGGCGATGATGATCAGGCCGATCGCGATCTCGCGCAGGAAGGTCAGGTTGTTGTTGAGCGCCAGCACGCGGTCGATCGCGCCGCCCTTCAGCGCCTCGCTCAGCCATTCCATCACTTCCGGGAGCAGCACCACGAAGGCGGTGCCCATCAGCGTGCCCGAGATCGAACCGATGCCGCCGATGATGATCATCGCCAGGAACAGGATCGAACGCTCGATGCCGAAGCCTTCGTTGGAGACGACGAGCTGATAGTGCCCGTACAGCGCGCCGGCGATGCCCGCGAAGAACGCCGCCAGCCCGAACGACAGCGTGCGATATTTGGTGAGGTTGATGCCCATGATCTCGGCGGAGAGATAGTGGTCGCGCACCGCCACCAGCGCGCGGCCGTCCCGGGTCCGCATCAGGTTGGTGACCAGGATGTAGCTGACCAGCACATAGGCCAGCACGACGTAGAAATACTGCTTGTCGCCCTGCAGCACCCAGCCGAAAAGCGAGAACGGATTGGCCATCGCCGGCACCGAGCCGCCGGAGAACCATTCGGCGCGCGAGAAGAAGTCGATCAGAATGTACTGCGCCGCCAGTGTGGCGATGACGAGATACAGCCCCTTCAGCCGCGCGGCGGGCAGGCCGAACACCAACCCGACCAGCGCCGCGACGATCCCGGCGAGCGGAATCGCGAACGCCACCGGGATCGGAAAATGATTGTTCAGATATGCCGAGGTGTAGGCGCCGAGCAGAAAGAACGCGGCGTGTCCGATCGAGATCTGGCCGGTGAAGCCGACGAGGATGTTCAGTCCGAGCGCCGCGATGCCGAAGATGCCGATCTGGATCAGGATGCTGAGCCAATAGCTCGACAGCAGATGCGGCGCCAAGCACACCAGCGCAATGCCGAGGATCGCCGCGTTGCGGCTGGTCTTCGTCGGGAAGATCGTGGTGTCGGCGGCATAGGAGGTGCGGAAATCGCCGGCGGGGATCAGGGGAGTATTCGCCATGGCGCTGTCAACGCTCTCTCTGGGATAAAATCATCGTCATGCGCCATCTCTCTCTTTGGGCATGATCGTTCCGGAAAACCGGTGTCCACTTTTCCGCGATCATGCCTAGATCCGCTCGATGTCCTTGGTGCCGAACAGGCCGTAGGGCTTGATCATCAGGATGATGATCAGCACGTAGAACGGTGCGATTTCGTAGAGATTGCCCCAGTGCAGATATTCGCTGTCGACATACTGGGCGATATTCTCGAGCAGGCCGATGATGATGCCGCCGAGCACGGCGCCGCCGATCGAATCCAGACCGCCGAGGATCGCTGCCGGAAACACCTTGATGCCGTAGGCCGACAGCCCTGATGAGACGCCGTTCACCACGGCGACGACAACCCCGGCGACCGCCGACACCGTCGCTGAAATCGCCCAGGCCATCGCGAACACGCTCTTCACCGAGATTCCGAGCGATTGCGCGACCTGCTGGTTGAACGCTGTCGCCCGCATCGCCAGGCCGTATTTCGACACTTTGAAGAACCACGCCATACCGATCATCATCGCCACCGAGACGACCAGACTCATCACGTAAACGGTCTGGATCTGCAGGCTGCCGATCGTGATCGATTGGGTGGCGAACACTTGCGGGAACGGTTGCGGACTGACGCCAAAGATCCACTTCAACGCCGCCTGGAATACGGTCGACAGAGCGATCGTCACCATGATCACCGAGATGATCGGCTCGCCGATCATCGGCCGCAGCACCACGATCTGCACCGCGATGCCGAACACGAACATGAACACCAGCGTCAGCGGCATCCCGAGATAGAACGGCACCTGATATTTGGCGAGCAGCGCCCAGCACACCCAGGCGCCGATCAGCAACAATTCGCCCTGAGCGAAATTGACGACCTGGGTGGCCTTGTAGATCAGCACGAAGCTCATCGCGACCACGCCGTACAGCGTGCCGACCACGAGGCCGTTGACGAGAAGCTGGATCAGGAGGGTGGAGTTCATCTTCTTGCCTCCCACGTCATTGCCGGACTTGATCCAGCAATCCATCTTCTTTGAACGATGGATGCGCGGGTCGAGCCCGCGCATGACGCCTTCACACGTTGCGCTGCCGTGCTCATTCCGCCGCCTCCGCGTGCGCGGCGCCGCTGCCCAAATCCACGACCTTCAGGGAGGTGCGGATCCGCTGCGTCGTGCCGTCCTGGAACTGGATGGTGGTGTCGACCGGGATGTCGCTCTGGCCGCCATAGATGCCGTCGATGATCTCGGCGTATTTCTCGTTGATGACGCTGCGGCGGACCTTGCGGGTGCGGGTCAGCTCGCCGTCGTCGGCGTCGAGTTCCTTGTAGAGCAGCAGGAACCGCGCGATCCGCTGTGCGGGCGGGAGCGTGGTGTTGACGCTTTCGACCTCCTTGCGCAGCAGCTCGTAGACCTCCGGGCGCGAGGCGAGGTCGGAATAGGTGGTGAAGGAGATCCGCTTCCGCTCCGCCCATTTCGAGATGATCGAGTAGCGGATGCAGATCATCGCCGCCAGCATGTCGCGGCCGGCGCCGAGAATCACCGCCTCTGCGACGTAAGGCGAGAATTTCAGCTTGTTCTCGATGTATTGCGGCGAGAACCGCTCGCCGTGCGACAGTTCGGCGAGGTCTTTGATGCGGTCGATGATGACGAGCTGTCCGCCGGCGTTGAAATAGCCGGCGTCGCCGGATTGCATCCAGCCGTCCTTGATATCGGCAGTCGAGGCCTCCGGATTCTTGTAGTAGCCCAGGAACATGTTGGGATGGCGGACCACGACTTCGCCGATGCCCTGAACGTCGGGGTTTTCGATCTTGATTTCGATGTCGGCGCCCATCGGCACGCCGGTGGTGTCGGGATCGACCGCGTCCGGCTGGTGCAACGTATAGGCGCCGAGCAGCTCGGTCTGGCCGTACAGCGTGCGCAGCGGCACGCCCATCGCGCGGAAGAACCGGAAGGTGTCAGGTCCCAGCGCCGCGCCGCCGGTCGCGGCCGAGCGCAGCCGCGTGAAACCGAGCCGATCGCGCAGCGCTCGGAATAGCACGGCGTTTGCGAAGGCCGAGTGTCTGCCCTGCTCCAGCGCAGCGAGACCGGCTTTCATGCCGGTGTCGTACAGCCGCTGCTTCAGCGGCGAAGCGTCCATCACCCGCGCTCGCACGTCCGCGGCGATGCCTTCCCAGACGCGAGGCGCGAACAGCACGAAGGTCGGCGCGATCTCGCGAAAGTCGTTCATCAGGGTGTCGGGCTCTTCGACGAAGTTGACCTTCATCCGGCACAGCAGCCCTTTGCCGAGCGCGTAGACCTGCTCCATGATCCACGGCAGCGGCAGCACCGAAACGTATTCGTCGTCGGGCCCCTTGGGATCGAAGCTCAGATAGGTTGCACAGTGCCGCAGCACGCGGCCCGCGGCGAGCATCGCGAGCTTGGGATGCGCCGTGGTGCCGGAAGTGGTGCACAGGATGGCGACGTCCTCGCCGCCGGTGGCGTCGACCAGGCGGTCGTAACCTCCGGGCTCTCGCGCCGCACGATTGCGTCCCAATTCGGCTAGTTTATCGGCGGGCAGCAGCCGCGGGTCGTCGTATTTGCGCATGCCGCGCGGGTCGGAATAGACGATGTGCTTGAGGTGGGGCGCGCGCTCGGCCAGGACGAGCAGCTTGTCGACCTGCTCCTCGTCCTCGGCGAATACCAGCGCCGCCTCGCCGTAGTTCAGAAGATAATCGGCTTCTTCGTCGAGTACGTCCCGATACAGCCCGAGGCTCATCGCACCGATCGCATGGGTGGCGATCTCGGCCGCGACCCAATCGGGGCGGTTGTCGCCGATGATGCCGATCACGTCGCCGCGGCCGAGCCCGAGCTCGACCATGCCGAGCGCGAAATCGTGGACCCGCTTGTGATAGTCGGCCCAACTGTACTCGCGCCACAGCCCGAGGTTCTTTTCACGCAGCGCGATCTCGCCACCGAATTCGGTTGCGTTGAGGCGGAGCAGCTTTGGGAAGGTGTCGGCTGCCGCGACGCGGCCGGCGTAGTCCATCATGTCGCGTGCTCCGGAGCGGAGCTGCGCAGCGACGCTGCGTCTGGATCGACCAGCAGCTCATCCTCTTCGCCGAGATAGGCGCGCCTGACGTGCGGGTCGGCGAGTACCTCGGCGGGGTCGCCCTCGGCGATCTTGCGGCCGAAATCCAGCACCACCACGCGGTTCGAGATGTCCATGACGACGCCCATGTCGTGCTCGATCATCACCACCGTCATGCCGAACTCTTCATTGAGGTCGACGATGTAGCGGGCCATGTCCTCCTTCTCTTCGAAATTCATGCCGGCCATTGGCTCGTCGAGCAGGATCAGTTTGGGTTCCAGCGCCATCGCTCGGGCGAGCTCGACCCGCTTGCGCAAGCCGTAGGACAGCGTGCCGGCGGTCGCCTTGCGCACCGACTGCAGGTCGAGAAAGTCGATGATCTCCTCGACCTTCTGGCGGTGCTCCAGCTCTTCGCGCCGGGCGCCGAACCAGTACAACGCGCCGGTGAGGAAGTTGTTCTTGAGCAGGTGGTGGCGGCCGACCATGATGTTGTCGAGCACGCTCATGTGGTGAAACAGTGCGAGATTCTGGAAGGTGCGGCCGATGCCGAGCGAGGCACGGGCGTTCGGCTTCAGCCCGGTGATGTCGCGTCCGCGAAACAGCAACTGGCCTGCACTCGGCTGGTAGCGGCCGGAGATACAGTTGACCACTGAGGTCTTGCCGGCGCCGTTCGGGCCAATGATCGAAAACAGCTCGCCGTCGTTCACGGCAAAGCTCACCTCACTCAGCGCGCGGACGCCGCCAAAGCGCAACGACACATTGCGCACTTCCAATGCGTGTTCCAAACCCCGTTTCCTCCCGGGCACCGGCCGGCGCGTTGCTCGCGCCTGGATGTGATGCCGCAGCGTTCTTTGAGGCTCGCCTTGTTGCCAGGCGATGCCGTCGCTCAGCTAAGCCTATTCCGGCGACCAGACCAACGATATTCGACTATTTGAGTTTTGGAAGAGAGACTCGACGCAAGCCTGCGGACAAAGCCGGCTATCGTTACCAGCGACGCTGACGAATCGCCGAATGAGCGACGGGATGCCGCAGGGGATGCGATGCTTATCGCGTTGCAGCAATCCGCTCGCTAACGGCGGCGCCAGATCGTTGCGGTCGCATCTCCGATCGGGAGTGCGTAGCTGTTGCCACGAACGCAGCAGGTCTGCTCAGCCATGGCGTCCATGATCCCGACCATGTTGGCATGAACCCAGCCGAACGCAGGGCTTTCGTTGCGGCTGTGAGGCGCATCGATCGTCACGACGACATCGGCGGTCGCATGTTCGATGCGGTCGGCCATCAACGCCCGCGCCGCCTCGCGCGAGGGGACGCCTGCAATGAACGGATCGTCGACGATGGTGTGGCAGCGGCAGTGCTCGCGGATCACCCAGGCGAACAGCTTGCTCATGCCAAATGTGGTGAACATCGCCACTTCGCGCGCGCCGTTCAGCTCGGGCAGATAGGGGCGGATCAGCTCCAAGTCGCTCGGGCCGGATGCATCCTGCAGGGCATAGACCGAAGCGGCCTTCGGCGTCGGCGAAGCAAGATGGAGGACGAGCAGCGCGGCGGCCACCGCGCCGCGCCAAACCGGCGACAGCCAGGCGCGTGCCAGGGTCAGCAGGACGCCGGCTCCCGCACCGGCGCAGATCCACACCGCGAACACCCAGGTCGACATGAAACGGCCCTGGTGCTGCGGATGCACGATCACGCCGACCCAGGCCAGCAGGGCGAACACGAATACTGCCCGTGCGCCGGGCGTCAGCTTCGGGATCGCGATCGCGCCGATCAAGGCCAGGGCGATGGCGATCGGAGCGAGCCACGGCACCTGGTGGAAGCCATCGGCAAACACGGTCCAATAGAATTGGCCTCCCTTGATCAGGCTGTAATTGGGGTCGACGTTGTTGGCCGGGCCGACGAACCACAGAAATTTCGATAGTCGATGCGGCAGCAGAAACGAGATCGCGATCGGCGTCAGGTGCCAATACAGCATTGCCCGTCCAGCGGTGCCGAGCGTGCGGTCGATCGCGCCGCGATGCCGGAGCCAGGTGAGCGACCACCATAGAAACACCAGGGCGTAGGCTGCGGTGGTCAGGTTCTCCGGCGGATACAGCGATACCGAGCGCCCGAACAGGTCCAGGGCCATTGGCCCCTGCGCGTAGATCGCCGCCACCAAGCCGGTCACCAAGGCAGCCAGGATCAAGAGAGGGGAGCCTACGGTCGCTTTGAGCACCGTCCGCGCGTTTGTTGCCGCCCAGACCGTCCGCGCCCCTGTGGCGATCGCTCGCCAATGGCTGGTGACGTAGGCGACCGCCAGCGGTGCGATCAGGAGTCCCCAATAGTTGCCCTTGTGAAAGAACAGCACGGTCAGGATCAGTGCCAGCAGTCGCCAGCGCCCGGGCGAATCCGGCTTGGTCTCGGCGTGCAGATACGCCCACAGTCCCGCCGCCGACAGTCCGGCACCGAGCCCTTCCAGCATGACGTCGGTGCTGATCAGGCGGAAGGTCGGGCTCGCAGCGGTGAAAATTACGGCGACCGTCGCGGCGAACAGGCCGCTCGAGCGGTCGGCGAACAGCCGGCGCGCGATCAGCCAGACGAAGGCGACCGTCATCACCCAGCCGATCAGGCTCGGCACGACGCCGAAGCGATGGTCGATGCCACCGAGCAGCAATACGCCGGCGAGCACCAGTCCGTGGAAGGGCGGCCAGACCTTGGCCTTCTCAAGTTCGCTGAAGAACCATCCAGGCTCGAGGCCGCGGGCTGCCAGCGCCAGATCGAGCCCGAAGCTGTAGTGCGAGTTGCGGTCGTGGTAGAAGCCACGCCATAGCAGGTCGGGCGCTTGATCGTAGTTCGCGTACATTGCCCCGGCGATGCCGATCGCCGCGGCGAGCAGGATCAGGAATGCGGCTATCTCGGGCCAACGGCGAGTCGCGCCGAACGCCGGGCTCGGCACTTCTGCCGGTGTATAGGTCGTTCCGTCGTCCTGCCGCCCAACATAGACCATCGAGATCCCCAGCGATGGCGGCGCCGCTGCAATGTGAGCGACCGCAATCACCTGATATCACGCCCGAGGCGACGGTGATAAGGCAGGGATGTTTCTCGAATTCTCCGTTAGTGTCGGGATAGTGGTGCGCTGGATGAGTGGCCGGTCGGTTCTGTGAACAGCCGCGAGAACACCATCCCGATGAAGATCGAGATCATTGCGGCGCTGAACGCGTTCATCGACAGCAGGCCGGCGTATTCGGCCGGTTGATAGATGTGCGGCGGCGGCTCGTAGCGATTGTGCAGGAACAGATAGGCCGCGACCGGCAGGCCCGCGAGCGGGAGCATCAACAGCCGCTCGCTGGGACGGAACAGGACGCTGGCGAGCATCGCGCAAGGCAGCAAGAACAATTCGACACCGGAGGGCACGCCGAGCAGCCAGGTGCAGAAGATGGTGTTTCCGGTCGCCACCAAGGACAATGTCACGCGTCCGAGCCGCGAATTTGCCCGCGCCAGGGCCGGCACGGCGAGGAACAGCGGAAACGACAACAGCGTCAGCAACAGCCACGGCATTCCGCCGGTGCCGGCCACGAACGCGACGTAGAGCGGATAGAACGGGCCGTTGCCAGCCAGCACGAGCGCCACCAGATTGCCGGCGGCGGCGAGCGGATCGGAATTGTCGGCGTAGGCGCGAAACCAGTCGGTGGCGCGCATCAGGGCAGGTGGCAGCATCAGGCTCACGATCGATCAGCGGGTAAACCGAAATGGTAGCCTGGAAACCGTCCGTCGGCAAAGTGTCGCAGGAGAGCGAGGTACTCCGTCTTCATTGGTCTCTGCGTCAGATCGATTGGCTTCGCCAGCAAGATACAGCGGCTGCTGTCAGCCCCTCACGGGGCAGGACACGAACGAGATTGGTCATGCCGAGTGGTTTGGGCTCGCTGCGGCGCCGGCATCGAACACTTCCTTGGCTGCGAACAAGCCGTTCAGTGCCGCGGGGAAGCCGGCATAGACCGCCATCTGCATGATGATTTCGGTGACCTCTTGGCGGCTGAGCCCGACATTCAGGCCGGCCTGGATGTGAACCTTGAGCTGCGGCGCGGCGTTGCCCATCGCGGTCAGCGCGGCGATGGTCGCGATCTCGCGTGCGCGCAGGTCGAGGCCGGGGCGGCTATAGATGTCGCCGAACGGGAACTCGATCAGATAGCGGGCGAAATCCGGCGCGATCTCGGCCAGCGAGTCGACGACCTTGTGGCCGGCCTCTCCGTCAATCGCCGAGAGCGCGCGAAGGCCGCGCTCGAATCTTTCGTGCTGGTCGGTCGTGAATGGCGTCATCGTCGGTCTCCACCTTGCTGGCGCCGGCCGCATAGCCGGCGATCTTGGTGTCGAGGACGGTCAGGCAGGCCTGAAGTTCGGCGACATGCGCCTGAACCTTGTCACGGTGCTGCTGCAGCAGGATGCGACGCGCGTCTTCGGTTGCGGCTCCGCGTGCGCGCAGTCTGGCGTAAGCCAGCATATCCCGGATCGGCATCCCGGTAGTCTTGAGACGACCGAGAAACGCTATCCAGACCAGGATCGACGCGTCGTAGTCGCGCTGGCCGGATGAATCGCGAGAGGCGCGGGGCAACAGCCCGATCCGCTCGTAATAGCGCAGCGTGTGGGCCGTCAGTCCGGTTCGCCTCGCGAGGTCTCCGATCTTCATGGCCCGCTCTGTCCGTCACGACGCTCTGTTGCTACAGGTTAGAGCGCACTCCAAGTCAAGCGCAAATCGCTAGCGGATGGAGACGGCATCAGGGCCTCGGGCTCACACCTCCAGCCATTCCTTGCGGACGGCGGAGTTGGCCTTCAGATCGTCGGGGCTGCCTTCGAACACGATCTTGCCATGGCCCATCACATAGACCCGGTGCGAGATCCGCATCGCGATCGACAGCTTCTGTTCGACCAGCAGGATGGCGACGCCGCGTCGGGCGATCTCGGCGATCAGGTCGCCCACTTGCTGTACGATAATCGGCGCCAGCCCTTCGGTAGGCTCGTCGATCATCACCAGTTCGGGGTTGCCCATCAGCGTGCGGCAGATCGTCAGCATCTGCTTCTCGCCGCCTGACAGCACGCCGGCCGGGGTGTCGGCGCGTTCCTTGAGGTTGGAGAACATGTCGAGCATGTCGTCCAGCCGCCACTTGCCGGGATCGCGCGGATTCTTGACGCCGAGCATCAGATTCTGCCGGACGGTGAGGCCCGGGAAGATGTCGCGATGCTCGGGCACGTAACCGAGGCCGAGATGCGCGATCTTGTAGCTCGGCAGCCCGGCGATGTTCTTGCCCTTGAACAGGATGCTGCCGTGCGGCGGCACCTCGCCCATGATCGCCTTGACGGTGGTGGAGCGGCCGACGCCGTTGCGGCCGAGCAGGCTGACCACTTCGCCGGCGTCGATATGCATATCGACGCCCTGCAGGATGTGGCTCTTGCCGTAATAGGCGTGGAGATCCTTGATCTCGAGCATCAGGCCGCTTCCTCGCCGAGATAGGCTTCCTTGACCTTCGGATTGCCGCGGATTTCGTCCGGCGTTCCCGAGGCGATGATCTGGCCGTAGACCAGCACCGAGATCCGGTCGGCGAGGCCGAACACCACGCTCATGTCGTGCTCGACGATCAGCAGCGTCCGGCCTTCGGTGAGGCGGCGGATCAGGGTCACGGCACGTTCGGTCTCGGCATTGCTCATGCCGGCGGTCGGCTCGTCGAGCAGGATCACGTCGGCGCCGCCTGCGATGGTGATGCCGATCTCGAGCGCGCGCTGTTCGGCATAGGTGAGCAGACCCGCCGGCACGTCGCGGCGCGAGGTGAGGTGGATGTCCTCGAGGATCTGGGCGGTGCGTTCGCGCACCACCGGAAGATTGTCGACGTTCTTCCAGAACGCGTAGCGGTGTCCGGTCGCCCACAGCACGGCGCAGCGGAGATTTTCCCACACCGTCATGTTGGCGAACACGTTGGTGACCTGGAACGAGCGGGACAGCCCGCGGCGGTTGATCTGGAACGGCTTCATCCCGGCGATCTCTTCACCGCGCAGCAGGATGCTGCCGGTGGTCGGGCGCATATAGCCGCTGATCAGGTTGAAGGTGGTCGACTTGCCTGCGCCGTTGGGGCCGATCAGCGCATGGCGCTCACCCTGCGCGATCGTCAGGTTGATGTTCTGGATGACCTTGGTGACGCCGAAGCTCTTTTCGACGCCGCGGAGTTCGATCGCGGTGCTCATAGGGCGTGAACCTTGGCGCGGGCGGCGGTGAGGGTGGTGTCCCAGGTCTCGCCGACCCGGCTCCAGGCCCGCCGTGCGAGCAGGAAGCCGCCGACGATCAGCACGGCCGCGGTCACCCAAGTTATCGGGCTGGCGGCGTCGAACGGGATGCCGAACGCCTGGATATGCGGATCCTCGTTGGGATTGACCGTGTAGTGCACGATGGTCTCGATCATCAGCATTAAGCCGACGCACAGCGCCAGGGTCGGCAGCGCGGCCATGGCGTAGCTCGGCAGCATCCGGGTCAGCATCCCGGCGCGGACCAGTGGCCGGTGCATCATCAACAGGCCGGTGATGCCGCCGGGCGCGAACAGTACCACGGCGATGAAGAACAGGCCGAAGTAGAGCTGCCAGACCTGGGTCAGGTCGGACAGGCCGAGCGACAGGATGGTGACGAAGATCGCGCCGACGATCGGACCGATGAAGAATCCGATGCCGCCGATATAGGCGGCGAACAGCACGGTGCCGGACTGCACCGCGCCGAGATAGGCCGAGTTGGCGATCTCGAAATTGATCGCCGCCAGCGCGCCGGCGATGCCGGCGAAGAAGCCGGAGAAGCAGAACGCGATGTAGCGAACCACGTGCGGGTCGTAGCCAACGAACTGCACCCGCTCCGGGTTGTCGCGCACCGCGTTGCACATCCGGCCCAGCGGGGTGCGGGTCAGCGCATACATCGCGATGATCGCGATCAGCGTCCAGGCCGCGATCAGGTAATAGATCTGAATCTGCGGTCCGAACGACAGTCCGAACACTTTGAACAGCTTGGTGCGGTTGGCCGAAATGCCGGCCTCACCGCCGAAGAAGCTGCGCAGGATCAGCGCCGAGGAGGCGACCAGTTCGGCGAGGCCGAGCGAGATCATCGCAAACGCGGTGCCGGATCGCTGCGTCATCACCCAGCCGATCAGCGCGGCGAAGAACAGCCCGGCTACGCCGCCGATCAGCGGCACCAGCGGCAGCGGTATCGGCCATTTGTGGAAGCCGAGAATGTTGATGGCGTGGATCGCGAGGAAGCCGCCGAGGCCGTAATACACCGCGTGACCGAACGACAGCATGCCGGTCTGGCCGAGCAGGATGTTGTACGACAGTGCGAAGATAATCGAGATGCCGACCAGGCTGAAGGTCGTCATCGAGCCGCCGGAGGTGAACACCTTCGGCAACAGCAGCAGCACCAGCGCGGTGAGGATCCAGATCCCGTAGAATTTCACGCGGTCGGACAGCGTCGGCCGGGGCGGCGCGACGCTGGAGGCGAGGTCGGTCATGTTTCGCGGGTTCCCAACAGCCCCATCGGCCGGAAGATCAGAATGAGCACGAGCAGCAGATACGGCATGATCGGCGCGATCTGCGCCACCGTGACGTTCCAGATGTCGTTGAGCCAAGTGGTCGCCAAATCGGGGCCGAGAGGGCCGAACAGCGAGGCGGGCGATGCATTGATCGAAACTGCGAAAGTCTGCAGCAGGCCGATCAGCAGCGAGGCGATAAACGCGCCGGGCAGCGAGCCGAGGCCGCCGACCACGACGACGACGAACAGGATCGGGCCGAGCAGCGCCGCCATGTTCGATTGCGTCACCAGCGACGGCCCGGCGATTACGCCGGCGACCGCGGCCAGCGCCGTGCCGACGCCGAACACCAGCATGAAGATGCGTTCGACGTTATGGCCGAGATGGCCGACCATGTGCGGATGGGTCAGCGCCGCCTGCACGATCAGGCCGACACGGGTCTTTTTCAGCGCCAGCAAGAGCGCGATGAAGATCACCACCGAGACCGCCAGCATGAACATCTTGTAGGCGGGGTAGTTGGTCGAGAAGATCGTGAATGCGGGGAAGTCCAGAATGTCGGGCTGGCGGTAGTCGACCGGCACCTTGCCCCAGATGATGCCGACGATCTCTTCGATCGCGAAGGCGAGGCCGAAGGTGAACAGCAGCTCGGCGACGTGGCCGTTCTTGTGGACGCGGCGCAGACCGAAGCGCTCGACCGCGGCGCCGATCGCGCCGGCGAGCAGGGGAGCAATCAGCAGCGCGGGCCAGAATCCGAACCAGTGGCTGATCTGAAAACCGAAGAAAGCGCCGAGCATGTAGAAGCTGGCGTGGGCGAAGTTCAGCACCCCGAGCATGCTGAAGATCACCGTCAGGCCGCTCGCCATCAGGAACAGCAGCATGCCGTACAGGACGCCGTTGAGAGTTGAGATGACGATCAGCTCGAGCATGATGGGATTGGGCTGCCTGACGATATGAGGTCGTCATGGCCGGGCGTGTCCCGGCCATCCACGTTCGTTGGGTATTCACTGGAGACGTGGATGCCCGGCACGAGGCCGGGCATCATGGGTGCGGAGGCTTTACGGCCGGTCCATCTTGCAGGTGGTCGGCACGATGGTCTGCTGGGTGTCGACCTTGGCGACCTGAGTCCAGCCCCAGCCGGTGTTCTCTTCGTCGAACTGGCCCGGCTTGATCTCGCCGAACGAGGAAATGTAGATCGGCTGGAAGAACTGGTGGTCTTCGGCGCGCATGAAGCCCTCACCGCCGTCCAGCACCTCGAACTTCATGCCCTCGAGCGCCTTGCCGACCTTCACCGGGTCGAGCGACTTGGCCTTCTCGGCGGCTGCAGCGAACATCCGCATTTCGTTGACGGCGCGCGGATACCAAAGGCTCAGGCCGACCTTGGCCCGGAACGCCTTCTCGTAATCCTGGGACGCCTTGTGGTCGACGTTGGCGAAGCCTTCGGTGATCTGGAACACCTTGTGGTCGAGGCCGGCCTGCTTGATCGCGGTCGGGCCGCCGGCGCCGCCGGCATAATAGGTGTACCAGTTGACCTTGAGGCCGGCGTCGGCGGCAGCCTTCAGCAGCAGCGCGATGTCCTGACCCCAGTTGCCGGTCACCACCGAGTCGGCGCCGGACGCCTTGATCTTGGCGATATAGGGCGCGAAGTCGGTGATTTTCAGCAGCGGATGCAGCTCGTCGCCGACGATCTGAATGTCCGGGCGCTTCTTCGCCAGCATCGCCCGCGCGGTCGAACGCACCGACTGACCGAAAGAGTAGTCCTGATTGATCAGGTACACTTTCTTGATCGCAGGCGTGTCCTTCATATAGTTGGTCAGCGCCTCCATCTTGATGTCGGAGTTCGCGTCCCAGCGGAAGTGCCAGAAGCTGCACTTGTCGTTGGTGAGCACCGGATCGACCGCGGCATAGTTGAAGTAGAGCACTTCCTTGCCGGGATTGCGCTCGTTGTATTTGGTGAGGAAGTCCGACAGCGCGCCCGCGACCGAGGAACCGTTGCCCTGGGTGACGTAGCGCACGCCGGCGTCGATCGCCTTCTGCGCCTGAATCAGGCTTTCCTGCGGATTGGTCTTGTTGTCGAGCGGGACGATCTCGACCTTCTTGCCGAGGATGCCGCCCTTGGCGTTGAGCTCGTCGGCCAGATACTGGAACGTCTTCAGGCCGCCTTCGCCGACGCTGGCACCACCACCGGACAAAGGATCGATGTAGCCGAGCTTGACGGTCTCTTGCGCGACCGCCACTGAGCCGAGCATCGGCAGTGCGATGGCAACGGCCGCGAGCAGAGTTTTCCGCATATATCAGTCCTCCCTGAAACTTTGTTCGTTTGATCGTTGGCTTGGTGTTAGCGCAGATCAGTCATGCGTTTCAACCGCCGTCTGATGGTAAGTGGAAATAAGTAGAATGTTGTGAGTGACAAAAAGCGGAGCGACGTGTGATCGGTAGCTCGTTGCCGAGGATCACGCCGTGCCGTCCAAAAGATGGACAAAGCTCTTTCCTCAAATTCCGCTTAATGGAAATGCCTAATGTCGAGGCGCTGCGGTCCGGCAACGGGACGCACATCATCGAGCCTCGGCACCATCCTTGCGGCGACTGCCGAGCGCGACGATCATCGCGCTGATCAGCGGCTTCATGAAGAACGCCTCGTTGGCGGGGGTGATGGCGGGCGTGAAGCCGCGTGCAGCGAGTTCCTCGCTCACCACCGGCCCCACAGAGGCGATCGGCGTGAGGCGCAGCGCTTCGCGCAAGCGCTCCTCGCAATGGTGCGCCTTGGCGACATCGAACAATCTGCGCACCTGCCCGGAACTCGTCAGCGCCAGCGCATCGACGCGGCCCTGCGCCATTTCGTCGATCGCTGTCACCACCGTATCCTCGGCGGCACGGGCGTCGTAGGCATAAGGCAGCACCGCATCGACTGTCGCGCCTTGGTCCGCAATCGCGTCGAGCAGTCCGGCGTGATCGCGTTCGGGATAGAGCTGCACGCCGACGCGACGGCCGGCGAGCTCATAACGTTTCAGCGTTGCGGCGACGCCTTCCGAAGTCGGCGCGTCGGCGGTCACCTGCGGTTCGAGGCCGATCTCGCGCAAGGCCCGGCCGGGCTTCGGCCCTCGGATGAAAGTCCGCGTTCGGCCGACAGCGCTTATGAAGGCCTGTTCCCGGCCGGTGGCGCGAGCGAGCTTTGTCAGCCGCCGCAGCCCCTCGCCGGTGAGCAGCACCAGGTCGTCGAACGGCTCGGAGGTGAGCCGGTCGATCCAGGCCGAGACCGGCGCCGGGTCCGGCGCGTCGCAGATCTGGAACATCGGGCATTGCAGGACATCGGCGCCCTGGTCGGCCAGCAGCCGGGCGAATTGGGCCTCTTCGCGGGTCTCCAGGATCAGAATACGGGTGCCTTGGAGCCGTCCGGCCATTGAATTGCTCGTCCTTCGCCCTTTGTCGAAGCATCTTGCGCCGGCCAGCGGGATTGGCGCAAGCGATGCGGCGGTGCTACAGCAGGGCACCGCAACGAGTTCCAGCGCCCACGGCGCTGCTACCAAGATCGCCATGCCCCATCATCAATACGTTCTGACCCTGTCCTGTCCGGATCGCGCCGGCATCGTTTCCGCCGTGAGCACGTTCCTGTTCGATAACGGGCAGAACATCCTGGACGCGCAGCAATACAACGATACCGAGAGCGGCCACTTCTTCATGCGGGTGGTGTTCAACGCCGCCGAGAAGGTGATTCCGCTGGCGGCGCTCCGGACCGGTTTCGGCGTGATCGCGGCGAAGTTCACGATGGGCTGGCACATGCGAGACCGCGAAACCCGGCGCAAGGTGATGCTGCTGGTGTCGCAGTCCGACCATTGCCTGGCGGACATTCTGTATCGCTGGCGGGTCGGAGACCTGCACATGATCCCGACCGCGATCGTCTCAAACCACCCGCGCGAGACCTTCAGCGGCTTCGATTTCGGCGAGATCCCATTCTACCATTTCCCGGTGAACAAGGACACACGGCGGCAGCAGGAGGCGGCGATCACGGCGCTGATCGCGCAGACCCACACCGATCTGGTGGTGCTGGCGCGCTACATGCAGATCCTGTCGGACGAGATGTCGGCGCGGCTGGCCGGCCGCTGCATCAACATTCACCACTCGTTCCTGCCGGGCTTCAAGGGTGCGAAGCCGTACCACCAGGCGTTCGATCGCGGCGTCAAGTTGATCGGCGCCACCGCCCATTACGTCACCAGCGCGCTCGACGAAGGGCCGATCATCGATCAGGACGTCGAACGCATCAGCCACCGCGACACTCCGGCGGATCTGGTGCGCAAGGGCCGCGACATCGAGCGGCGGGTGCTGTCCCGGGCGCTGCATTATCACCTCGATGACCGGGTGATCCTCAACGGCCGCAAGACGGTGGTGTTCACCGACTGAGGCCTATTTCACCGGCAGCGTGGCCGCGAGCTCGCGGGCGACGCGGTTCGGCAGCACCAGTCCGGCGAGCTTCCAGCCCGAGCCGGCGAAGTGCAGCCTGATTTCGCTGTAGGCTTCGGCCTCGCTGGTGTCGCTGATCCGGACCGCGAATTCGACCGGCTCGACGAAGCGGAACCGGTCGAGCGTCGCCAGCACGTTCTTCGTATCGATGGCGCCGAGCTGCGGCAGGCCGATGATCGGCGGCAGATCCTGGACGCCCTGGAGCTTGCCGGTCTTGAGCAGCTTCGTCAGGTTATCGGGCGTCAGCATCTTGGCGATCATCGCATTGGCGAGACCGAGGCCGGCGGCGCGCACCAGCATGCGTTCCGTGGCGCGCACCTCACGGGTCTGTCCGATCCGGTCGAGATAGGCCGCGACGATCTGGTCGGCCAAGGACTGCGTCAGCGATTTGACGTCGGTGCGGGCGATCACCGCGGCGCCATCGCCGCGCCGCACCGCATCGGCGAGGCCGCCGAGCGACACGAACGCAGAGCCGAGATAGATTCCGAGCAGAATGACGAGCGCGGCGAGGCCGCCGAAGAACCAGCGCATGGTGTCCAGACTCCGAGAGGCGGGAGGAGAGGACGACCGCTGGCGTTCGTCCTACCGGGCGGTCGCGCTTGGCGCCGGGTGACCGGATTCAGCGGCCTTGGCCGCTTCGAGCTTTTCCCGCTCGGCCGCCGGCATTTTCCGGAGCCGTTCCTGCTCCTGCATATAGGCTTCGTACTTGGCGGTACCAGGGCGTGGTGGCGCGTCCGGCGGCAGCCCGCCCGCCCACTGCGGCACATAATCTGCCATGCCTACGGTCAGCGCGCTGTTGATGCTGCCGCAGCCCGTCAGCCCGCACAGCATCATCACGGCGCACGCGGCCCGCAGTCCACCAACCCACCCAAATTTTATCGACACATCGGCCTCGTTCGTCGCCGGCCGTAAGGAGCCGGCGCTGCTGTTTACCGCGTCCCCGCGATCGCACCAAACCGCCGCCTGCTATCTGTTGGCGGCATACCTGTTATTGCGCCATCATTTCAGTTTCCGTGGCAATGATAAGGCGTGAGGGGACAGCGCTGCGCGATGTCGGTTATGGTGGACGGATAAAGCCTCGAAAAAGAGGCGAGAAACAAAACTCAGAGGAAAAGGAAGCATCCATGCGGATAGGCAGACGAACGCTGTTGCAGGCCGCCTGCATCGCTCTGGCAGGCGCCGCGCCGATCGCGGTGGCGCATGCCGAGGACACCGTGAAGATCGGCCTGATCGTGCCGATGACCAGCGGCCAGGCCTCGACCGGCAAACAGATCGACAACGCCGTCAAGCTGTACATGAAGCAGCACGGCGACACCGTCGCCGGCAAGAAGATCGAAGTGATCCTGAAGGACGACGCCGCGGTGCCGGACAACACCAAGCGGCTCGCGCAGGAATTGATCGTCAACGACAAGGTCAACATCATCGCCGGATTCGGCATCACCCCGGCCGCGCTGGCGGCGGCGCCGCTGGCGACCCAGGCCAAGGTGCCCGAAGTGGTGATGGCGGCCGGCACCTCGATCATCACCGAGCGCTCGCCTTACATCGTCCGCACCTCTTTCACGCTGCCGCAATCCTCGACCGTGATCGGCGACTGGGCGGCGAAGAACGGCATCAAGAAGGTGGTGACGCTGACCTCCGACTACGCGCCCGGCAACGACGCGCTGAAGGCGTTCAAGGAGCACTTCACCGCCGGCGGCGGCCAGATTGTCGAAGAGGTCAAGGTGCCGCTGGCGAATCCGGACTTCGCCCCGTTCCTGCAGCGCGCCAAGGACGCCAAGCCGGACGCGATGTTCGTGTTCGTGCCGGCCGGGCAGGGCGGCAACTTCATGAAGCAGTTCGCCGAGCGCGGCCTCGACAAGTCGGGCATCAAGGTGATCGGCCCCGGCGACGTGATGGATGACGACCTGCTCAATAGCATGGGCGATGCCGCGATCGGCGTCGTCACCGCGCACATCTATTCGGCGGCGCATCCGTCGGAGAAGAACAAAGCGTTCGTCGAAGCCTACAAGAAAGACTACGGCCAGCGGCCGGGCTTCATGGCGGTCGGCGGCTACGACGGCATTCGCCTGATCTACGAAGCGCTGAAGAAGACCGGCGGCAAGGCCGATGGCGATTCATTGATCGCGGCGATGAAGGGCATGGCCTGGGAAAGCCCGCGCGGGCCGATCTCGATCGACCCGGAAACCCGCGACATCGTCCAGAACGTCTATATCCGCAAGGTCGAGAAGGTCGACGGCGAGCTCTACAACGTCGAGTTCGACAAGGTCGACGCGGTCAAGGACCCGGGCAAGACGAAGAAGTAAGCGACTGCGCGCTCCGATTTGGCTTTCGTCATTTCGGGGCGCGCGTAGCGCGAGCCCGGAATCTCGCTCAATAACCTCTGGATTCCGGGTTCGCTCGCTGGCGCGAGCGCCCCGGAATGACGACAGCGAAGTGATTGCGAGCCCATGACCCTGCTCACCATCCTTTTCGACGGTGTCGCCTATGGCATGCTGCTGTTCGTGCTCGCGTGCGGGCTGGCGGTGACGCTCGGGCTGATGAACTTCGTCAACCTCGCCCATGGCGCGTTCGCGATGGCCGGCGGCTATGTCTGCGCCGTGCTGGTCAACCAGGCCGGCTGGCCGTTTCTCGCGGCGCTGCCGCTCGCCTTCCTCGCCAGCGCCGCGATCGGTGCGGTGCTGGAGCGGCTGCTGTATCGGCATCTGTATGCGCGCTCCCACCTCGATCAGGTGCTGTTCAGCGTCGGGCTGGTGTTCATGTCGGTCGCCGCCGTCGACTACATCATGGGTTCGTCGCGCGTCTTCATGCAGTTGCCGGAGGCGCTGCAAGGGCAGATTGATCTGTTCGGCGTCGGCATCGGTCGCTACCGGCTGATGATCATCGTGATTTGTGGCCTGCTGACGATCGGGCTGCAATTGACTCTGGCCAAGACCCGGTTCGGCAGCCGGCTGCGCGCCGCAGTCGACAATCCGCGCGTCGCGAGCGGTCTCGGCATCAACGTGCCGCAGGTGTTCGCGTTGACCTTCGCGTTCGGCTGCGGGCTGGCGGGCTTCGGCGGCGCGCTGAGCGCCGAGATCCTCGGACTCGATCCGTATTTCCCGCTGAAGTTCATGATCTACTTCCTGATCGTCGTCACCGTCGGCGGCTCGTCGTCGATCACCGGGCCGTTCCTCGCCTCGCTGCTGCTCGGCATCGGCGATGTCGCCGGCAAATACTATCTGCCCAAGCTCGGGCCTTTCGTGATCTACACCATCATGATCGTGATCCTGATCTGGCGTCCCAACGGCCTGTTCGGCCGCGCCGCGGCACGCTGATGACCATGTCGCCCCCTCCCGAAATCGTCGGCTTCCATGCCCGCCGCAGCGCGCGCTGGCACTGGGCCGAATTCGCGTTCTGGGCCGTGCTGATCGGCTGCGGCCTGCTGTTTCCGTCGCGCTATCTGATCATGACCGAGATCGTGCGGCTCGGCCTGTTCGCGCTGTCGCTGGATCTGATCCTCGGCTATGCCGGCATCGTCTCGCTCGGCCATGCCGCATTCTTCGGCGTCGGCGCCTATGGCGCCGGTCTCCTGGCGCTGCACGGCATCGTCGGCGAGCCGGTGCTGGCGCTGCTGGTCGCCGGCCTCGCCGCCGCGGTGCTCGGCTTTGCCACCAGCTTCCTCGTCATCCGCGGCGTCGATCTCACCCGGTTGATGGTGACGCTCGGCATCGCGCTGCTGCTTGAGGCGTTGGCCGAACGGTTCTCCGACATCACCGGCGGCACCGACGGCCTACAGGGCATCGTAATGCAGCCGCTGCTCGGCATGTTCGAGTTCGACCTCTTCGGCAAGGTCGGGTTCTGGTACACCCTCGCGGTGCTGTTCGTGCTGTTCCTGCTGGCGCGGCGGGTGGTGCACTCGCCGTTCGGCCTGAGCTTGCGCGCGATCCGCAACAATCCGCTGCGTGCCTCGGCGGTGGGCATCCCGGTCAACGCCCGACTGGTCGCGATCTACACCTTCGCGGCGTTCTATGCCGGCATCGCCGGCGCGCTGTTCACCCAGACCACCCAGCTCGCCTCGCTCGACGTATTTTCGTTCGAGCGTTCGGCCGATCTGATCCTGGTGCTGGTGCTCGGCGGCACCGGCTATCTGTACGGCGGACTGATCGGCGCTGTGGTGTTCAAGCTGCTGCAGGAGACGTTCTCGATCCTGACGCCGCAATATTGGCTGTTCTGGATCGGGCTGGTGCTTGTGGTGATCGTGATGATCGGCCGCGAGCGGCTGCATCGCTGGGTACTGTTCCTGCCGCGCAGCATCGCGCGTGCGGTGCGGGGCAGCACGCCCTCGGCGGGAGGCGCGGAATGACTCTGGCGCTACAAACGATTGGCCTCGAAAAGCACTTCGGCGGTCTCGCCGTCACGCGCGATCTGTCGCTCAATGTCGAAGCCGGGGCACGCCATGCCCTGATCGGCCCTAACGGCGCCGGCAAGACCACGGTGATCAATCAGCTCACCGGGGTGCTCAAGCCGAACGGCGGCCGCATCCTGCTCGAAGGCCACGACATCACCCACATGCCGGTGCACAAAAGGGTGCTGCGCGGGCTGTCGCGCACCTTCCAGATCAACCAGCTCTATGCCGATCTGACGCCGCTCGAGACGATTGGTCTCGCGGTGTCGGAGCGCTCCGGTCACGGCAGCGACTGGTGGCGGCGGATGGGCACCCGCGCCGATATCAACGGCGAGATCGCCGAGAATCTCGAGCGCTTCAAGCTGCTCGACGTGATGAACGAGCCGACAGGCACGCTCCCCTATGGCAAGCAGCGCCTGCTGGAAATCGCGGTGGCGATCGCCACCAAGCCGCGGGTGCTGCTGCTGGACGAGCCTGCCGCCGGCGTGCCGGAGAGCGAGCGCCATGACATTCTCGCCGCGGTCGCCGGCCTGCCGCGCGAGGTGACGGTGCTGCTGATCGAACACGACATGGACCTGGTGTTTTCGTTCGCCGACCGGATCTCGGTGCTGGTTTCGGGCGCGCTGCTGACCGAAGGCACGCCCGAGGAGGTCGCGCGCGATCCGCAAGTGAAGGCGGTGTATCTCGGCGAGGATGCCCATGTTTGAGCGTGTCAATGTCTGATCTTCTGACCATCGACAAGCTCCGCGCCGGCTACGGCGAAGCGGTGGTGCTGCCGTCGATGTCGCTGCGCCTCGCCGAGGGCGAAGTGCTGGCGCTGCTCGGCCGCAATGGTACCGGCAAGACGACGCTGATCAATTCGATCGTTGGCGTCACCCGCCGCTTCTCTGGCACCATCGCGGTCGGCGGCATCGACGTTACCGCGCTGCGCCCCGATCAGCGGGCGCGTGCCGGGATCGGCTGGGTGCCGCAGGAGCGCAACATCTTCAAGTCGCTGACCGTCGAAGAGAATCTCACTGCCGTGGCGCAGCCAGGGCCGTGGACGGTGGCGCGGGTTTACGAGATGTTTTCGCGGCTGGAGGAGCGCCGCAGCAATTTCGGCAACCAGCTTTCCGGCGGCGAACAGCAGATGTTGGCGATCGGCCGTGCGCTGACGCTCAATCCCAAGGTGCTGCTGCTCGACGAGCCGACCGAGGGGCTGGCGCCGATCATCGTTGACGAATTGCTAACCGCGCTCGGGACCATCACCCGATCCGGCGGCATTTGCTCGATCATCGTCGAGCAGAACGCGCGAAAAATCCTCCAGCTCGCCGATCGGGTTGTGATATTGGAGCGCGGCTCGATCGTGCATGATGCGGCGAGCGCAGCGCTAAAGGACGATGCTGCGACGCTGGAGCGCTATCTGGGTGTTTCCGGCGGAGCCAAGAGCTGACCTTGGGGAGTAAATGATGCAGAGAACAAAGCCACCGTTCCGCGCCGACGAGGTCGGCAGCCTGCTGCGACCGCAGAAGATCAAGGAAGCCCGCGCCAAGCTGGAGAAGGGCGAGATCACCGCCGCCAATCTGCGCGAGATCGAAGACATCGAGATCGAGAAGGTCGTCCACAAGCAGTCGGCGATCGGGCTGAAGCTCGCGACCGACGGCGAGTTCCGCCGCTCCTGGTGGCACTTCGACTTCCTCAGCCATCTGACCGGCGCCGAGCTGTATCATCCCGAAACTGGCATTCAGTTCGCCGGCGTCCAGACCCGTAACGACTCGATCCGCGTCGTCGGCAAGCTCGACTTCCCCGACGATCATCCGATGCTCGACCACTTCCGCTTCTTGAAGAAGCACGCCGAGATCGCGCATGTGACGCCGAAGATGACGATTCCGTCGCCGGCGGTGCTGCACTTCCGCGGTGGCCGCAAGGCGATCTCCAGCGAGGTCTATCCGGATCTCGACGGTTTCTTCGAGGATCTGGCCAAGACCTATCGCAAGGCGGTGAAGGCGTTCTACGACGCCGGCTGCCGCTATCTGCAGTTCGACGATACGGTGTGGGCCTATCTGTGTTCGCAGGACGAATTGCAGAAGGCGCGCGCCCGCGGTGACGATCCGGACAATCTGCAGCAGATCTATGCGCGTGTGATCAACTACGCGATCGCCGACCGTCCGTCCGACATGGTGATCACCACCCACGTCTGCCGCGGCAATTTCCGCTCGACCTGGATCTCGTCGGGCGGCTACGAGCCGGTGGCCGAGACGCTGCTCGCCGGCATCAATTACGACGGCTACTTCCTGGAATACGATTCCGAGCGCGCCGGCGGCTTCGAGCCGCTACGCTTCCTGCCCAAGGGCAACAAGGTCGTGGTGGTCGGCGTCATCACCTCGAAGTTCGGCGAGCTGGAGAGCAAGGACGCGATCAAGCGCCGGCTCGAAGAGGCGTCGAAATTCGCCCCACTGGAACAGCTCGCGTTGTCGCCGCAGTGCGGCTTCGCCTCGACCGAAGAGGGCAATATCCTGTCCGAGCAGGAGCAGTGGGACAAGCTGCGCCTCGCGGTGGAAGTCGCTTGGGACGTCTGGGGGAAGTAGCGGCCGTTCCGACCTTGGACCTGCGTGATGGCCGGGCTCGTCCCGGCCATTGCGTTTCGAACGAGCCCCGTCATTCCGGGGCGCTCGCGAAGCGAGCGGACCCGGAATCTGGAGATATTGAAGCGACGCCGGGTGCACCACAACCGCGGGATTCCGGGGTTCGCGAGCTAGTGCTCGCGCCCCGGAATGACGGTGTGGGGTGGAATGAGGGCGTCCCTGATCGATCGCCTTCAATCGATCCCCAGATACGCAGCCTTCACCTTCGGATCGGTGAGCAGTTCTGCGGCCGGCCCTGTGTGCACGATGCGGCCGGTTTCGATCACGTAGCCGCGGTCGGCGATTTCGAGCGCGGCGGCGGCGTTCTGTTCGACCAGCAGGATGGTGATGCCGCTTCTGCGCATCGCCGTCACGGCGTCGAGGATCTGGTCGACCAGGATCGGCGACAGCCCGAGCGAGGGCTCGTCCAGCAATAGCAGTTTGGGTTTGCCCATCAGCGCCCGGCCGATCGCCAGCATCTGCTGCTGGCCTCCGGACAGGCCGCTGGCCTGCTGGTCGCGCTTGTCCTTCAGGATCGGAAACATCGCATAGACGCGCTCGCGGTCGGTCTCGATGCCGTCGTCCTTGCGCAAGTAAGCACCGAGCCGGAGATTGTCGGCGACACTGAGCGGCCCGAAAATCTGCCGGCCCTCGGGCGATTGCGTGATGCCGAGAGCCACGCGCTTGTGCGGCGGCAGCTTGTCGATGCGCTGGCCGAGAAAACGGATTTCGCCGCCGGACACCGGCTGCACGCCGGACAGCGCTCGCAGCAGCGTGGTCTTGCCGGCGCCGTTGGAGCCGATCAGCGCCACGACTTCGCCGGCACGCACCTCGAGGCCGATGCCCTTGAGCACGTCGATCCGGCCATAACCGCTGTGCAGGTTCTTCACCTCAAGCACGCGCCGCCTCCCGCGCGCCGTGGCGGCCGAGATAGGCTTCCGCCACCAGCGGATTATGTCGCACCTCGTCGGGCGTGCCTTCGACCAGCATCCGGCCCTGATTGAGTACCAGGATGCAATGCGAGATCTTCATCACCAGCTTCATGTCGTGTTCAACCAGCACCACCGCGATGCCTTGGTCGGCGACGCGGCAGATCAGGCGGTCGATTTCCTCGGTCTCGACCGAATTGCACCCGGCCGCCGGTTCGTCGAGCAGCAGCACCCGCGGCTCGGCGGCGAGCGCGCGGGCGATCTCAAGCCGCTTGCTGGCGCCGTATGACAGGGAGCCGGCCGCGACGTCGGCATCGTCGCGCAGGCCGACCTGATCGAGCAGCGTGAGCGCAGCGGCGCGGGTGGCGCGGTTTTGCCGGGTCACCGAGGGCAGCCGCAGCAGATCGGCGAACAGGCTGCAGCGCTCCTGCAGATGCCGGCCGACCATCACGTTCTCGGCGGCGGTCATGCGGTGGAAGATCTGCAAATTCTGGAAGGTGCGCGACAGTCCGCGCGCGGCGAGTTCGTCCGGCGGCAGGCCGGTGACGTCACGGCCGTCCAGCTCGATGCGGCCGTGATCTGCGGCGTACATGCCGGAGACGACGTTGAACAGTGTGGTCTTGCCGGCGCCGTTGGGGCCGATGATCGACAGGATTTCGCCGGGCGCGACCGAGAAGCCGACGCCATCGATCGCCTTGACCCCGCCGAACGCGATGCCGACATCGCTGACCTTCAGAAGCGTCATCGCCGCGTCCTCATGGTCAGCTTCGCCAGCATCGGCACCATGCCGTCACGCATGAAGATCATCGACACGATGATGATCAGACCGAGCAGGAAGTGCTCGTAGTCCTGAAACACGGTGAGCAGTTGCGGCAGCACCACCAGCACCGCGGCACCGACGATGCTGCCGACGATCGAGCCGAGCCCGCCGAGCACCACCATCGTCACCAGCTCGACCGAATGCAGGAAGCCGGCCTGATCCGGATTGACGAAGCCATTCATCATCGCCAGCGCCGAGCCGGCAATCGAGGCGTACACCGCCGCAATGACGAAGGCCTGTAGCTTGAAGCGCTCGACATGCACGCCTGCGGTGCGCGCGGCGATCTCGCTGTCGTGCAGGGCGCGAAAGGCGCGCCCGGTGGGGGTGTCGTCGAGGTTGAGTGCGAACCAGGTGCCGATCAGCAGCAGCCCGGCCGTGATCCAGTACCAGGTGGTCGAGCCGGAGACGCGCCAGCCGAACAGGCTGAGATTCGGCACCGGCATGCCGTCAGGACCGCCGGTCCAGCCGCTCTCGGTGGTGATGACCATCGCCACCAGCACGCCGAGCCCGAGCGTGGCGATGGCGAGATAATGCCCCTTCAGCCGCAGGATCGGCCGGCCGACCAGAAAGGCGAGCAGGGCGGAGAGCAGGGCGCCGACCAGCACTGCGAGCAGCGCGTTGAGGCCTAAATGCGCCGGCCCGATCGCCACCGCGTAAGCGCCGATGCCGAAGAATCCGGCATGGCCGAGGCTGACCTGGCCGGCCTTGCCCATCAGAATGTTGAGGCCGATTGCCGCCAGCGCCGACACCCAGACCAGCGCGGCGACGCGGAAGTAATAGCTCGACGGAAACAGCAGCGGCAGCACCGCCATCACAAAAGCGAGCACGATGAGAATGGCGGACCGGCGGCCGAGCAGGTTCAGCATCACTCAGACCCGCTCGACTTTACGGCGGCCGACCAGTCCCTGCGGCGCGACGAACAGCACCGCGAGGATGACGATGAAGGCGATGGCGTCCTTGTAGGTCGACGATACGTAGCCGGCACCGAAGGATTCGAGCAGTCCGAGCAGCAATCCGCCGATCACCGCGCCGAGCGGGTTGCCCATGCCGCCGAGCATCGCGGCCGCAAAGCCCTTCAGCGCCAGCAGCGTGCCGACGTCGTAGCTGGTCAGCGTGATCGGGGTGATCAGGATGCCGGCGATGGCGCCGATCGCCGCCGAGCCGCCGAACGCAAGCGCCATCACAGTGGCGACGTTGACGCCGACCAGCCGCGCTGCGAGCCGGTTGGCGGCGGTCGCGATCACCGCCTTGCCGATCAGCGTCCGCTCCATCACATAGTACAGAGTCAGCACCACCAGCGCCGCGCCGCCGAGCACCCACAGACTCTGCGGCTGGATCACTGCACCGAGCAGGTGGATCGGCGCGTCGCCGGAGAATGCCGGCAGCTTATGGAACTGCTTGTCGAACACGATCTGCGCCGCGCCGCGCAGCAGGATCGAGGCGCCGATGGTGATGATGATCAGCGACACCGCCGAAGCGCCGCGCGCCGGCGCGATCGCCAGCCAATACAGCAACAGCCCGACGACAATCGCGACGATCACCGCCAGCAACGCCGCCAGCGGCAGCGGCACGCCGGCCGCATAGGCGAACACCGTGACCATGCCGCCGAGCATGACGAATTCGCCCTGGGCGAAATTGACGACGTCGGCAGCGTGATAGACCAGCGTGAAGCCGAGCGCGACCAGCGCATACACCGCACCGACGGTCAGTCCCGAGATCAGGAATTGCAGAAGTTCGGACATGGCGCCGGAGTGACTTTCGGGTCGATTGAACGCGTGGCAGATCGCCAAGGACACTCGTCATTCCGGGGCGCGCGTGAAACGCGCGAACCCGGAATCTAGAAGTTGTCAGGTCGAGATTCCGGGTTCGCGGGCTGGTGCTCGCTCCCCGGAACGACTCCCGACTTGCTCAGCTTCCCGGCGTGACCAGCGTCCAATCGCCGTTCTTGACTTCGAGCATCCGGAACGCCGACAGGTCGAGGCCGAGGTGGTCAGTCGGCGACATGGTGACGATGCCGCCGGTGCCGACGAAGCCCTTGGTCTTCTCGATCTCGTCGCGGACCTTCTTCGGATCGGTCGACTTCGCGCGCTTCATCGCATCGACCAGGATGTAGAGGCCGTCGTAGGCGTGGCCGCCGAAGGTCGAGACCGGCTGCTTGGTGGCGTCTTCGTAGGTCTTCTTGTAGTCGGTCACGACCTTCTTTTGCGGATCGTTGTCCGGCAGTTTGTCGGCGACCAGCAGCGCCGCGGCCGGCAGGCGGACGCCTTCGGCAGCCGGGCCGGCGAGCTCGATGAAGCTTTTCGAGGCGACGCCGTGGCTCTGATACAGCGGCGTCGACGACATGCCGAGCTGCGCATAGTTGCGGGTGACGATCGCTGGGCCCTGACCGAAACCGGGATTGACCACCGCCTCGACGCCGGCGGTATTCTTGATCTTGGTGAGCTGCGCCGTCATGTCGCTGTCGCGCGGGCCGTAGGTTTCTTCGGCCGCGATGCTGACGCCGTAGTTCGGCGCGACCTTGAGGCACTGCGCGCGCATCGACGAGCCGAAGCCGTCGGTGCCCGAGATCATCGCCACCTTGGTGAATTTGCGCGCCTTGATGTTCTCGATGATCTTCTCGCACGCCATCTTGTCGGTGTGCGGGGTCTTGAACACGTATTTGCGCACTGGATCGATGATCTCGACAGCACCGGCAAACGAGATGAACGGGATCTGCGCTTCTTCGAACACCGGGATCATCGCCATTGTGGTGCCGGTGGTCGAGCCGCCGATCATCGCCACCACCTTGTCGTCCTCGACCAGCCGGGTGGCGAAGGTGCGCGCCTTGTTGGCGTCGCCGCCGTCGTCATAGACCACGAGTTCGATCTTCTGGCCGTCGACGCCGCCCGCCGCGTTGATCTTGTCGACATACATCTTCAGCGTCTTGTCCTCGGGATCGCCGAGAAACGACGCCGGGCCGGTAATCGACAGCACCGAGCCGAGCTTGATGGTCGAAGCCGCCAAAGCGGCGTGCATCAGCGAGAAGCTGGACAGCGCCAGAGCCGTCGCGCCAACGGCGACGCTGCGCAGGACATGCGTGTAGTGAGCCATGAATCCGTTTCCTCCGTTGCAGGCTCGCGCTTCTTCCGAGCGTCTTAGCCTGATCCAATCCTGGTGCTTTATACGACGCCGACCGCGCCGATCGCACCTTATGCTTTCTGCTGATCGTAAAGCTTAACCGAACGGTCGGTCAATAGTGTTGCGCGAAGGCGCGCGAGAACGACCGCGCGCGGCGCGCGATCGGATCGGAGCAGGGAGGGGATCGAGCAGCATTGCCGCAGGGAGCGGCGCGCACTCAGAAGCGTTGATGCGCGTGACTACGCGTCGCCGCGGCCGACGCTATGATAGCTGAAGCCGTGTTCGGCCATTTCGGCGGGGCGGTAGATGTTGCGCAGGTCGACCACGATCGGCTGCGCCATTGCGTCTTTCAGCCGCGGCAGGTCGAGCGCGCGGAATTGCACCCACTCGGTGACGATCACCAGAGCGTCCGCGCCCTTGGCGCAGTCGTAGGCGTCTTCGCAATAAGTGATGTCCGGCAGCTCCGACTTGGCGTGGTCCATGCCGGCGGGATCGAACGCCTTCACCTTGGCGCCCATGTCGAGCAGGCTGGTCACGAGCGGAATCGACGGCGCCTCGCGCATGTCGTCGGTGTCCGGCTTGAAGGTGAGGCCGAGCACCGCGACGGTCTTGCCGCGCATGTTGCCGCCAAGCGCCGCCGACACTTTGCGGGCCATTGCGCGCTTGCGGTTATCGTTGACCGCCATCACCGCCTCGACGATGCGCAACGGCGCTTCGTAATCGAGGCCGATCTTCACCAAGGCGCGGGTGTCCTTGGGGAAGCACGAGCCGCCAAAGCCGGGGCCGGCGTGCAGGAATTTCGAGCCGATCCGGTTGTCCATGCCGATGCCGCGGGCGACGTCCTGGACGTCGGCGCCGACCTTCTCGGCGAGGTCGGCCATCTCGTTGATGAAGGTGATCTTGGTCGCAAGGAACGCGTTCGCTGCGTATTTGATCAGCTCGGCGGTGCGCCGCGCGGTGTACATCAGCGGGCCCTGGTTCAGCGACAGCGGGCGGTAGATTTCGCCCATCACCTTGCGGGCGCGCTCGTCGGCCGTGCCAATCACGATGCGGTCGGGGAATTTGAAGTCGCGGATCGCCGCACCCTCGCGCAGGAATTCGGGGTTTGAAGCGACCGCCGCGTCGGCGGTGGGATTGGTCTCGCGGATCAGCCGCTCGACCTCGTCGCCAGTGCCGACGGGGACCGTCGACTTGGTCACGACGACCGTAAAGCCCTTCAGGGCTGCGGCGATTTCCTTTGCTGCGGCATACACATAGGACAGGTCCGCGTGGCCGTCACCGCGCCGCGACGGCGTCCCGACGGCGATGAACACCGCATCCGCTTCGCCCACCGGGGCGGTGAGGTCGGTGGTGAAGTCGAGCCGTCCGGCCTTGACGTTGGCCGCGACCAGCTCGTCAAGTCCCGGTTCGAAGATGGGAATTTCGCCCCGATGCAGGGCCGCGATCTTGGCCTCGTCCTTGTCGACGCAGGTCACTTGGTGGCCGAAATCCGCAAAGCACGCCCCGGACACCAGCCCGACATAACCCGTTCCGATCATCGTGATGCGCATGGCTCGATCCGTCCCGTGAGGCGCCCGGACCAGCCGGACTCGCGCGCGTCTTACCAGATCGATTGCTGTTTCCCAATGACAGTCGCGTGGCTGCTGGCCGGACTTTGCACCGATTTATCGATGGCAACCGTCCGAACGTTGCGCTTTCAGCGGTGGGAAATGCGTGCTAGGAAGCCGGACCGATCGGAAACTGCCCACCCGCCCGCATGAACAACGACCAGCTTCTCAGCCGGATTTCCGACTACTGCCGTCAGGCCGGGATGGCCGAGACGACGTTCGGCCGGCGTGCGGTCAATGATGGCAAGCTGGTGCATCGACTGCGCGAAGGTAAACGTATCACGCTGGATACGTTGGAGCGGATTGAGGCTTTTGTTGCTGCTGGGCTGGGCGTTGCGCCGCCGCCGCGGGGGCTGGTGGTGCCGCTGGAGCGGCGGGATCCGCGCAGCAACTTCCGTTTCTTCGAGAACCGGCAGAAATACCTGTTGTTCGTCCATACCTGCGGCGAGAAGCGGGTGGTGGCGGATCGAGTGGCGCTGGAGCTCGCCAACATCCACCCGCGGCCTCCGGCACTGCGGGTATTCGATGCCGGCTGCGGTGATGGGACGGTGCTCGCGCGGGTGCTGCGGGCGATGCATGGGCGGTTTCCGCAGATGCCGTTCTATATCGCCGGCAAGGAACTCAGCCTTGAGGATCTGCGGCTGACGCTGGAGAAAGTGCCGGACCGGCTGTTCGAGCACCCGGCGTCGGTGTTCGTATTCACCAACATGAAATATGCCGAGGCGCCGTGGCTGACGCCGTCCTCGCCGAGCGCCGCCGCCGGGATGATCTGGCACGAGGTGGCGCTACGCGGGGCTTCGTCCGGCGAGTTCGAAACCCAGATCGCCGAGCTGGCGCCGTTCCTGCAGGACAACTGGCGCGCCAATGTCAGCCCGCGCACCGGGATGCCGGTCTATGAGCGCCCGGTCGCGATCGTGCTGTACCGCGAGGACCACCGCTTCCTGCTCGACGCGGTGATCCCGCGCGCCGGCCGGACCGAGGCGAATTTCGACCTGATCATCGCCTCGCAGCCCTACCGGGCGAAATCATCCGTCAACTTTCGGGCCAAGCGGATCATCGCGCCGCTCGCCCGGGCGCTGCGCGCCGGCGGACGGCTGATCGGAATCCACTCTCATGGTCGCGATCCGGGATTAGAAATCGTCCAGGCGATCTGGCCGGACGAAAACCCGTTCTCGGTCAGCCGCCACGAATTGTTGCGCGCGGTCAAATACGAGCTGGGCTCGGCTGGTAGAGACCTGAACTTCAATGCCTATGCCGATAGTCGCTCGATCTTTCGCTATGATATGGAGGCACTGCCCAATGAGGTCACCGGACCGATCGGCAATTCGACCGCCTTTGCCGCCTGGAATGCCGCGGTGTATGTCGCGCAGATCGAGGACGACCGGCTCACGGAAGTGACCCGGGACGGCCAGTACTTGGAAGCCACCAGAGAGGTTCTGCGCAAGCATAGCGGTCTCTGGTTCAACGATGAATCCTACGTCATCTCGCGCCGGCGCGACTGACATCTATCAGGATAGTTATCTTTCACCAAAACACCGCCGAACGTCCGGCGGACAAGGGGTTACTGATGCGCGCGTCTTATATGTTCACCAGTGAGTCGGTGTCGGAAGGGCATCCGGACAAGGTCTGCGACCGGATCTCCGACGAGATCGTCGATCTGTTCTATCGCGAAGGGCCGAAGGCCGGCATCGATCCGTGGGCGATCCGCGCCGCCTGCGAGACGCTGGCGACGACCAACAAGGTGGTGATCGCCGGTGAGACCCGCGGCCCGGCTTCGGTGACCAACGAGCAGATCGAGAGCGTGGTACGCGCCGCCATCAAGGACATCGGCTACGAGCAGGACGGTTTCCACTGGAAGACCTGCGACATCGAGATCCTGCTGCATCCGCAGTCGGCCGATATCGCGCAGGGCGTCGACGCGCTGCAACCCGGCACCAACAAGGAAGAGGGCGCCGGCGACCAGGGCATCATGTTCGGCTACGCCACCAACGAGACCCCCGATTTGATGCCGGCGCCGATCTTCTACGCGCACAAAATCCTGCGCCTGATCTCGGAAGCCCGCCACTCCGGCAAGGAGAAGATTCTCGGGCCCGACTCCAAGAGCCAGGTGACGATCCAGTACGAGAACGGCAAGCCGCAATACGTCCGCGAGATCGTGGTGTCGCATCAGCATCTGATCGAGGATCTGACTTCGAACCAGGTTCGCGACTGCGTGGAGCCCTATGTGCGTCAGGCGCTGCCCGACGGCTGGATTACCGACAAGACGATCTGGCACATCAACCCGACCGGCAAGTTCTTCATCGGCGGCCCGGACGGCGACTCCGGCCTGACCGGCCGCAAGATCATCGTCGACACCTACGGCGGCGCGGCGCCGCACGGCGGCGGTGCGTTCTCCGGCAAGGACCCGACCAAGGTCGACCGCTCGGCGGCTTATGCGGCGCGCTACCTCGCCAAGAACGTCGTCGCCGCCGGTCTCGCCGACAAGTGCACCCTGCAGCTCGCTTACGCGATCGGCGTGGCGCGGCCGCTGTCGATCTACATCGACACCCACGGCACCGGAAAGGTCTCCGAAGACAAGCTCGAGACCATCGTGGCCGAGGTGATGGACCTGACCCCGCGCGGCATCCGCACCCACCTCGACCTCAACAAGCCGATCTACGCCCGAACCTCGTCCTACGGCCATTTCGGCCGCACCCCGGACGCCGACGGCGGCTTCTCCTGGGAGAAGACCGATCTTGCCGACGCCATGAAGCGTGCGGTGTAAGTGAGAAAGTAAGCCCAAAGCCGGCGTCTTCACCTCTCCCCGCACGCGGGGAGAGGTCGGCCCGGCGAAGCGCAGCGAAGTCGGGCCGGGTGAGGGGGCGTTTCAGCGCAGCCGAGCCTCTCGGCCTCGCGGCGACGCCCCCTCACCCCACCCCTCTCCCCGCGAGCGGGGAGAGGGAGCGCAAATGCACTGCCTCAAACTGCCCGATTCAGTTCGTAGTGCTCAGTTCCGCTGACACAGACATCAGGAAACCCATCCGCATGACCGCCAAGTTCACCGACTACATCGTCAAGGACATCGGCCTCGCCGATTTCGGCCGCAAGGAGATCTCGCTGGCCGAGACCGAAATGCCCGGCCTGATGGCGACCCGCGAGGAATACGGCCCCAAGCAACCCTTGAAGGGCGCCCGCATCGCCGGCTCGCTGCACATGACGATCCAGACCGCGGTGCTGATCGAGACGCTGACCGCGCTCGGTGCCGAGGTGCGCTGGGTGTCGTGCAACATCTACTCGACCCAGGACCACGCCGCCGCCGCGATCGCCGCCGCCGGCATTCCGGTGTTCGCCGTCAAGGGCGAGAGCCTGAAGGACTATTGGGACTACACCGCCAAGCTGTTCGACTGGTCGGACGGCGGCACCCCGAACATGATCCTGGACGACGGCGGCGACGCCACCATGTTCGTGCACCAGGGTCTGCGCGCCGAGAACGGCGACACCATGTTCCTCGATCAGCACAATTCGGAAGAAGAAGAGATCTTCTTCGCGCTGATCAAGCGCATCCTGAAAGAGAAGCCGAAGGGCTACTTCGCCACGCTCGCCAAGAACATCAAGGGCGTGTCGGAAGAGACCACCACGGGCGTGCATCGTCTGTACGACATGGAGAAGGCCGGCAAGCTCTTGTTCCCGGCGATCAACGTCAACGACTCGGTGACCAAGTCGAAGTTCGACAACCTCTATGGCTGCCGTGAATCGCTGGTCGACGGCATCCGCCGCGGCACCGACGTGATGCTGTCGGGCAAAGTCGCGATGGTCGCCGGCTTCGGCGACGTCGGCAAGGGCTCGGCCGCTTCGCTGCGCCAGGCCGGCTGCCGCGTGATGGTGTCGGAAGTCGATCCGATCTGCGCCCTGCAGGCGGCGATGGAAGGCTACGAAGTGGTGACGATGGAAGACGCGGCGCCGCGCGCCGACATCTTCGTCACCGCCACCGGCAACAAGGACATCATCACCATCGAGCACATGCGCGCGATGAAGGATCGCGCCATCGTCTGCAATATCGGCCACTTCGACAACGAGATTCAGGTCGCCACCCTGAAGAACATGAAGTGGGACAACATCAAGCCGCAGGTCGACGAGATCACCTTCCCGGACGGCAAGCGGATGATCCTGTTGTCCGAAGGGCGCCTGGTGAACCTCGGCAACGCGATGGGGCACCCGAGCTTCGTGATGTCGGCGTCGTTCACCAACCAGACGCTGGCGCAGATCGAGCTGTTCCAGAGCCAGGGCAAGTACGAGAAGAAAGTCTACGTGCTGCCGAAGACGCTCGACGAAAAGGTCGCCCGCCTGCACCTCGCCAAGATCGGCGTCAAGCTCACCGAGCTGCGCAAGGACCAGGCCGACTACATCGGCGTCAAGGTCGAAGGCCCGTTCAAGGCGGATCACTACCGGTATTGATAGTTAAAGTAGTCATGGCCGGGCTTGACCCGGCCATCCATCGGACAACAACGAAGCCCCGGAGCAATGCTGCGGGGCTTTTCGTGTAAAAGTACAAGGTCCCACGAATACTAGCCGTCATCTTTGGCGCGCTTTGGCTGTCCTCGAATTCGGAGTGCCAGCATTTCCACGTCATGCTCTCGCACACTCGCTGCATCCTTTATCGACAAGCCGCGCTTGGCCAATGCAAGCTCGGTTATCAATTCAGGCTTTCCATTCCGGATGATCGCAGGCAGTATGAAGTACATGCCGTAGGCACGGTGCATTCTCAGAAACTGCTCTAAGTTTACCGAGCTGTCCGGCGTCATGGTCATCGAGCGAGTACTCATCACAATCGTCTCGTTTGATTCAGATTCGCCCCTATCAGGCAATCTCGAAGCCACTAGAACGACGTAGTGCGTTTCGGGCTGGTCGATGAGTCGTCGGATGACGGAAATATAGATGTCGTCACTCTCATCGCGATTGCCAAAGCGCTGCCGCCACCGCTCGAAAATTTTGCGGCCGGCTTCCTCATTCTCGAACATGAATGCCATGCCGGGCGGGTTGCCGGGACCTGCCTGAAAATAAGAGATTCCTTTCCAGCCAGCCTTATCCCAAGCATGAACATCAATGACAGAGCGCACGCTAAAATCGCGGTGGCTCCGCATTTTTTGTGGCTTGTCCGTTGAGGTATTGGTGGCTTCGGTGTCTTCCTCCTCGAGGGGAGGCTTTAGTTCGATATGAGTGATTTGCGGCCGGATCTGTATCGGATACTCATGTCGGACCGCAGCTTGCCATTCCGACATGCGGGTCAAATTGCGCGACGTCACTCGGTGATAACTATTCACAGCCGCTGCAACCATTGCCATGCGAGAGTCCACCGCCTCATCGCCGTAAAGTCTCTCCAAAAGCTCTTCCAAATTCTCGAATACGCAAGTAGTGCCGAGAACGTGACCCGACGCGAGTGCGAGGAACTTTCTGATCTCTGCTTGTTGGCCGAAGTCGGTTGGCTTTAGGTTCCTAGGCCATCTGACCGTTGCCGTCATTTCCAGCGCATTTACGTCTATTGTAGGAGCAGAAATTTCGGTATCGGATTGAAGCTCGATCCTGAAATTCTCGGTGTGCGGCATGACGCTCTGGTCGACCACTGTTGCCAGGAAGGCTTCAATGGAGCCCAGTAACATCTCGGCAATCACGGTCAATAAGTCGCTTCCATCGAAGGTTACCTTGACAGTCATCCCAAGGATAATCGCAGAAAGGCTTTGGCTTCCATGTCCGTTTAGGATCATGGGGGCTTTCGTTTGTTTCGCAATGGGCTGGCTGGCAAGAATGTCAAACATTCGCGCCATGCCTTCATCCGACTCCTCTTTCGGCGCGCTGCCGTCGTCGCGGAGGACCTTGGAATGACCGAGTGAAAAAAGCAACGCGGCCCGCGCTACAAATAGTTCAAGACCTTCCAAGACGTCGGGAAGCGCTGTCATCTGGGCCAATTCTTCATCCGTTAGGTTCAGGATTATGCTGCCAAACGCGTATTCCAGTTCCTGAAGATCGCTGCGTACTCGTTCCTTGGACTCATCCGTAAGTGGCAGGGCTGCGATCGCACCGTGCAGCGTCTGAACTGCAACGAGGAAGTCTGGAACGTGGCGAAGCCCCAATGCAATCCATGCCCATACTTTCATAGTGGGTACGAAATTCATTGGGATGGTGCTGTCTTCCTCCCCTTCAATCACAATCGATGCCGCCGCCATAGTGCAGGTGGCCCGCGCCGCCCAAAGCAGGCCTGCAGCACGATAGGCCAACATCAGAAGGTGGAGCGCTTCGACAAGCTGTTCTGTATGTTCTTTCTTGCTAAGGCCGATCGCCGCCTTCCCAAGAAGCCGGATTATGTCGATCCGGTTAGAGAAGTCGAGTTGTTGGGCTCGCTTGAGCAGCACCATCGAACCCTCTGCCTCGCTCGATCGCTTGGCGACAAAATTGGCGACGCGCTCGACAAGCTGGTTGTATTCAGGATCGTTTCCAGAAACGTTGCCTAATAGCTCGATCATCGAGACTAGGCGTTCGGCGTTGAATTCGCCAAGGCCTGTAGCTCGGTCCAGTATGTCAGCATAGCCGCGCCAGATTTCCGAGAAATTTTCACGCTTATCATCGAGCAAAACGAAATTCTGCCGGACGATTAGAATTAATGTCTCCGCTTCCAAACTGTTGTTTGGCCTCTCTTTGTTTGCGGCAACTTTTTCAAGCACTTTCCGGAGCGACGCCGCACGCTCATCGAGCTTGGCGGCATCACGTGTCAAATGCCTATGAGTTACGGAATTCACAAGTAGCTGGAATAGATTGCACAGGAACTCGAGGTTGGCCGCGTGGTCGCTCTGCAGCGCCATTTTTTCAAAGGCGCTGTATGAGTCGTTCAATAGTTTCACGTCGTCGAACCACCAAAATGCTGTCCAGATGTTCTCGTATTGCGCTTCAAGTTTCTGGCGATACGTGCCGTCTTCGTTTGCTAGCCGGATAGCGCGGGCAAAGCGTCCTTCCGTTTCGAAGCGGGGCCGTTCGAGGCCTCTCGATAACTTTGCGGCAATCAGGGCCTCACTGACCCGTTGTCGTTCCATGCCATTAAAAGAGTCGGTCCCAGTTAGTGATCTTTCAATTGCATCGAGTTGACGGGCCCGAGAGTAGTCCGTTGGACCCAATTGCAGCGGGTCGCTTTTTTCTTCTCCAACCTTGAGGTAGTTGAAAGCCAGATCCTTCCTGTCATTATCGATTACTTCCTTTTTGATCCAAGAGCGATCGTGGATCGTGACAGGAATCCCGTAGTGTTTTGTAAGTTCTGCTTCTACTCGTGCGCGGTCTTTGTCTTTCGCGTACCTTGCGGTGACGCAGATAATGCGGTCATATGGGCGCCCCGTATCGACGATGCCTTTGACATCGTTGCGAGCTTTTTGAGCCCATGTCTTCTTTGCGCTGAAGGCAAAAGCCCATTTCTCGCGGCCACTATTCGGCTCGCCCATGTAGAAGCGCGAGATTTCGTCCGCGACAGGAAAGGTTTCGGAGTCGGCCTTACTGTCACCGCCGCCCTCAGGCCCCGTTTGAGCTCGCAGATTCGGGCATATTGCCCGCTCGCATAGCTTTCGTGCGAAAAGCTCAAATTCGTGGGTCTCGTTGCGGCTGGTGAGCGTTTCAAGATGGTGGTCCAGCGTAGCTGCATCTAGCACGTAAAGCACGCGGTCTTCTGTGTCTGAATAGTATTCAGGGCGAAGTTGTCTCATGAACCGAGAGGGCGAGAGCTTCTTAAATGGAGCTTCCGCCGCGTCGTCACTTGCTTTCGAGTTTTTGGGGGAATGCTTGATCATAGTATCGTCCCGCATCGAAATCATTCAGCCGCTTTGATATCCAGGAGGGCTGTGCCTGATGAAGACAGGGCGCGCGTCTAATGTCGCGTTAGGCAGAACGAATCGTTCTCTAACAGGGAAGCGATCCATATTACTGGATCGTACGCGAGGTGTGACTATTTCAAACGGTAATAATCGTGCGCGGCTGCCGTAACCCGGGGGCGTTGGTGATCCGCCACTGCGCACCAAGACAAGCCCTTCCGGCTGTTCGGGGTGTTGCGCCTTCGGTTGATCCACCCTGCGGGCTACGGGTTGCCGCAGTGGCGCCCGGACTGGCTACGCTCGTCTCTTGACTGCGATCGTCGGTGCGATCGAACGACCACGCCGGAATGCTTGATCGGGCGATGGGAGCGCCCTAGATACAGGCTCTGCTCCTTCTGACCGTTTGGAACCGCGACGATGATTTCATCCCGAGCCGCATCGCCGACCCGCCTTGCCTCTGGGGAGTGTCATCCTCATGTCCGCGCCAATCGTTCTCTCCAAGCTGACTCTCGCCACGCCTGGTGGCCGACCTCTTCTCACTGACCTGGATCTCAGCTTTGCGCGCGAGCGCACCGGCCTGATCGGGCGCAACGGCGTCGGCAAGTCGTCGCTGCTCGCGGTGATCGCCGGCGAGCGCGCCGCGTTGGCCGGGACCGTCACGGTGGCCGGACGGATCGCGATGTTGCGCCAGACAGCCCAGCCTCGGCCCGGCGAGACCGTCGCCGACCTGTTCGGCGCGCGCGACGCGCTGGCGTTGCTGCGCAAGGCAGCGCAAGGCGAGGCCGCGCCAAGCGAACTGGACGAAGTCGATTGGACCATCGGGCAGCGCATCGTGGCGTCGCTGGCGCGGTTCGGTCTCGACGTCGATCTCGACGTCGGTCTTGCGGCTCTGTCGGGAGGCCAGGCGACGCGCGCGCGCCTCGCCGCGCTGACGTTCTGCGAGCCGGATTTCGTGTTGCTGGACGAGCCTACGAACAATCTCGATCGGGGAGGTCGCCGCGCCGTGCTCGACCTGCTCGCCGGCTGGCGCGGGGGAGCGATCGTCGTCAGCCATGACCGGGAGTTGCTTGAAACGGTCGATGCTATCGTTGAACTCACATCGCTGAGTGCGTCGCGCTACGGCGGCAACTGGAGCCACTATGTCGAACGCAAGGACATAGAATTGTTGGCGGCAACGCGCGATCTGGCGGAGGCGGAGCGGCGTCTGGCCGAGACCGACCGCAAGGCGCAAGCCGCGGTCGAGCGACAGGCGCGGCGCGACGGCGCGGGCAAACGCAAGCAGGCGCAGGGCGACTTGCCGCGCATACTCCTCGGCGCGCGCAAGGATCGCAGCGAAGATACTGGCGGCGCCGGCGCGCGCACCGCATCGCGCCAGCGTGTCGAAGCGGTGGCCGGCGTCGATCTCGCCCGCCAGCGTGTCGAAGTGCTGCAGACGCCGTCGGTCGTGCTCGCGCCGACCGGTCTTGCCGCCGGCAAGACGGTTCTCGCGCTCGACCGTGTCAGCGTGGGCTATCAGCCGCTTCGGCCGGTGCTGAGCGATCTATCGCTGTCGATCACCGGCCCGGAGCGCATCGCGATCGTCGGGCATAATGGGACGGGCAAGACGACCCTGCTCAAGCTGATCAGCGGCGAACTGCGTCCCTGGCGTGGCGTCGTCCACGTCACGTCGCGTCTGGCGGTGTTCGATCAGCAGCTCAGCCTGCTGCGTCCGTCGGACTCGGTTCTCGCCAACTATCAGCGGATCAATCCGGATTCGGACCTCAACGCCTGCCGCGCGGCGTTGGCGCGGTTCCTGTTTCGTGGCGACGCCGCGCTGCAGATCGTCGGCCAGTTGAGCGGCGGCCAGGTTCTGCGCGCCGGGCTTGCCTGCGTTCTTGCCGGGCCGCAGCCACCTTTCCTGCTGGTCCTCGACGAGCCGACGAACCACCTCGACCTGGACTCGATCCGCGCAATCGAGGCCGGCCTCATTGCGTATGACGGCGCTTTGGTGGTCGTCAGCCACGACGAACAGTTCCTCGAGGCCATTGGCGTGTCGAGCCGAATCGATTTGAACGCGAGGTCGTGTGGTGCATCGAGGTCGCGAAATCCTGTTCCTCGAAGGGGAGCTCCGTGATTCCGATCACCAGCTGATCGCGACGGCCACAGCAACTGCGAGAGCGATTGCATTGTCCGAAGGCCGCCAGTCCGCCGAGCCCGCGTAAGCGGCGCGATACACCGGATTTGGAAACGTTCGCCGCCGGACCCGCGCTGATCCCGGCGTCGGCGGTCTGCGGGTCAGCTCGTCGCCACCGATTCACTAGCCTGCGCGTTCCAGGCGCTCCGCAGCGTGATGGCCATGGTGCCGGCGACGGCGAGCGCCACCACCGTTCCGCCGGCGGTTGAAGCCGCGACATCCACCGGTCGATCGAACGGCGTCAGGCCGTGAAGCTGCGCATCGCGGCGATCACCAGCCGCTCGTCGTAGGGCTTGGGCAAGAACTTGCAGCGGGCGGGAAGATCGACTTCGCCGGCATCGACATGGCCGGAGGTGACGATGATGTCGATCGGCGGCCAGCGGTGGCGGATCACGGCCGCGAGCCGGATGCCGTCGATCCCGCGCGGCATGTCGATGTCGGTGAAGACGATGCGGATGTCGAGCCGGCTTTCGAGAATTCGGATCGCCTCGGTGGCGTCGGCGGCTTCCAGCGCGATGAAGCCCGCTTCCTCGACCATGTCCACCGCGGTCATGCGCAGCAGCGGTTCGTCTTCGACGACCAGAACGATCAGGCGGGTGTTTGTTTCGTCGGTTGTCACCGGTTTTCTCCCGCGTTGCGTTCCTGCACCTGCGAGAGAGGGGCTGAGAAGTCGGCTTCGAAGCCACTGGTGAGGTAACGGAGCTCGACGCCTCCGGTTCCGATTAAACCGAGCTGGATCAGCCGCGATCCAAAACCTTTGTGGGTCGGCGGCGTCAGCGCCGGCCCACCGGTCTCGCGCCATTCCAGGATCAACTGCTCGTCGGCTACTTTCCAGCTAATGGCGACGCGGCCGGTGGGCGCTGACAGCGCGCCGTATTTCAGTGCGTTGGTCGCCAGCTCGTGCAGCAGCAGTGACGACGACAGCGTCGTGCGTGCGCCCAGGCTGACCGCGGGGCCGCTGATCGTGAACCTGTCCAGTCCCTCGACGGCGCCGACCACGCCTCTGACGACTTCGCTGATCTTGGCCGCCGTCCAGTGCTGTTGCAGGAGTGCCATGTGCGCGGTCGACAGCGCCTGCAGCCGCGCGTTGAACGCTTCGACCGGCGCCTGATCGGGGATCGACCGCAGCGTCTGCCGCGCGATCGCCATCACCATCGCCAGCGTGTTCTTCATCCGGTGGCTGAGTTCGAGATTGAGGGTGCGCTGCAGCGCTTCGGCATCCAGACGCCCGACTCCGGCGGCGAGGCGGTCGCCGGCATTGCGGAGAAAGGCCAGATCGTCGTCGCTCCAGTCGCGCGGTTCGGCGACGTGGACGAAGAACAGCGCGGTCGAGCCGTCGTGGTTATGAATCGGGATCACCACCAGCGATCCGATACCTGCATCGCCCTTTGCTCGAGGAGGATGCTCATCGGGCGAAGCCGGCGACACGTCCGCAACCACGACAGGCTGCTTGGTCGCGTTCGCAGTGGCGAATGCGGGCTGATCGGACAGCGCGTGCCGTCCCGCGAGGCTGGCATAGCCTTCGGCGGACCAATCGTTCTCGATGACGATGGAGTCCTCGCCGGAATCGACCCGTCCGAAGCCGGCGCGGACGGCGCCGAGCGCGCGGCCGACGATCTCCGACGCCGCGCCGGTCATGTCCTGGATCGTGGTCAGTGAACGGAGCTGATCGCCCATTTTCAGGATTGCGTCGCTGCGCAGCTCGCTGCGGCGTTGCGCGGTGATGTCGCTGAACAGGATCGCGACCAGCCGATCGCCCGGCTCGCCGACGCGGAAGGCGTGAACGTCGAACCATCGGTCGTCCAGCGCCTTGGCCGGCTTCTTGAAACGGGTCGGTTCGCCGGATCTTGCGACTTCGCCATAAGCATCGAACCAATATTGTTCGTGGCCGGGCGCGAGCTGGCGCATCCACTTGCCTTCGACATCGGCGAGGCCGGTCTGCTGCACGAACGCCGAATTGGTCTCGACAAACCGATAGTCCGATGCGGCGCCGTCCGCACCGAACGCCATCTCGATGATGCAGAAACCGGTATCGATCGAATCGAACAATGCGCGGTAGCGGTCGTCGGACGAGCGGCGCGCGGCTTCGGCATCCTTCCGTTCGCGTATTTCTGCTTCGAGCTGCCGAGCGTGCGCGTCCTGCTGCCCGATCACCCGGCGCATCTCGAGCTGGGTCATCACCAGCCGGGCGAGAACTTCCAGCGTCAGTCGCTGATGATCGGAGATCCCCGCCGGCCGCGGCTCGCGATCGAGCACGCAGACGGTGCCGAGCGGCAGGCCTTCGGGCGTCTTGAGCAAGGCGCCTGCATAAAATCGCAGGCCGCCGGGCGCGGTGACCAGCGGATTGCCGGCGAACCGTGCGTCCTGCCGCGTATCCGGAACGACCATGGTGCCGCTTTGCACGATCGCGTGGGCGCAGATCGAGACATCGAGCGGCATCTGCCGCGTGCCGAGCCCGATCTCTGCCTTGAACCATTGCCGGCCGCTGGCGATCAGGTTCACCGCCGCAATCGGCGCGTCGAACGTTTCCGCGGCGAGCCGGACGATGTCGTCGAAATCATGCTCGCGCGGCGTATCGAGAATGCCGTAACGCTCCAGCGCGAAAATCCGCTCCTGCTCGTCCCAATGCAATGGAGATGGCGGCCGCGCATCTGCCTCGCTCATGCGGCGGCTCTCAACGCGGATGACCTGCGCCAATGCGAGGGAGCAAGCGGCCACATCTTCAGGATATCCGATTAGTTCGCGAGCTTGAGGTGAGTCGCTTCCTTGACCAGCGCGGCAATCGAATGGCCCGATTTCTCGACCGCATTGGCGAATTCGGCCTCGGACAGCTTGAGGCGCTTGCGCAGCACTTTGACCTGAACCTTGTCGTTCAGATCGACCGAGTTGCGGGACTGGGCTGGCCTGGACCTGTGTCTGTTCATAAATGGTCCCTTTCGACCGCGCGGGCTGAGGTCTGAACCCGCGGCGCGCTCGGGGGCGCCGTGGCTGCAATCGGCACGACGATACGCCCGTCGCGCGAACTCAACAGTCCGGCCGACACCGCGTTCCCTGACGATCGGGAATTATCTTGATCGCCCCGCACGTATGGCTGAGCCGTCAGTGCCGGTCTCGACGCGTTCGGGCTGCCGTCAGCGCATCAGAATCGAAACGACGGCCACCACGATCAGCAGCGCCGGCACCACGATCGGCGGCACCAGCCAGTCCTTGAGTTTATTGTCTTGGGGCATCTGATCTTTCGTTGTCCTTGTCGAAGCCGAGCTCCGAAAAGGTGTTCCAGCGGCGGCCACAGGCGATGCAGTGCCACGCGTTGGTGGCGTGGCCTTCGGAATAACTCGATCCGGTCGGTGCCGTGATGGTCTGTCCGCAGCTACAAACGTCGGTTCCGAGCGGATTGGACGAGCGGCGGTGCGGGCGGGCAAAGTGAATCGCCAACCGCCGATGGAACTCGCGAAGCACATGGAGTGGGGAATTACTAACGCCGATGATGTCGCTCCCTCTGAGGCGGGAGCACAGGCGTGTCTCTCAGTCGCCGTAAATCCACATCAAGCTGCGCGGCGATGATGATTGCGTAGCACGTCGGCTCTCGCGTAGCAATCGCGGTTGTCCGTATTGGCTTCGATCGTCAGTGCGGCGCTGCAAATGGGCGTGTGTGCGAGTTCCCGCAAGCCGCTTTAACGCTAGGAGATTGCCGGGCGCGCGCGTATGCTGATTAGTATCACCGCCTCTCGCGTGGCATTTACCGGTGATGAGAACGCCGGTCGCGCTCCCGCCCATTGCCTGGGAGTGCGCATGTGCGACCGATGCAGTAAATTCGATGATCTGGTGACCAGGCTGAGGAGCTTGGAAAATCCCACGATGGATGTGTACGTCGACGCCTTGGTGCGGGTGACCATCCAGGATCTCGAACGGCAGAAGCAGAATTTGCACTGCGCGCAGATCGATGCCGTCTCGATACCGATCTGACGGCGGCGATAGCCATCTGGGAGCCCGATATGTCCGGCGAAGACGATCACGACCTGACCAGCGACTTCCTGCAATCCGAGGATATGAAGGAAACTCGCGACTATCTGTCGCGTGGTCGCCTGCTCTCGAAGGTCAGCGACGCCGAACTCGGCGAGAGGTGGGTGGAGACGTTCAAGGTCTGGCTGAGAGGCGAATTCTTGATCGCGCTGCGCGACATGAACGACGCGGCGGCCGAACTCAGACTGCGCAACGTCGACATTCCGTATGATCGGGTCGAGTCGGAGATGGAGTCGATCGAGCGCGCATTCATTCAATTCGCGCCCGACGCCAGGACCAGCGTCGACCAGCGGATCGAGGAGTTCCTGCTCGCGCGCCGCAAACCCATCAATTGAGTGTTGCGTGCGTACAGTCGGCCTCGCCGACGGGGACTGAAGCCGCCCTGCACCGGGGAATCGATTGACACGGGTGCAGGATAGTGGTCACGTCGGAACCAGCATAATGCATCTCTGCGACGCCGAGATGCCGATCGTTCGACGCTGCGGATGCAGACGTCGCGAGACTCCCGAAACTCGCAAATTGGCTCCCGCGCAGGTGGACTGCGATGCGGGGCCTGCTGCAGTTCGCGGATCATCAAGGAGGAATGATTGCAGGTACTCGTCCGGGATAACAACGTCGATCAGGCGCTCCGCGTTCTCAAGAAGAAGATGCAACGCGAAGGCGTGTTCCGCGAGATGAAGCAGCGGCGCTCTTACGAGAAGCCGTCGGAGCGCAAGGCGCGCGAGAAGTCGGAAGCCGTCCGCCGCGCCCGCAAGCTGGCGCGAAAGAAGGCGATCCGCGAAGGCTTGCTGCCCGCGCCGCCGAAGAAGAAGCCGTTCGAGCGGAAGGCGCCCTTGCCGGAGATCAAAGAGCGCGTCGGCCAGACGGGCGCACAGCCTTCGGCCCACAGCTAAACAAACCGCCGCCCGCGCTACAACGCCTCGTATTGCTGATAGATCGCGCGGGCGATGCCGAGCAGGTGGTCGCGGTCGGTCTGCGCCACCACGGCATAGGACAGCTTGGCGTCGATCCAGGAAAACGCGGACAGCGTGCCGGAGCGTTCAAACTGGAACGCGCTCGGCTCGGCGTCCCCGCCGGGCCGCACATAGACGGTGACGCGGCGGCCGTTGGCGTCCTCGTACATGAACTGCGCCGCCGGGGCATCCGCCGCCGGCAGCAGCCGGCCGCCGATCAGCTTCAGCCCGAGCGCGTCGAGCTTCGGCGCGGTCAGCCGGCGGCCGAGCCGCCGCGACAGCCATTGCACCAGATGCGCTTCCTGATCGGCCGCGACCTCGACCGGATGTGCGACCTCGACCGCATAGGTCCGCCACGCCACCATCGCCGCGTCGGCGACCGGCGCTTCTGCGACGGCAACGGGCGCACGGTGCCAACGCTCGGACGCCAGCCAGCCGCCGGTCCCACCGATCAGCAGGAAGGCCAGCGCCGCCGCAACGGCGCCGAGTCGTTGCCCGAACCAGGCGCGGCGCGACGCTCGCACATGCGCGATTCTGAGCCGGGCAGGGATCGGTTCGGCCGCGACCGCCGACAGCCGGGCGCGCAGATCGTCGCGATCGGCGATCTGGCCGGCGATGCGGCGGGCGGCCTCGGCGTCGGATTCCAGATAGGCTTCGATCTCCGCGCGCCGCGCGGCATCGAGCCGGCCGTCGACATAGGCCTGCAGATCGTCCTCGCTGAGAGGGCGACGGGCGCTCATTTCACTCTCCTCAACACGGTGGTGCGGCCGGCCTCGACGCTCTGGCGCAGCGCCTCTCGGGCGCGGCTGAGCCGCGACATGATGGTGCCGACCGGCACGTCGAACACCCGCGCGGCCTGCTCGTAGCTCAGCTCCTCGACGCCGATCAGGAGCAGCAGCGAGCGTTGATCTTCCGGCAAATCGTCCAGCCGCGCCAGCGCATCGCGCGCGATCAGGCTGCGCTCGGGGCCGGCGGTGCCGTCGGCGAGCGTGCCGCGCGAGTCGATATCGACCGCGCTGCCGCGCCGGATCGCGCGGCGGCGCTGGTCGAGATAGAGATTGCGCTCGATCGCGAACAGCCAGGCGCGCAAATCGCCGCCCGGCCGCCGCAGCCGCCAGCGCATCAGCGCTCGCTCCAGCGTGCTCTGGACGAGATCGTCCGCGGCGTCGCGATCGTGCAGCAGCGCCCGCGCATAGCGGCGCAGGCTAGGTATCAGTGGCTCGATCTCGGCGGCGATCTCGTCCAAGGCTGACTCGTCCAGGCCGGTTTCGTCGGATCAGGGCTTGGCGATATGCCAGGCGCCATTGAGGAAGCCGTCACCGGTCGTGTCGCCCGGCTTGGTATCCTTGGTCCAGGCATACAGCGGTTTGCCCTTGTAGGCCCACTGCTTGGCGCCGTCATCGCGCGTGATCACGCTCCAGTCGCCTGAGGCTTGTGCGCTCGCGGTGACGGTCAGCGGCGGCCAATTGGTCGCGCACGGGCCGTTGCAGGCCGACTTGCCGCCGGTGTCCTTGTCGAAGGTGTAGAGCGTCATGCCCTTGGCGTCGACGAGCGCCTTGCCTTTGGCGGTGTCGGCGACTTTAGCGGGCGCAGCGGCCTGCGCGAATGCCGCGGTGGCGGCGAACACGAGGGCGGATGCCAGTGTGAGCGTGCGGATCATCGTCTCTCCTTCAGTTGGGTGGATCCGAAAGCAGAGACGCCATCGCGCGGCAGATATTCCCGGGATCCGCGATCACGACGCCGTGATCGGCGGTGCGTGTCGCCGGGATGCTTAGCGCGATGCCGGGACCATCGCACAAACAGGTTGCCGCTACGGATATCCCTGCACTCGTTGAAGTGGGGCGGTCTTGGCCGCTCGGCTGCGACGGGAATTGTTCGACGTGGAGTTCGGCGGTGCGGCTGACATGGGCCCGGAAACACATCGGGGCGTCGTGCCGGAACAACGATCACGCTCGGGTCGAGCGAATTCGTCGGCAGAGCGCGCCAATCAGGCGTGGAATCAATGCAGCGAACGTGATTCCACCGCCGCCGGGCGGGCGATGCACCCGTCACGGCTGACGATTGAAAGTGATCGAAGGGAGGGCGTATTTCGATCTCGAGGGCGTTTGCTCGATGCGCGTCGTCGGACGACGAACGCGAACGATCTCCGCCCGGTTATTTCTTCTTTTTGCCGGAGTCGAAGGAGGGCTGCCAGCCGCCTGGCTTTTGGCTCGGCGCCGCGGCGATCGTCTTGGCCTTTTCCTTCTTGGGTTTCTTGGCTTCCCGATTACTCTTCTGCTCGCCTTTGGCCATCGCCATCTCCTGTTTGATCGAATGAGGCAGCAACCTGGTTGCTGATATCGGCGCAAGCTTATGTCGTTCGACGACTCACCTCTCGGCGTCGATCGGCACACCGTGCGCCGATTAGTCGCGAGTATCCATGAATTTCGCTGGCGCAGCGCGCTCAGAGCCGATGATCGAGGCTGGCCTCACTTGCACGCAGCGCAAGGATCGGGGCTGCGCCGGTGCAGACGAGGAAGTTCGGCTCGTCAGCATTGCAATGGCTGCTTACGTCGGCTTGTGAAGGATCTGCCGTGCAGCAGCGAGCAGGTGGTCTTGCGAGATATCGTTGGCGATTGTCCGGCTGCCGGAATTGGCGGCGGCGCGCGATCGCTTGTCGGTAGGGGCGCGCAAAAAACCGAAAGACAACTCCATTCTGCGACGTCTATAACGATCGAGCAGCCATCCAGGCGGGATGGTCGCCAACGCTCAAGAAAAGCAATAGGGAGAACAATATGCAGACGGCCTACGTCCCCCGCCAGACCCCTTACACGCTCGCGCCCGAAGACGCGCTCAACGATCTGCGGATGAGCGAAGCGGTTCGGCCGCTGTACGACCACGTCAAGAAGTTCATCGCCGACGTCGTCGAGCCGATGCAACACGAGTTCGAGATCGCCGAGGCGAAGAACCCGAACCGCTGGTCGTTCAGCCAGGAGCAGCTCGATCTGCTCGGCAAGGCCAAGGCGCAGGCCAAGGAAGTCGGTCTGTGGAACTTCTTCCTGCCCGACGCCGAGACCGGCGAGGGCCTCAACAATCTCGACTACGCCTACATCGCCGCCGAACTCGGCAAGGCGCCGCTCGCCTCCGAAGTGATGAACTGCTCGGCGCCGGACACCGGCAACATGGAAGTGCTGGAGCGCGTCGGCACCCCTGAGCAGAAAGAGAAGTGGCTGAAGCCGCTGCTCAACGGCGAGATCCGTTCGGCCTATGTGATGACCGAGCCGAACGTCGCTTCGTCCGACGCCAAGAACGTCTCGACCTCGGCCGTGCTCGACGGCAACGAGTGGGTGATCAACGGCGAGAAGTACTACATCTCCGGCCTCGGCGATCCGCGTTGCAAGATCATGATCGTGATGGTCAAGACCGATCCGACCGCGGCGCCCAGCAAGCAGCAGTCGCAGATCCTGGTGCCGGTCGACACCCCCGGCGTCGAAGTGCTCGGCCCGATGCACGTCTTCGGCCACGACCACGCACCGCGCGGCCATATGCACATGCGCTTCAACAATGTCCGCGTGCCGAAGGAGAACATCCTGCTCGGCGAAGGCCGCGGCTTCGAGATCTCTCAGCTCCGGCTCGGCCCCGGCCGCATCCATCACTGCATGCGCACCATCGGCAAGGCCGAGAAGGCGCTCGACCTGATGGTGGCGCGCGGCCTGACCCGCGAGGCGTTCGGCAAGAAGCTGGCGCATCTCGGCGGCAATCTGCAGATCATCGCGCAGGCGCGCTGCGAGATCGAAGCGATGCGGCTGATGGTGCTGAAGGCCGCCAAAGCGATGGACGTGCTTGGCAACAAGGAAGCGCGCGTCTGGGTCAGCATGGTCAAGGCGATGGTGCCGGAGCGCGCCTGCAAAATCATCGACCAGGCGATCCAGATGCACGGCGCCACCGGCATCTCGCAGTGGACCCCGCTCGCCGAAATGTACACCGACGTCCGCCACCTCCGCTTCGCCGATGGTCCGGACGAGGTGCATTGGATGGTGGTCGGCCGCCACGAGCTGACGCTGTAGACGCTTCATCGATCGTGGACTTGGCCGTTTTTAAGGGCCTCGAGTCGCCATCTGCGAGTAACGACAACAAGGCCGGGGGCATCGCCTCCGGCCTTGTTGGTTACGTCATGCCCCGGCCGTGCCGGACTGTGAAGCGCTGGCGAGGTGTGGAGCCGCGGTGGCTCTGCGCCTCAACGAAATGCCTTCTTCGCTTTTTTCTTGAAGGCCGGACTCTTGGCTGACGGATCGGCGCGGCGGGCCTTGCTGACATAGGCCGGTTTGTCGTCGCGCGACTTGGGCTTCTTTTTGAAGCCGTCCTTCTTGAACCCGTCTTTCTTGAAGCTCTCGCTCTTGTGGCCGTCCTTGGCGGGAGGGAAGCCTGCCTCCTTGAGGCGGGCTTCCTTGCTGCGCGACGGCCGCTGATCGCCGAACGTGCGGCCGCGCGGATCGTCCTGTGCGGCATCGACCAGTGGCGTCCACGAATCCGGCCGCTTGCTGCGGCGCGTCTCGCGCTGCGACTTCGTCCCCTCGTGCGGCTTGCCGGCCGGCCGCTCGTCGCGCGGCGGAATCGGCTTGGCACCGATCAGAGGCTCGATGCGGATGTTGTCGTCCTTGTCCGGGCGCTTGATCTGCGCGGCGAACGCCTCCGCGGCCGGCGCCGCGATCTCGAATTCGGTGGTGGTGTCGAGGATGCGGATTGCGCCGATGTCCTGCCGGGTGATGCCGCCGCGGCGGCAGATCATCGGCAGCAGCCAGCGTGCTTCGGCATTCTTGCGCTTACCGATCGCGGCGCGAAACCAGACGCCGTCGGACATGCTGTGTTTGTCGCCGGCCTTCGCGGCACGCGGCCGCGGAGCCTTGTCGCGTGGGCCGTAGTCGCGCTCCTCGCGCTGCGGGCGCTCGCCTCTGGCCGGGGCGCGATCGTCGCGGCCTCGGGCCGGGCGTTCGCCGGGATCGAGAATGTCTTCGGGTGAGGGAAGCCGAGCGCGGTACAGCCGCGCCAGCGCGATTGCGATCTGTTCGGGCGTGCGTTCCGCCAGCAGCGCCGTCGCCAGCGTCTGATCCTCCGGCGTCGCCTCCTCGGTGAACAGCGCGTCCTGCATCATGCGCTGCTGGTCGAGGTTGCGGATCTCGTCGGCCTGCGGTGCAGTACCCCAGTTCGCCTCGATACCGGCGAGGTTCAGCAGCAGCTCGGCGCGGCGCCGCCGGGCCGGCGGCACTAACAACACACTGATGCCCTTGTTGCCGGCGCGTCCGGTGCGGCCGGAGCGATGCTGCATCACCTCTGCATCGTTCGGCAGCTCGGCGTGGATCACCAGGCCGAGATTCGGCAGGTCGATGCCGCGCGCGGCGACATCGGTCGCGACACAGACGCGGGCGCGGCCGTCGCGCAAGGCGTTCAGCGCGTTGGTACGTTCATTTTGGGTGAGTTCGCCGGATAGTGCCACCACCGCGAAGCCGCGCTCCAGCAGCGCCGTCTGCAGATGGTTCACCGCACTGCGGGTATTGCAGAACACGATCGCGGTCGGGGATTCGACATAGCGCAGCACGTTGACCACGGCATGCTCGACGTCGCTCGGCGCGATGCGGATGGCGCGATACTCGATGTCGGCGTGACCGCCTTCGGCCCCTTCGACCTCGATGCGGAACGCGTCGTGCTGATAAGTTTTCGCCAGAGCGATGATGCCGCGCGGCAGCGTCGCCGAGAACAGCAGGGTGCGGCGGGTTTCCGGCGTGGTCTTGAGGATGAACTCCATGTCCTCCCGGAAGCCGAGATCGAGCATCTCGTCGGCCTCGTCGAGCACGACGGCCTTGAGCTGCGAGACGTCGAGCCGGTTGCGGCGCAGATGGTCGCACAGTCGCCCCGGAGTACCGACCACGATGTGGGCGCCTTCGGCCAGCTCGCGCTGCTCGCGCCGCGGGTCCATGCCGCCGACGCAGGAGACGACGCGTGCGCCGGCGTGGCGATACAGCCAGTCGAGCTCGCGGTGCACCTGCAGGGCCAGCTCACGGGTCGGCGCCACGATCAGCGCCAGCGGCGCGGTGGCCGCCGCGAACCGTTCGGCCTCGCCGAGCAGATCGCGGGCGATCGCCAGCCCGTAGGCGACGGTCTTGCCGGAGCCGGTTTGCGCCGACACCAACAGGTCGCGATCGGTCGCGTCCGGCGCCAGCACGGCGCCTTGCACCGGCGTCGCTTCGAGATAATTGCGTTCCGCCAAAGCTCGTGCGAGCGGCGGGGGACTGGTCGGAAATGTCACGAACGACGACCTTCTGGGCGATCACGCCGATTGGGAAAATCCCGTCCCGGCTCTTCTGAACGAGCCCTTGAACGATGCACGGCCGCGGATGGCCGACGATGACGGGAGACTGGCCCGCTTTAAGCCAAATGGACGCAAAGCGCCAATCATTCGTGCGCTCGGAGCCCTCGCGCTGCCGCGGCGGCGTTCACGGGGCGTTAACGAAACCCCGTAATTGCCCCTGGAGGTTCAGGAGTTGTTTTCCGTTGTCGTGCAACCCGTGGTGTAAGTGAGTCACTGGCGGGTCGCGGAGATCGTGACAATGCACAAAAGACTGACGGGGGAAATGCACCACATCGCGCAGGCTCCGGACGATCCGGAGATCGCGCGGGTGCGCTGCGAGCTGGCCGAGGCCCGGCAGGCGCTGGAGACGCTGTACGCGGCGCTCGACAATGTCGATGCCGGCCTGCTGATCCTCAACGAGGAGCTGCGCGCGGTCTACAGCAATCCGGTGCTGCACCGGATGTTCAGGGCCAACAGCGCCGAGGAGATCCGGCAGAATCGGCCGCTCTATGCCGAGATGCTCGCCGCCGCCGCGGAGGCGGTCGCGGTCGATCTCGACGATTACGTGGCGCGGCGGCTGGCCTGGGTGCAATCCGGCGATCCGAAGCCGACGGATCTGGCAATGACCGACGGCACCGCGCTGCGCTGCCACCTCGCGGTGCTCCCGGGCGGCGGCCGGATGCTGGTCTACAGCGACGTCACCGACATCGTCCGGAATGCCGAGGAACTGGAGCGGCTGGCGACTACCGACGGTATGACCGGGGTCTACAACCGTCGCCACTTCCTGACGCTGGCCGACCGCGAATGGTCGCGCGCCCGGCGCTACGATCGGGCGATGTCGTTCCTGATGATCGACATCGATTACTTCAAGGCGATCAACGACGGCTTCGGTCACCAGGTCGGCGACGAGATGATCGTGCATCTCGCCAGACTGGCGCGCGACTGCAAGCGGGATTGCGACGTGCTGGCACGGCTCGGCGGTGAGGAATTCGCTCTGCTGCTGCCGGAGACCGATCTGGCGCAGGCGGAAGTGGTCGCAGAGCGACTGCGCCGCGAGGTCGCCACCAACGCTCTGGTGGTCGCCTCGCATGCGATCCCGGCGACGGTGAGCATCGGTGTCGCCACGGCACTGCCGGGAATGAAAGATGTCTCCGACCTGATGAAGGCGGCTGACCAGGCTCTCTACGACGCCAAACACGCCGGCCGCAATCGCGTCATCTGCCGCGCCTGCCACGATCCGGCGCCGAGCCTGGTGCCGGCCCCCACGTCGCGCTGCGAGGCAGCGACGATGAGGTGAGTGGCGGGGTCAGCCCCTCAGTTTCTGCGCCTTCACGATCGCCTCCTGAAGCCGCTCGCGATGGTGCCGCCAGCCGCTCGATGTCGAGACCATCGCCTCGACCGTCGGACAGTAAGAGAACTCCAAAAAGCCGGTCCGCATCCGCCTGAAAGCCCAGAGATCGGTCCTGGGCCGCGTCCGATGTTGGGTTTCCCCTCCTCAAGTACCTGCGGTCGACGGTAGCCCTTTGCGCCTGATGGCTTGACGCCACTGCATCGCATCACTATTCGTAATCTTACGAACGTTCGTTCGTAAGCCCACCGAGATGGGCGAAACATGGGGAGAGCGGCGCATGCGCGTCATTATCGTTGGGGCAGGGATCGCCGGCATGACGGCCGCCATTGCCCTTTCTCAGAAGGGCCATGAGGCGGTGGTGCTCGAGCAGGCGCCCGAGCTGAAGGAGATCGGGGCCGGCATTCAGCTCGCCGCGAACGCCGTTTGGGTGTTGCGCGAACTCGGGCTCGAACAGGCGGTCGCCGATGCGGGCGTCATCCCGCAATCCTACGAGCTGCGCGATATCGCCAATGGCAAGCTGCTCAGCCTGTCGCCGCTCGGCGACATCGGCGCCAGGCACTGGGGCGCGCCGCTCTATAACATCCACCGCGCCGACCTGATCGATCTACTGGCCCGCGCAATGCCGGCCGGAGCGCTACGGCTCGGCGCGCAGGTCTGTTCGTTCGACCAGGACCAGGCCGGCGTTACCGTGCGGCTGGCGTCCGGCGAAGAGGTTCGCGGCGATGTGCTGGTCGGCGCCGACGGCATCCACTCGGTCATCCGCAAGCATCTGCGCGGCGACGAGCCGACGCATTTCTCCAACATTCTGATGTGGCGCGCGCTGATCCCGGCCGCCAAGCTCCGGCACGTCAATCTCGAGGAGAAGGGCAACTACTGGTTTGGCCCGGGGCGCACGCTGATCACCTACTGGGTGCGGCCGAACAATCTCTACAGCATTCTAGCTTCCGTTCCGGCCACCGAAGTGCAGCGCGAATCCTGGACCGAGAGCGGCGATATCGACGATCTGCACCGCTCGTTCTCGGACATCGAGCCGCGGGCACGAAAGATGATGGAGCAGATCGAAACCGGCTTCATCACCGGCATGTATTATCGTGATCCGATCGATCGCTGGACCTATGGCCGCGTCACCCTGATGGGCGACGCCGCGCATCCGATGGTACCATTCCTGGCGCAGGGCGCCGCGCAGGGCATCGAGGATGCATGGACGCTGGCGACAGTGTTGTCGTCCCACAAGGAGGCGTCGCAGGCGCTGCAGGAATACGAACAGCGCCGCCGTCCGCGCACCACCCGCGTACAATCCGGCGCGCGCGCCATGGTCAAGCTCACCCACGAATCCGATCCGGCGCGCATCCGCGCCCGCGATGGCCGCTGGAAGGGCATACAGCACGTCGATCCGATGACCGAGACGACGTGGGGATTCGTCTGGGGTTACAACGTCGTCGAGGCGGTGAAGCGCCCGGCCGGCGAGGTGCTCGGCCTGTCGGCGACGCGCGAGGGCAAGACCCTGAAGCGGCCTGAAAGCCAGCATGCGTTCGCGCTGTGGAAGAGCGCGTTCTCGCCGGAGCAGGTCGCGCGCGGCCACGACGGCTTGCGCGAAGGCTACGAGGAGTTTCTTGCCGCCAACTTCCCGCTCGCCAAGGATGTCGCCGTCGAACAGCTCGAACTCCGCGGCGTCCCGGCGTTCCGGGTTTCTGCGGCGAAAAAACAGGACGATGCACCGACCTTGCTGCACTTCCACGGTGGCGGCTACGTGCTCGGCTCGGCACGCGGCTCGCTCGAATACGCGCATCGGCTCGCCGAAACCGTCGGCGGCAGTTGCGTCACCGTCGACTATCGGCTGGCCCCTGATCATCCCTATCCGGCCGCGATCGACGATGCGCTCGACGCCTATCGGGCGCTGCTCGACGCAGGCATCTCCGCGTCGTCGATCATCCTGAGCGGAGAATCCTCTGGCGGGGGTCTGGCGCTTGCGCTCGCGCTGGCGCTCAAGACCACCGACGATCCGCAGCCCGCGGGCATCATCGGCGTCTGTCCGTTCGCCGATCTCACCTTGCGCGGCGAAAGCGTGTCGAAATTCGCCGGCGACGATCCCGCCGCCAACCGCGACATGCTGACTTATCTCGGCGCGTCCTACTTCCAGGGCCACGAGCCGACCGACCCGCTGGTGTCGCCGCTGTATGGCGATCTCTCCGGCCTGCCGCCGATCTATCTGACTGCCAGCGAAGGCGAGGTGCTGCTCAGCGACACCACGCGCCTGATCGAACGCGCCAAACAGGCGGGTGTCGATGTGACGTCGCGGACCGTCGACGACTCGGTCCACGTCTATACGATCTTCCCGTTCCTGCCCGAGACCGTCGCCACGATGCAGGAGATCGGGACGTGGGCACAGCAGCGGCTGCGGCGCTGAGCGGCGGCGCCGTCTTCAATCAATAAAACAACACATAGGGTGAGAAACGATGAGAACCTTCGCAGGGTCTGTCTTCGCGTGCGCGGTGTCGTGTGCGCTGGCTGGGCCAGTACACGCGCAAACCCCGGGTATCTCCAATAACGTCGTCAAGATCGGCGTGCTCGGCGACATGTCAGGCGTGTTTCAGGATCTGAGCGGCGCGAACTCCGAGGCGGCCGCCCGCATGGCGATCGACGATTTCGTCAAGAATGAGAAGCCGCCGTTCAAGGTCGAGCTGGTCGTCTCCGACCACCAGAACAAGCCGGATATCGCAGTCAGCCGAGTCCGTGCGTGGTACGACGTCGATGGCGTCGACATGGTCACGGACGCGATCAATTCGGCCGTCGCGCTGGCGGTGTCGGGCCTCACGCGCGAGAAGAACCGCGTGCTGATGGTGACGGGTGCGGGGACCACCTCGCTGGTCAACGAGCAGTGCTCGCCCAACACCGTGCTCTATGCCTGGGACACGCACGGCATCTCCAACGCGCTCGCAGGGTCGATCACGCGCGCCGGCAAGAAGAACTGGTATTTCCTGACAGTCGACTACGCACTCGGCCAGGCGATTGAAAGGGACGCGACCCAGGCCATCGTGGCGGCGGGCGGCAAAGTGATCGGATCGCGCAAGCATCCGACCGGCACCGCCGACTTCTCGTCCTTCGTGCTGAGCGCGCAAAGCGCGGGGCCCGATGTGATCGGACTCGCCAACGCCGGCGGCGATCTGATCAACTCGGTCAAGGCCGCGCGCGACTTCGGCATCACCCAGACGCTGGCGCCGCTCGCAGCATCGCTCACCGACGTGCATGCCATCGGCCTCGACGCCGCGCAGGGCATGATCCTGGTCGAGGGCTTCTACTGGAACCGCGACGATGAATCGCGCGCCTGGAGCCAGCGCTTCTTCAAGCAGCGCAATCGGATGCCGATCATGCTGCAGGCGGGCCTGTATTCGGCGATCACCACCTATCTCAAGGCGGTCAAGGAGACCGGCACCGACGACGCCAAGACCGTTCTCGATCATCTCAAGAAGACGGAGATCAACGACGTCTTCGCCAAGGGTGGGCGGATTCGCGAGGATGGCCGTATGATTCACGACATGTATGTGCTGGCGGTGAAGAAGACGACAGACTCCCGCGCCGCCTGGGACTATGCCGACATCCGCGAGACTATCCCGGGCAGCAGCGCCTATCCGCCGCTGTCGGAATCGAAATGTTCGCTGGTGAAACAGTGATCGGCGCGATCGAGCGCTGATCGGAGCCAGAGCAACGCGGCCCACGGCTGGACCCAGCCGCGGGCCGATGATGTCGAGACACGTAGAGCGAAACACGGATTGAAGTGATGCGACACGACAAGCGACTGCTGAAGTCTTGGCCGCCTCGTTTGCCGGCGGCCGTCGAGCCGCCGGTCACATCCCTGTGGGACAATCTCGCCGTCAGCGCCGCCCGCTATCCAGACCGTACTGCGCTCGGCTTTCTCGGCAGCAGTCTGACCTATCGGCAGCTCAAGGACAGCGCTGAGCGGCTGGCGGGGCGGTTGCGCACCTTGGGCGTCGTCCCGGGTGACCGCGTGCTGGTGGTCATGCAGAACTGCCCGCAGCTGGTGATCGCGCATCTGGCGATCGCGAGGGCAAATGCGGTCACCGTGCCGGTCAATCCGATGAGCCGCGCAGGAGAGCTGCACCACTACATCACCGACGCGCAGGCCAAGGTGGCTCTGACCACCGGAGACCTAGCCGAAGGCCTGGCCGCCGCCAGCAATGCCATCGACAGCGGCCATCGGCTGCAGCATCTTATCGTCAGCCAGTTCGCCGACGCGCTGCAAGAGGACGCATTGATCCCGCCGCAATGGCGCGACTGGCTGACGACGCAGCACGCCTTACCGAGCCTCGTCCAAGGCTCAGTGCATGCATGGCGAGATGCAATCGCGGCCGACGATCCGCTGCCCGAGCTGCTCGTCGGCCGCGACGACTTGGCGCTGCTGCCCTACACCAGCGGTACCACCGGTCTGCCGAAAGGTTGCATGCTGACCCATGGCAGCGTGACGCACAACGCGATGACCACCATGTTCTGGATCGACGGCACGCCCGAAACGGTCAGCCTGGGGGTGTTACCGATGTTTCACATCACCGGCCTGGTGTGTGTGATGCATGCCGCGATCTACGCTGGCGCCACGCTGATCATCATGCCGCGCTGGGATCGCGACGTAGCGGGCCGTCTGATCTCGCAGCATCGCGTCAGCCATTGGTTGTCGATTCCCACGATGATCATCGATCTGCTGGCGAGCCCGAATCTCGATCAGTACGACTTGTCGAGCCTGGTGCAGATCGGCGGCGGCGGCGCAGCGATGCCGCAGGCGGTTGCCGAGCGCTTGCGCGAGCAGTTCGGACTCGACTTCGTCGAGGGCTACGGACTGACCGAGACGTCCGCCGTCACGTTGATGAACCCTTGCGACGCGCCCAAGCTGCAATGCCTCGGCATTCCGTTCATCAGCGTCGATGCGCGGGTCATCGATCTCGAGACCGGGCAGGAGGTTGCCGACGGCGAGCAGGGCGAGATTGTCGTGCACGGGCCGCAGGTGTTCCAAGGCTACTGGCAGCGGCCGGAAGCGACCGAGCAGGCGTTCATCAGCATCGAGGGCAGGCGTTTCTTGCGCACCGGTGATCTCGGTTATCGCGACGAAGACGGCTACTTCTTCATTACCGATCGGCTCAAGCGGATGATCAATGCCGCCGGCTACAAGGTCTGGCCGGCGGAGCTGGAAGCATTAATGTTCCGGCATCCCGGCATCCAGGAGGTCTGCGTCATCGGCTCAACTGATGCCTATCGCGGTGAGACGGTCAAGGCAGTGGTGGTGCGTAGACCGTCCCACGCCGATCTGACCGAGCAGGACATCATCGCCTGGTGCCGCACGCAGGTCAGCGCCTACAAGGTGCCACGCATTGTCGAGTTCAAGGATGCGCTGCCAAAGAGCGCCTCGGGTAAGGTGATGTGGCGCGCCCTACAGAGCGCGGAGGCCCCGGCGCAGTAAGCCTTCGCGCCGCCGTCAGAGGCGGTGCGGTTGCCAGCTCCTGGCGGCTCGGTTAGCTCTGGATGCGGGCCGCAGCGGCCCTTGGAGCATGCCGGGATGAGTTCGACTGAGATGAAGCGCACGAGGACGGGCGCGCGGGTGCCGCCCGACGGTCCGACCTTGAGCTATCTCGGTGACCTTGTCGACGAGGGCGCGATCATCGGTCAGCCGGACTCGCCCGCCAGCCGGATGCGGATCCGCATCCTGCTCACCGCGATCGCGCTGTTCGCCGAACGCGGCTACGAGACCTGCAGCATGCGTACGATCGCCAGCGCGGTCGGCCTGCGTGCGCCGACGCTGTACAACTACTACCCGTCGAAGGAGGCGCTGCTGGTCGCGGCGGTCGATTTCGGCATGGATCACTTCTTTGGTTACGTCCTGAAGGATATTGAGCAGATGCCGCGCGGTGAGCGCCTGCTCGAAATCGCACGGCGCCACGCCACCTACAAGCTCCGACACCAGATCATCGCCCGCGCCAACGACCGGCTGATCGATCCGCAATTTCTGAAGCTGTTCTTTTCCGAACAGGACCGTGCGCATTTCGGCCAACGACTGGATCGCTATCGCTATACCATCCACGATCTCGTCACTGACTTCGTCGGCGACCACGATCGGGTAGATCCGATGTTCGTGACGCTCGCCATCATGAACCAATGGGACCGTGCCGCCTATTGGTTCAACCCTGATGGCAGGCGGACATTCGACGAGACGCTTGATCAGATCCTGGTGCTCACGTTCCGGTTGTTGAATGTCGATTTGGCAAAGGGGTAGGCAGAGGAAAAGCGTGGTCGAGGTAAGGGGCATTTTGCTGGCTACGGTCTGAGGGTGGACGAGAGCGTGGGCAGACAAGTGCAGCTCGGCAGATTTCGTGGTAGCCGAACAGAATCGTCGCCGTCCCGTGCGGGCGGCGACCTTTAGGAGCCACAATGACCGCCTCTAAACCTTTCGTCATCGGCGCCACCGGGATGGTTGGTGGCGCGATCGTTCGTCGGTTGATTGCGCAAGGGGCGCAGCCGGTGGGGCTGTCGCGTCGGCCGCGGCCCCGGGGCGATGGTGTGAATTGGGTTGCGGGAGATCTTGAAAATCTCGGCGGCGTCGCGCTGCCGCCGCTGGATGTGGTGTTCGCCACTGCGCCGGTCGGGCGCGTCGCCGATGCGGTGCCGGTGCTGGCCGCGGCCGGGATGAAGCGGCTGGTGGTATTCACCTCGACCAGCATCGAAACCAAATGGGACACGCCCGACCCTAAAGAGCGCGCCTTCATTCGTGACTGGGGCGCCGGTGAATCGCGCGTGATCGCGGCCTGCGCGGGGCATGGCGTCGGCTGCACGGTGTTGCGGCCGACCCTGATCTATCTTGAAGGCCGCGACGGCAATGTCAGTCGGATCGCCGGGCTGATCCGGCGTTTCCGCTTCTTCCCACTGATGGCGGGCGGTGAGGGACTGCGCCAGCCGGTGCATGCCGACGATCTTGCCGCCGCCGCGGTCGCCGCCGCCGCGCGGCCGCACGCGATTGGCAAGACCTACAATCTGCCGGGCGGCGAGACCCTGAGCTATCGTCAGATGGTCGGCAGGATCTTCGACGGGCTCGGCCTGCCGCGGATCATCGTGCCAGTGCCGGATTGGGCATGGCGGATCGTTCTGCCGGTCGCGGTCCGCATCCTGCCCGGGCTGTCGGCAACCATGGCCACCCGGATGGCGAAGGACATGACCTTCGACGCCGGCCCGGCCGCCGCCGACCTCGGCTTCCAGCCGCGCGGGTTTCGGCCGCAGTTCCGATCCTGATCTAATGCGTGGCGGCGAGAGTAATTGGCGCCTGGCCGCGCCAGCTCAGGCCGCCGGCATTTTGAGCGCTGGCCAGGAATGCCAGGGTCGCGAATACGGCCAGAAGGTATCTTCCGAAGTCGGACATCATCGCGGCAGCTCCTGACGGCCCCGCCGCGATATTCCTGATTTATGGTTAATCATCGGCTAACGCCGGTCGACCCGTCAGCCCGGCTGGCCGATCGTGATGCTGAGCGTGCCGATGCCGTCGACGCCGCAGGCGATGGCATCCCCGGGCGCCAGCGCCGCGACGCCGGCCGGGGTGCCGGTCATAATGATATCGCCGGCGGCGAGCTCGACCTGCTGGGAGAGCTTGGCGATGATCTCCGGCACGTTCCAGATCATTTCGGACAGATCGCCGGTCTGCCGCTCGGTGCCGTTGACCGACAGCCAGATCTTGCCGGTGGCCGGATGGCCGATCTCGGAGGCCGGCCGCAGCGCGCCGCACGGCGCCGAGGCATCGAACGATTTGCCGATCTCCCAGGGCTGCTCCTTCTTGCGCGAGGCGATTTGCAGGTCGCGGCGGGTGAGGTCGATGCCGACCGCGTAACCCCAGACTTGGTCGAGCGCCTTCTCCACGGGAATGTTCAGGCCGCCGCTCTTCAGCGCCACGATCAGCTCGACCTCGTGATGCAAATCCTTGGTCAGCGGCGGATACGGGATAGTGGTGCCGTCGGGGGCGACCATGTCGGCGTGCTTGGCGAAGAAGAACGGCGGCTGGCGCTCGTCGTTGCCCATCTCGCGGACGTGCTCAAGATAGTTGCGGCCGACGCACCAGATCCGGCGCATTGGAAAGCGGTCGCTCGTCCCGGCAACGGCGAGAGTGGGCTGCGGCGGCGGGGCGATCACGAAACCGGCGTTGCTCATGAGTGTCTTTCGCAAGCTAAGGGGACGAAGAGGCGGGAGCGGATTCGGTCCATCAGGTTAGGCGGAGGCTTCGGCCGGCGCCAGAGGCGTCGCGTGGCGCTGCTGCAACCGGAAGAACGAGGCATAGCGCCCGCCGCGGCGCAGCAGGTCGTCGTGCTGGCCCTGTTCGACGATCTCGCCGGCCTCGACCACCAGGATGGAATCGGCATGCATGATGGTGTGCAGCCGGTGTGCGATCACGATCGTGGTGCGGCCGCGGGCGAGACGCTCGATCGCTTCCTGCACCAGCTTTTCCGACTCCGAATCGAGCGCGGCGGTGGCTTCGTCCAGCAGGACGATCGGCGCATTGCGCAATAGCGCGCGGGCGACCGCGATGCGCTGGCGCTGGCCGCCAGATAGTTGGGCGCCATGCTCGCCGACCGGCGTGTCGTACTGAAGCGGGAAGTTCATAATGAAATCGTGCGCGCAGGCTGCCTTGGCGGCGGCCACGATCTCGTCGTCGGTGGCGCCGAGCTTGCCGAACGCGATGTTGGCGCGGACGGTGTCGCGGAACAGATAGACGTCCTGTCCGACGTAAGCGGTCTGCTGCCGCAGCGACTCGCGCGAAACCGTCGATGTCGACTGCCCGTCGATGCGGATCTCGCCGGACTGCACTTCGTACAGGCGCAGCAATAGCGCCAGCACCGTCGACTTGCCACCGCCCGACGGCCCGACCAGTGCGGTCGTCTGACCTGGCTCGGCGACGAAGCTCATATGGTTGAGCACCGGCTCGTCGGGCCGATAGGCGAACGAGACGTTGTCGAACTGGACGCGCGCGTCGGTGAGTTGCAGTGCCGGCTTGTGGCTGTCGTCCGGCTCGCTCGGCGGGCTGTCGATGATCTCGAGCAGCATCCGCGCGCCGACCAAGCCGCTGTTGAGTTCGATGTTGAGCCGCGCCAGCCGCTTCGCCGGTTCATAGGCGAGCAGGAACGCGGTCAGGAACGAGAAGAACTCGCCGGGCGTTGCGCCGGTCGCCACCACACGGTAGCCGCCGTACATCAGCGACGCCGCCACCGCGAAGCCACCGAGCGTCTCCATCAGCGGGCTGGAGCGGTTCGACACCTTCGCCATCTTATCGGCGTTGGCCTGCACCGCGGCGATATTGGCGTCGATCCGGTCGCTCATGGTCTTTTCGAGCGAGAACGCCTTCACGGTGCGGATGCCCTGCAGCGATTCCTGCATCGTCTCGAGGATCTGCGCGTTGCCAGTGAACTGCGTGAGGGCCAGTCCCTTCACCCGCTTCACCAGCTTGCGCACCACGAACGCCGCCGGCGGCGCGACCAGAAGGCCGAACAGCGCCATGAACGGGTCCTGCACCACCATCACGATGACGAGGCCGATCAGCGACAAGAAATCACGGCCGATCGCGTTGATCAGCAGGTTGAGCACTTCGGTGACGGAGTTGGCGCCAGCCGTGAGGCGCGCGAGGAATTCGGACGAATGCCGCTGCGAGAAAAAGCCAATGCTCTCGTTCATCAGCTTGTGGAACATCCGCCGCTGATTGTTGGCGAGGATCGCATTCTTGATCTGGGTAAGGATCACCGACTGCCCGTAGGTCGCAGCACCCTTCAGGGTGAACACCACCAGCGTGACGATCGACCAGAACATGATGCCCTGGAGGTCTCGATCGACATAGGCCTGGTTGATGACCTTGCCGAGCAGAAAGGCCGAGCCTGAGGTTGCGGCGGCAGCGATCGCCATCAGGCCGAACGCGAGCGCGTAGCGCCGCCAATAGGCGGACGCCTGTTCCATCACCAAGCGGCGGATGAGCTGCCACGCGCCATAGGGGTCGTCAGTAATCTTGCGTGGGGCTTCGGTCATTCCCGCGTTCCATCGACGGCGTCGAACAAGGGTCGCGCGCGAGGAAGGCGTGCGTCTCGGCGGAGTCCTTGCCCCCGCTGGCCCGGATTTTCAAGCCAAAACGGCGGAACCGGCGCTGCGGTCAGGCTGGAATGGCTTGCAATTCAATCCCTTGGCGCATGCGCACCAGCTTTTGCTCCCATGCCAGCGCATGCGTGGCGATGGTCTCGAGGTCGTCGTAATGCGGCGTCCAATCGAGTGTGCCGCGGATCCGGCTGGAGTCGGCGACCATCGTCATGATGTCGCCGGGGCGGCGTCCTGCGGAAGCGACGGCGAAATTACGCCCCGCCACGCGTTTCACAGTGTCGATCGTTTCGAGCACCGAATAGCCGCGGCCGTAACCGCAGTTCAAGGTCACCGGCTTGCCGCCGGCGCGCAAATAGTTGAGCGCGGCGCAGTGGGCCTGCGCGAGGTCGGTGACGTGAACGAAGTCGCGTATGCAACTGCCGTCGGGTGTCGGATAATCGGTGCCGTAGACGTCGATCCGTCTGCGCTGACAGGTGGCTGCCTCGACGGCGATCTTTAAAAGATGCGTGGCGCCGGCGGTGGCAAGGCCGATCCGCGCGTGCGGATCGGCACCGGCGACGTTGAAGTAGCGCAGTGTCACGTAGTTGATGCCGCAAGCGATCGCCGCATCATGCAGCATGATTTCGGTCATCAGCTTGGAGCGGCCATAGGGTGACGCCGGGCGCGTCGGCGCGTCCTCTCCGATCGGAACCTGATCTGGATTGCCGTACACGGCTGCGGTCGACGAGAACACGAGGGTCTTGACGCCGCGCCGCGCCGCGGCACTCAAGACACTGCGCGAAACCGAGGTGTTGTTGCGATAGTAGGCGAGCGGATCGCGCATCGATTCGGAGACGATCACCGAGCCGGCGAGATGGATGATGGCGTCGACTTGGTGCGAGGCGATCACGCCGTCGACCAGATTTTCGTCGCCTGCATCGCCGATGAACAGCGGCACGCCTTCGGGAACGAACTGCGAAAAGCCGGTCGAGAGATTGTCGATCACCACCACGCTTTCGCCGGCCTCGACCAGCGCCAGAACCGTGTGGCTTCCGATGTAACCGGCGCCGCCGGTGACGAGTACGGTCATCGTGGTTTCCGTCCAAGCTGCAGGTTCGTCGAACGCATCAGAGCCAGTCTGTCGACAAACAATGGAATTGCGGTATAGCGGGGCCATCGAATGCGCGAATTGCCAGCGGTTTCGCCGGGGATTCGACTCTATGGTTGTCAATCTGTAACGAGGACCGCGGCAATTGCGGGCCTTCTGCGTCAATGTCGGACATCCTCATCGTCAAGACCTCTTCGCTCGGCGACGTGGTGCACCAGATGCCCGCGATCACCGATGCTGCGCGCGCGATGCCGGGCTTGCGGATAAGCTGGGTGGTGGAAGAGGCGTTCGCGCCGCTGGCGCAGCTCCACCCTTCGGTTGCCGAGGTGATCCCGGTGGCGACGCGGCGCTGGCGGTCACATCTGACGAGCCGCGCCACCTGGCGCGAAATCGGCGATTTCAACAGCCGATTGCGTGAGCCGGATTTCGATCTGGTGATCGACACGCAGGGCCTGATCCGCTCGGCGGTGATCGCCAGGCTGGCGCACGGCGAGCGCCACGGCTACGACGCGCAGAGCATCCGCGAGCCTCTGGCGTCGCGGTTCTACAACATCCGTCATAGTGTCAGTCGGGCGCTGCACGCGGTGGCGCGCAACCGTGAGCTCACTGCTCTGTCGCTCGGCTATCGTCCCCCTGACGAGATCGACTACGGACTGATCAAGCCGGCACGCAGCGGTGACGCGCCTAATGCGCTGCTGCTGCACGGCACTTCGCGGACGTCGAAGGAGTGGCGCGCCGAGGATTGGATCGAGACCGGCCGTTGGCTGCACGCGCGGGGGCTGCAGGCCGTGCTACCTTGGGGCACCGAGACCGAACGGCAGACCGCCGAATTGCTGTCGAACCAGATTCCTGGCAGCCGCGTGCTGCCGCGTCAGCGGCTTGATCTCACCGCGGGCGTGATCGCCGGCGCTTCAGTGATAATCGGCGTCGACACCGGCCTGTTGCATCTTGCCGCCGCGTATCGGGTGCCGCTGGTCGGCATCTATGTGGCGACCGATCCGGGATTGACCGGGCCGGTCGGCAGCGGCGCGATGCGGGTGCTCGGCGGCAAGAGCGGTGGCCCATCGGCGCAGCAGGCGATCGAGGCGGCCGAGCAGTTGCTCGGTTAGTTGGATGCAGCGGTGCGCTGCATCTCGATCAGCACCTGTTTGACGAAGCCATCGATATCTTCGCTCTCGAAGCGAAAGCCGGGAATGCCGGCAGCTTGTGCTGCTTCGATATCGCTTGCGCTGTCGCCGATCACGAAGCTGCGCGTCATGTCGACCGGCCAGGCCTTGGCGAGATCCAGGATCATGCCGGGCCCCGGCTTGCGATGCTCGCAGGCGACCCGATAGGCGTCGATCGTTCCGTCGACATGATGCGGGCAGAACCGGACATCGTCGATCTGCGCGCCTTGAGCCCGCAATTCATCCTGCATCCAGCGATGCAAGGCACGGACGTCGTCCTCACTGAACATGCCGCGCGCGACGCCGGACTGGTTGGTGATGATGAAAACGTAATAGCCGGCGGCGTTAAGCCGCCGGATCGCTGCGGCGATGCTCGGCATCCAGCGCAGGCGCTCGCGCGTGCCGACATAGTGGTCGTTGTAGTTGATGACGCCGTCGCGATCGAGGAAGGCGGCGGGCCGGCGCGGCGCGGACGCGGTCATGGCGCCGGCGCGCCGAGCGCGGCTTCGATCTCGTCGCAGATCGCGTGTGCTGCCATCAAGTGGATTTGCTGAACCAGCGCAGTTTCGGGGCCCGGCGCGATCAGAACATAATCGCACAGCGCGCCCATCGATCCGCCGCTCGGGCCGGTCATGCCGACGGTGACGAGGCCGCGCTGCCGTGCGACCTCGAGCGCCGCCAGGATGTTCGGCGAGCGACCGGAGGTTGTGATGCCGATGAAGACGTCCCCCGGCTGGCCGAGACCTTCGACCTGCCGGGCGAACACCCGCTCGAAGCCATAGTCGTTGGCGATCGCCGTGAGTGCCGAGGTGTCGGTGGTCAGCGCCACCGCCGGCCAGGCCGCTCGCTCGCGCTTATAGCGACCGATAATCTCGGCCGCGATGTGCTGGGCGTCGGCAGCGCTGCCGCCATTGCCGGCGAGCAGAATCTTGCGGCCCTGCTGCAGCGCCTTGATCGATGCCGCTGCGATGGCCCGCGACGCGGCCAGCAGAGTTGCATCGCCGGCGGCAGCAGTCATCGCGGCAAGCGAGAGCTGGAAATGGGCGGCGATCTTGTCCTGGCTCACGTTACACCTGAAGGCTGAAGCTGAAGCCTCGATAAAGCGCAGGGGCCGGCCCGGCGCAAGCCGTGCCGCGGTCAGATCGCGGGCGAGATACCGGCGGCCTGGAGCGCACGCAGCGCCGCCGTCGTCACGTCCTCCACCGCGATATCGCGCATGCAGCGGTGGTGCTCCATTCGGCAGATCGGCTTGTGGCAGGGCCGGCACGGGATGTCCCCGGGCGCCTGGATCACCGTCTCGATCGGGTTGAGCGGAGCGTAATGCCAGGGGCTGGTGGGGCCGAAGATGCCGATGGTCCGGCTGCCGATTGCCGCCGAAACGTGGAGCAGGCCGGAATCGTTGGAGATCACCAAGTCTGCAGCCGCCAGCGCCAGAATGCCGTTGCGCAAGTCTGTTCCGGTCAGGTCGCGGACCCGCTCGCCGCCGGCCGCGACGATCTCTTGCGCCTTGGCGGTTTCCCCCGGGCCGCCGACCACCCAGACTTCGAAACCGCGCTCGGTCAACGCTTTCCCGGCTTCGACGTAGTAGCTCCAGCGCTTCGCCGGCCCGACGGCGCCGGGCGCGAGCGCCACCACGGTCCGGCCGTGGAGGCCGTTGGCCTGCCGCCAGGCCGCGATCTCGGCCGTCGGCACCTGAAGCTGCGGTTCTGGCCAGTCCAGCGGCAGTTCCAGCAGCGGCGGCAGCGCCAGCGCGGCGCAGCGGTCGATCATCCGCGGCAGCGCCTTCTCACCGCGCCGCCAGTCATTGAGCAGACCGAACCGGACCTCCCCGATGAAGCCTGTGCGTTTCGGGATGCCGGCGAGCCAGGGGGCTATGGTCGATTTGAAGGTGCGCGGCATCACCACGGAGGCGCCGTAGTGCTGCTGCCGCAGTTTCGCGGCCAGCGCTCGCTCCTGAGACAGCGAGATCTTGCTGCGCGGCAGATCCCACACGATTCCCTGGCGCACGCCGGGCATATAGTCGACCAGCGGCGCGCACAGAGACGTGGTGAGGACGTCGACCGGCCGGTTCGGCCAGCGGTCCTTCAGCACCCGCACCACGGTGTGACAGCGCACGAAATCACCGATCCACATGTAAGGCACCAGCAATACTGGGCTGGTCTCGTTGCGCTCAGGGGCAGTCGCCAGGCTGGCTTTGAGTGATTCGTAATTCATCGCTTGTTCTGCTGCCCTGCCGGGCAGGGAGGGGTCGGCCCAGCCGGTTAGCGCCTGCCGCGGCCCACGTCCAGCCGCCATTTCGCGTCGGACCCGTTCCGCATGCACAGCAATTCAGAGATGAAGTTGCCTGCCTGGACGGAGTGGGGCAAAGGTGGCCCCGCAAATTGAGGCGGAGAAGTCATGCTGCTGGTCACCGGGGGCGCCGGGTTCATCGGATCGAATCTGGTCGCGGCGCTGAACGAGGCCGGGCGGGCCGACGTGGTGGTGTCGGACTTTCTCGGTCATGACGGCAAGTGGAAGAACCTTGCCAAGCGGCAGCTTGCCGATTTCGTGTCCCCGGCGGAGCTCGCCGACTGGCTGAAAGGGCGCAAGCTCGACGCCGTGTTCCACATGGGGGCAATCTCTGCGACCACCGCCACCGACGGCGACCTGGTGATGGAGAGCAATTTCCGGTTGTCGCTGCGGCTGCTCGACTGGTGCACCCAGACCGGCACGCCGCTGATCTACGCCTCGTCGGCAGCCACCTATGGCGACGGCGAGCACGGGTTCGACGACGATGTCTCGCTCCCCGCGCTTAAGAAACTGCGGCCGATGAACCTGTACGGTTGGAGCAAGCACCTGTTCGACCTCGTGGTCGCCGAGCGAGCCGCCAAGGGCGACAAGCTGCCGCCGCAATGGGCCGGCCTGAAGTTCTTCAACGTGTTCGGCCCGAACGAATATCACAAGGACACCATGGCCAGCGTGCTGGCGCGGCGGTTCGACGACATCAAGTCCGGCCGAGTGGTGCAGTTGTTCAAGTCGCATCGCGACGGTATCGCCGATGGCGACCAGCGTCGTGACTTCATCTATGTCGATGACGTGGTGCGGGTGATGATGTGGCTGTTCAACTCACCCACTGTCAGCGGCATCTTCAATGTGGGCACCAGCCACGCCCGTAGCTTCCGCGACCTGATCCTGGCGGCTTACGCCGCGCTCGGCACGCCGCCACAGATCGAGTACATCGATATGCCGGAACAGATTCGCGGTAGCTATCAGTACTTCACCCAAAGCGAAGGCGACCGGCTGCGCGCCGCAGGCTACAACGGCGGCTTCACCCCACTCGAAGAGGCTGTCGCGTCTTACGTTACGGGTTACCTCGACCGCAGCGATCGCTTCCGCTGATCGCGCAACCGTTTGGATTCGGATGTTCAGCTTCGACGCCCTGCTGCAAACGATCGCTCGTCAGACCGTCCTGTGCGTCGGCGATCTGATGCTCGACGAATTCGTTTACGGCGAGGTGTCGCGGATTTCGCCGGAGGCCCCCACGCCGGTGATTGCCGTTCAGCGCAGCGAGACGAATATCGGCGGTGCGGGCAACGTCGCCCGCAACATTGCGGCGATCGGTGCACGCTGCATTTTTGTTGGTTTGATCGGGGATGATGTTACCGGTCGGACGCTTGAGGCCGAACTCGCCAGCGAGCCGCGGATTGAGCCGGTTCTCGTCCGAGATTCTTCGCGGCCGACGACCCGCAAGGTGCGCTTCGTCTCCGAGCATTTCTCGACCCACATGCTGCGTGCCGATTGGGAGACCGCGTCCGCAGCCAGCGGGGAAGTCGAGCAGCGTTTGCTCGAAGCGATCCTGCCGCAGCTTCCGCGGGCGGACATTGTCCTCCTCTCGGACTATGCCAAGGGCGTGCTGACCGCGCGAGTGATTCGCGAGACCATCGATGCCGCTAAAAAACTCGGCAAGCGGGTCATCGTCGATCCGAAAAGCGCCAACTTCGGGATCTATCGCGGCGCCACGCTATTGACGCCGAACCGCAAGGAATTCTCCGCTGCGACACGCAGCGCAGCGGCGACCGACGCTGAAATTGCCGCAGCGGCCCAAGACGCGATGGCGATTACCGAATGTGAGGCGATGCTGGTGACCAAGAGCGAGCACGGCATGACGCTGGTGCCGCGCGGAGGCGAGCCGATTCACGTACCGGCTCTACCGGTAAAGGTTCGAGACGTCTCCGGCGCTGGCGATACGGTGGCGGCGGTGCTGGCGGTGGTGCTGGCCTCTGGAGCGAATTGGGCCACCGCGATGCGGGCAGCGAGCGCCGCCGCGGCTGTGGCGGTGAGCAAGAACGGCACCGCGGTGGTGACGCCTAGCGAACTGCGCCGACGGGTCCTGCCGCATGCCTCGCTGGCGGCGGAAGAGAAGATAATCGGTGGCGACGCCGACCTCGACGAGCGGTTGAAACAGTGGCGCCGCGAAGGTCTGCGGGTCGGCTTCACCAATGGCTGCTTCGACATTCTGCATCCCGGCCACGTCAAAGTGCTCACCGCGGCGCGCGGCGCCTGCGATCGACTGATCGTTGGCCTGAACAGTGACGCCTCGGTGCGACGACTGAAGGGCGAGAGCCGCCCTGTGCAGCACGAACGCGCCCGCGCCGAAGTGCTGGCCGCGCTGGAGGCGGTCGATCTGGTTGCGGTCTTCGAAGAAGATACACCGCTCCGGCTGATCACGCGGATCGAGCCGAGCGTGCTGGTCAAAGGCGGCGACTACACCCGTGAACAGGTCGTCGGGCACGAGATCGTCGCAGCTAAGGGTGGAGAAGTGATGCTGGTGGACGTCCTGCCCGGATTCAGCACGACCTCGCTGGTGGCGCGAGCACGCAAGGGGCAGTCCTGACCATGGTTGCCGTCCCGGATCATCGCGAGAAAGACGCGCAATGATGACGTCGATCCGGTCGTTCACCTACCGCAATTGGCTGATCGCGCTGCATGATCTGCTGGCAACCGCGACCGCAGTGCTGCTCAGCTTCTATTTGCGGTTCGACGGCGAAAACCTGCTGGACCGCCTGCCGTTGCTACTGAAGATCCTGCCGTACTTCGTGGTCTTCAGCTTCTTCGTCTGTTACCTGTTTCAGCTAACCACCACCAAGTGGCGGTTCATCTCGATCCCGGACCTGCTCAACATCCTGCGGGCCGCGAGCGTTCTGACGATCACACTGCTGGTGCTGGACTATATTTTCCTTGCGCCGAACATGTACGGGACGTTCTTCCTCGGGAAGACCACGATCGTTCTGTACTGGTTTCTCGAGGTGTTCTTTCTCGCCGGCTCGAGGCTGGCGTATCGCTACTTCCGCTACACCCGCACCCGTAACAAGGCGCGCAGGATGGATGCGGCGCCGACGCTGCTGATCGGCCGCGCCGCCGATGCCGAGGTGTTCTTGCGCGCGGTGGAGAGCGGCGCGGTCCAGCGGCTATGGCCTGTCGGCATCCTGTCGCCCGCGTTCTCGGATCGCGGCCAGACCATCCGCGGCCTTCCGGTACTTGGCGGCATCGATGACCTCCACAACGTGATTGCCGACTTCGCGCATCGGAACAAGCCCATCGAACGCGCGGTGATGATGCCCTCGGCCTTCGATGCGGAAGCTCAGCCGGAATCGGTCCTGATGCGTGCGCGCAAGCTCGGGCTGACGGTGAGCCGCTTGCCGTCGCTGGAGGAAAGCCGCGACACGCCCCGCCTGGCTCCGGTCGCGGTCGAAGACCTGTTGCTACGTCCAAGCGTCAAGATCGACTACGACAGGCTCGAAGGTCTGCTGAAAGGCAAATCGATCGTGGTCACCGGTGGTGGCGGATCGATTGGTTTCGAAATGTGTGACCGGGTGACGACATTCGGTGCCGCTCGATTGCTGGTGATCGAGAACTCGGAGCCGGCGCTTTATGCGGCGATGGAGAAGCTCTCCGCTAAGGTCAGCAAGACCAAGGTCGAAGGCCGAATCGCTGACATCCGCGATCGCGAGCGAGTGTTCGAACTCATGGGCGCTTTCAGGCCCGATCTCGTGTTCCACGCCGCGGCGCTCAAGCATGTGCCGATCCTTGAGCGCGATTGGGGCGAGGGCGTCAAGACCAACATCTTCGGCTCGGTGAATGTCGCGGACGCGGCACGCGCCGCCGGCGCCGAGGCGATGGTGATGATTTCGACCGACAAGGCGATCGAGCCGGTCTCGATGCTCGGCCTCACCAAGAGGTTCGCTGAACTATATTGCCAAGCGCTCGATCGCGAACTCGCCGCTACTCCGGATGATAAGCCGCTGATGCGGCTGATCTCGGTGCGCTTCGGCAATGTGCTGGCGTCGAATGGCTCGGTTGTGCCGAAGTTCAAGGCGCAGATCGAGGCTGGCGGTCCCGTCACAGTGACGCATCCGGACATGGTGCGGTACTTCATGACCATTCGCGAGGCATGCGATCTCGTCATTACGGCCGCGACCCATGCCCTCAAGTCGCAACATGCCGACGCATCGGTGTTTGTGCTCAGCATGGGCCAGCCGGTGAAGATCGTCGAATTGGCTGAGCGGATGATCCGGCTGTCCGGTCTTCAGCCGGGCTACGATATCGAGATCGTATTCACCGGTGTTCGGCCGGGGGAGCGGCTGCACGAAATTCTGTTCGCAGAGCACGAGCCCACCACCGAGATCGGTATTCCGGGCATTATGGCTGCGTGTCCGAACGAGCTGCCTTTGCCGACGCTGCGCCAGGGGCTTGCTGCGCTCGAGCGAGCAATCGCGGCTGATCGCTACGATGAGGTCGTCGCGATCTTGAAGGGCGCGGTGCCTGAATTTCGGATCGAGCCGACGGCGCCTGCGTCATAGCTTTGAGCGTGCAACTCGGGCGTCACGCTCTGCGGCGCGCGAACCGCATCAACAGGACTGCAACGATCGCCCCCCCCATGGCAATCAGCACGCCATCGGCGGTGACGGAATTCAGCACGATTGATGCTGTCGCCAGCGCCGCCAGCGTCAAATTCGTCAGGCAGATAAGTCCCACGATCTCGCGGACCGCGAATCCGTTGTCGGTGGCCCGCTGATAAAAGTGCGAACGATGTGCGAGCCAGAACGGCTCACGCCGGAGTATTCTCCGGAGCAGTGTGACGGTGCTGTCGGCAAGATAGTACAGCGGCAGCAGGAGCGCGGCTGCGGCATGTCCCTGCAGGGCGACCTGCAGCAGGCACCAACCGAGCAGAAGCCCAATTGGCAGACTGCCGACGTCGCCTAGAAATACCTTGGCGGCGCCGGGCCGGTTGAAGGGCGCAAAGCCGAGCAACGCTCCGCCGAGAGCTGCCGCCAGCAGCACCGGCGACTGTGGCAGCGCGCCGAATACCCCGAACACAACAAGGGCTAAAGTCACTGGCACGCCCTCGGCGACCGTCATCCAGTCGAGCCCGTCCATGAAGTTGACGAGGTTGACGAACCATAGGCCCCCGATCAACAGGGCGGAGCGTTCGAGCCAAAGCGGCAGAGCCTGAATGATCTGCTGGTCGGCGGGCAAGGTAACCACCACTACTCCGACGCACAGCGCCTGCAGCGCGAAGCGCGGCAACACCGAGATTGGCCGGATGTCATCCACTGCGCCGACGATGCTGATCACGATCGCCACGGCGAATAGTGGCAGAAGCGCCAGCAGCGCGGGAGCCGAAGGACTAATGGCAATCGCGGTAACGACCAGGGTGGCGGCGACGACTGCAATTCCGGCGCCTTGGGGGGTTGGTATCTTGTGGGACGAGCGTGCATTTGGGCGAGCGAGCGCGTACCGCGCCAGTAGCGGCATCAGCGCCCAAACGAGTACGTAGCATCCAACGGCTGCTGAGATGATGGTGAGCAGCAAGACGATATCTGCCCCGGTCATTCGCTGCCCCCGGCGCTGTAATGCAAAGCGCCGTCCGCGCTAAGTCGCATCGAGCTACTCCGGAACCTCGATGGGGGCGTCACCCTTTCCTGCCTTTTCGGCGCTCGCGATCCAGATCAGCCCGCCGATGCCGCCGACTACGAAATACACCGCGCCGAACAGCAGCGAGACCGCGACGCCGTCACCGGGGTTGAGGCCGGCGTAACCGAATGCCAATCCCATGCTGGCTTCGCGAACGCCCCAACCCGCGATTGAAATCGGGATCATGGTGATCAACATGATCGGGGGAACGAGTTCGAGCAATTGCATGAAACTTGTCGGCGCTTCGATAGCTCGGGCTACGCACCAAGCAATCACCACCGCCAGGATCGTAATGACCAGGGAAGTGATGACGATCATCGTTGCACTTTGCAGGGTCGAGAGCACTTTCACGGCGACCTCGGAGCAGGCGCGCATATGGCGAGTGGCCCAGATTCGGTCAAGCAGGCCGAACCGTAGAAAAGGCAAAGCCAGGAAGACGACACCGGCACCGAGAGCTGCGAAATCCAGCAGCATCAATCCGAGGCGCCCGTCGGCATCGCCGATCAATCGGAGTGTCCACGGAAGCGTCACGAAGATCATCGCCGACAACGCGATCAGGCCCATCGCACGATCGACGAACACCGAATAGGTCGCGGCACGCCAGCCGGCGCCGGCACGGGCCAGCAGCCAGACACGCACCGCGTCGCCCCCGATCGCGGACGGCAGCGTCTGATTGAAGAAAGCCCCGATCATCGTGTAGCGCATCGATCGCGCGGTCGTCAGGGGCGCCTCGCAGCATTCACCGATCGCCTGCCAGCGCAGGGCGTTGACGAACAGTTGAAAGATCGTGGCTGCGACGGCCAACGCCAGCCAGCCGAAGCTGCTCGCGTCGATCCGTGCGGCGAGGGCGGCAAAATCGGTCTTTCGGAGCGCCAGATACAAGAGCGCCACTGAAACCAGGATCTTGGCTGCTGAAAGCAGAAACCGGCGCATGAGAGATCGCTGGGGTCGGAAGTTAACAGATCGTCAAGAGCGAGCGGCGCCCGGCCGGCGCGAAAGCCGCCGTCTTGGTAGGGACTTGCGTCCGATCTGGCAATAGCACCTCGGTTCCCCTTGCCGCTGTGGTAGCCGGCTGGCTAAACATGCGCGCATTGGATCGCAAGGGGCGGGGACGATATGGCAGAGAAGGCGGTCCTGGTCACGGGAGCAGCAGGCTTCATCGGCTTTCACGTTGCCCGGGAACTGCTGGAGGCTGGCCATGCGGTCGTTGGCTTGGACAGTCTCAACGCCTATTACGACCCGGCACTCAAGCAGGCTCGGGTCGATCTGCTGACCCCCTATCCTGGTTTCAGCTTCGTTCGCGCCGATCTGTCCGGTCGGGCGGCAATCGCGGAGCTGTTCGCAAAACATCGATTTCCGGTGGTGATCCATCTTGCCGCCCAAGCTGGAGTTCGGCACTCGCTCAGCCATCCGCACGATTACGCGGACTCCAATCTGGAGGGCTTTCTTAACGTGCTGGAAGGTTGCCGTCACAATGGCTGCGGCCACCTGATCTACGCGTCCTCATCATCAGTCTACGGCGCCAACACCAAGCTGCCATTCTCGGTTGATGATCCCACTGACCACCCGATCAGTCTGTATGCCGCGACCAAAAAAGCCAACGAACTGATGGCGCATTGTTACAGCCATCTGTACCGGCTGCCGACCACAGGCCTACGGTTCTTCACAATCTATGGACCATGGTACCGGCCGGATATGGCGCTTTACCTGTTCGCCAGGGCCATCACCGAGGGCTGTCCGATCAAGCTGTTCAACCACGGCAAGATGCGGCGCGACTTCACCTTTATCGACGACGTGACCCGTGTGGTGGCGCGGCTAATGGAGCTCGCGCCGACCGGACAGCCGGGCCTGAACAGCGGCGCGCCGGCTCGGGTCTACAACGTCGGCAACCACAGCCCGGAAGAGTTGATGCATGTGGTGTCGCTGCTTGAGGGGGCGCTTGGGCGTTCGGCGATCAAAGAGATGCTGCCGATGCAGCCCGGCGATGTCCCGGAGACCTTTGCGGACGTTGACGCGCTGGTCCGGGACGTCGGCTTCCGGCCCTCGACACCGATCGAAGAAGGAATCCATGCCTTCGTCGCCTGGTTTCGGCACTACCATCGCGTGTGACTTATTGCGTCTAATTCGCGTCTTGGCTGATCGGTGTAATTTACTGAATCAAAACGTGTTTGGGAAAGTTTCCCGAACATTCGCCACATCTGTGGCCGCATGGTAGGAAGCCGCACCTTCAATTTCCCAAGGCGCGATGCCATGACGTCAAGCACTGAACCGTCCAACACTCCCTCGCTCCGGATTGGCGTGATTGGCGCTGGGGTGATGGGCACCAACCATGGGCGTGTGCTTGCTGGGCTGCCGGGCGTTTCGCTGGTCGGGATCGTCGATCCGCTACCGGAACACCGCGACCGCGCGGTCGAGCTGATCGGCTGTAAGACCTTCGCAACGCTCGACGAATTGCTGCTGGCCGGGGTCGATGCCGTGACCATCGCGGCCCCGACCCATCTGCATCACGAAGTGGCGCTGACCTGCATCGGTCGCGGTATTCACGTATTGGTCGAGAAGCCGATCGCCTCGACGGTGGCCGAGGGCCGCGAGATCGTCGCCGCCGCCAAGAAGGCCGGCGTCACCCTGATGGTCGGCCACGTCGAACGCTTCAATCCGGCGGTCGCGGCGATCAAGCAGGCGATTCGCGACGAGGACATTCTGTCGATCGGCATCACCCGGGTCGGCCCGTTCCCGCCGCGGATGTCGAACGTCGGCGTGGTGATCGATCTGGCCGTCCACGACATCGACCTGATCCGCTGGTTCACCGACTCGGAGATCACCGAGGTGCAGCCGCAGCTTTCGAGCGCGATCGCCGAGCGCGAGGACATCGCGCTGCTGCAGTTCCGCACCGCTTCGGGCGTGCTCGCCCACATCAACACCAATTGGCTGACCCCGTTCAAGGCGCGCACCGTGACGGTCGCGACCCGCGGCAAATATGTGATGGGCGACCTGCTGACCCGTCAGGTCACCGAGTGCTTCGGCTTCAAGGCCGACGGCAGCTATTCGATGCGGCACCTGCCGGTCGGGCACGACGAGCCGCTGCGCGCCGAGCTGATCGCCTTCGTCAATGCGGTGAGCAGCAACGGTCCTCCCGCCGTCACCGGCGAGGAGGGCGTCGCCAGCCTCGAAATCGCGATCCAGTGTCTCGATCAGCCCGCACGGCCCGCGGCGACCGCCGCTGCGCCCCGCCGCGCGGCCGGTTAGCCCAAAGCGCGACCGATCTTCAGCGCATTCCCGTCATTCGAACCCGGCAAGGCCCCATGAATCAGCATCTCCGCAACGACCCGGTGCCCTTCATCGATGTCGGCGCTCAGCGCCGCAGGTTGGGGGCCGGCATCGACGAGGCGGTCGGCAAGGTGCTGAACCACTGCCAGTTCCTGAACGGTCCCGAAGTGATCGAGCTGGAGGCGAAGCTTGCTGCCTTCGCCGGCGCGCGCCATGTCGTGACCTGCTCCAGCGGCACCGATGCGCTGTTGATGGTGCTGATGGCCAAGGGCATCGGCCCCGGCGACGCCGTGCTGTGCCCGTCCTTCACGTTCTGCGCAACGGGTGAAGCGGTGGCGCTGACCGGTGCGACGCCGCTGTTCGTCGACGTCGACGAGGTCACCTTCAACATCGATATCGCATCACTGAAGCGCGGCATCGGTACGGCGAAGAAGCTCGGCTTGAAGCCGCGCGCGATCATCCCGGTCGACCTGTTTGGTCAGGCCGCCGATCACACCGCGGTCGGCGCCGTTGCGGCGGATGAAGGGCTGTTCGTGCTCGACGACGCGGCCCAGGGCTTCGGCGCCAGCCATCGCGGCCAAAAGCTCGGCAGCTTCGGCCTCGCCACCGCCACCAGCTTCTTCCCGGCCAAACCGCTCGGCTGCTTCGGCGATGGCGGCGCGATCTTCACCGACGATTCCGAATTCGCCGAGGCGCTGAAGAGCGTTCGCGTCCACGGCCAGGGCAGCGACAAATACGACAACGTCCGGCTTGGCCTCACTGGCCGTCTCGACACCATCCAGGCGGCGATCCTGCTGCAGAAGCTGACGATCTTCGAAGACGAGATCGCCGCGCGCAACGTCGTCGCCGAGCGCTATTCGGCAGCGTTGGCCGATGTCGTCACCGTTCCGCGGCTCGCCGAGGACTGCACCTCGGTGTGGGCACAGTACACCATTCGGTTGCCGCACGGCGTCGACCGCGACGGTTTTGCCGCGGCGCTGAAGGCGCAAGGCATTCCGACCGCGATCTACTATCCGAAGTCGATGCACCAGCAGACCGCGTATCGCGGCTTCCCGGTTGCCGACGGCGGCCTGCCGGTGTGCGAGCGGCTGTCGCGCGACGTCATCGCCCTGCCGATGCACGCTTATCTCGATGCGCCGACACAGGATCGCGTCATCCACGCCGTGCGCGGCGCGCTGGGGCGGTAAGGCCGTTAGCTGCCGTCATTCCGGGGCGCTCGCGATAGCGAGCGAACCCGGAATCTCTGCCTTCACCACATCGGGACTCCGGGTTCGCGCCCTGACGGGCGCGCCCCGGAATGACTCCGCGGTGAGGGGACTGTGGCCAGCCATTCCTGTTTTGCGGTCTCGCCACTTCCTGTAGAAGCGGGCCATGCTCAAGCGCATTTTCACCGTCGGCGGCTTCACTTTGCTGTCGCGCCTGACCGGGTTTGCCCGCGACATCATGCTGGCGGCGATCCTCGGCGCCGGTCCGGTGGCGGATGCGTTCTTCGTCGCGCTGCGGCTGCCCAATCATTTCCGGGCGATCTTTGCCGAAGGCGCGTTCAACGCCGCTTTCGTGCCGGCTTACGCGCACGTCCACGGCGAAAAGGGCGAGGCCTCCGCCAAGCTGTTTGCCGACCGCATCTTCACATTGCTGTTCATCTCGCAACTGGTGTTGCTCGCCGTCGCACTCGCCTTCATGCCGCAGATGATGAGTATCCTGGCGCCCGGGTTCACCGACGATCCGGAGCAGCGCGCGCTGGCGATCGAGCTGACGCGGATCACCTTTCCGTATCTGCTGCTGATCACCCTGGTGACGTTGTACGGCGGCATCCTCAACGTGATGCAGCGCTTCGCCTCGGCCGCCGCCGCCTCGATCTTCCTCAACATCTCGATGATGGCGACGCTGGCGCTCGCCGCGTTCTTCCCCAGCGCCGGTCACGCCGCGGCGTGGGGTGTGCTGATCTCCGGCCTGCTGCAATATTGTCTGCTCGCCGGCGACCTGTCGCTGCACGGTGGCCTGCCGCGGTTCTCCAGGCCGAAGCTCGACGAGGATGTCCGCGCGTTCTTCCGCGCGCTCGGGCCGGCGACGGTCGGTTCGATGGGCACCCAGATTGCGCTGTTTGCCGATACCATCATCGCGACCTTCCTGCCGGCCGGCGCGCTGTCGGCGTTGTATTATGCCGACCGGCTCAACCAGTTGCCGATCGGGGTGATCGGCATCGCGATCGGCACCGTGCTGCTGCCGGAGATGTCGCGGCAGCTCACCGCCGGCGACGATGCCGGCGCCAAGGCGTCGCAACGCCGGGCGTTCGAATTCACGCTGCTGTTCTCAGTGCCGTTCGTCGCGGCCTTTCTCACCGTGCCGGACGAGATCATGCGGGCGATGTTCGCGCGCGGCGCCTTCACCCGTGCCGACGCGATCTCGGCCGGCACAACGCTCGCCGCCTATGCGATCGCACTGATTCCATTCGTGCTGATCCGCAGCGCGGTGGCGCCGTTCTACGCCCGCAAGGACACCGCGACCCCGGTGAAGGCGGCGCTCACCGGCGTCGCCACCAACGTGGTGCTGAAATTCGCCCTGATGGGCTCGCTGGCGCAGGTCGGCCTTGCGCTCGCGACCGCCGCGGGCGCCTGGATCAATCTCTTGTTGGTGATCTTCTTCTCGGTACGCGCCGGCTATCTCGAGTTCGACCGCGAACTGGTGCGCGCGATCATCAAGTTCGGCATCATCGGCGTGCTGCTCGGTGCCGCGCTGTGGCTGACCGCCTGGTTCGCGCCGCCATATCTTGCGCTGCTCCCGGCGCTGCGCAGCGAGGCCGCGCTGGCGCTGTTGATCGCGGTCGGCGCCGTGGTCTACGGCGCCGCGATCCTTGTGCTGTTCGGGCCGCGCTGGATCAAGCGCCTGCTGCGCGGCTGAGCGGCGTCACGCCGCGGTGGTCGACCGCACCAGATTGGTGACGTCGGAATACACCTGCAGCACCGGGTTGATGAAACGGTGCGCCTTGTTCTTCGACACGATGGTGTCGTGCATCACCAGATGGTCGATGCCCGTCGTGAGGAAGCAGCCCATCGCGTCGCGCGGCGTCTCGACGATCGGCTCGCCCTTGATGTTGAACGAGGTGTTGACCAAAACCGGCACGCCGGTCAGAGCCTCGAATTCCTTCAGGATGTAATAGAGGTCGGGCGCGGTCTCTTCGTCCACCGTCTGCACCCGCGCTGAGCCGTCGACGTGGACAACGGCCGGAATCTTGTCGCGCCACGCCGGCGCCACCGGTTTCGCCATCAGCATGAACGGCGAATCGCCTTTGCCCTCGAAAATCTCGTCGGCGCGCTCCTTCAGGACGATCGGCGCGAACGGGCGGAACGGCTGGCGGTGCTTCACCCGGCTGTTGAGAATGTCCTTCATCTCGGCTCGGCGCGGATCGGCGAGCAGGCTGCGATGGCCGAGCGCGCGGGGGCCGAATTCCGAGCGGCTCTGGAACCAGCCGATCACCTTCTGGTCGGCGAGCAGGCGCGCCGTCTCCTTGTAGACCTCGCTGGAGCGAACGATGTTGATCTGCGGCTTGACGAAGAACCGCTGCGTCGCTTCCTCGACCTCGGCGTCCGAATACGGTCGGCCGATATAGGCGTGCTTCATCTCGAAGCCACGCTGCTTCTGCTGGATCACCAGATGGCCGTAGTAAGCGCAGCCGATCGCGATGCCGTCGTCGCCGGCTGCCGGCTGGATCCACACGTTCTCGAAGCCGGCCTCACGGGCGATTCGGCCGTTGGCGACGCAGTTCAGCGCCACGCCGCCGGCGATGCACAGGTTCTTGGCGCCGGTGGTCTCGCGCAGCCAGCGCGCGCGTTCCAGCAGCACCCGCTCGGTGTCGTCCTGCACCCGCCAAGCGAGATCTTCCCAGTGCCGCATCGAGGGGTTGTCTTCCCACTTGCCGGCGCTGTCCATGATGTAGGGCTGGTTCAGTTCCGGCGTCCAGCGCGGCACGGTGAGCTTGTTGTTCTCGAATTGCAGCATCGGCGGGATCGCGTCGGGACGGCCATAGGGCGCCAGCCCCATCAGCTCGCCGCATTTGTTCCAGTCGCCGAACACGTAGGTCGAGGCGCGGCTGTAATACGCACCCAGGCCCGGCATGTTGTAGAATTCGTCGCTCAGGAAGCCGCGCTCCGGCTCCATCCAGACCTTCTTCAGGCATTCCAGCTTGGTGCCGCTGAATTTGTAGTAGCTCTCGGATTCGCGTGCGAGCGGCGAGGCGTCGTCGCCGGGGAACGCTTCGTCGACATCGGCGCGGTAGCTGCCGACGCCGTCGACGATCATCACCACGCCCTCCTCGAACGGGCACGGCGCGAACGCGCTGTAGGCGTGCGCCAGATGATGCGAGATCGTCGCGACCTTGTTGGTCTGATTGCGGAACAGCGGGTGCTTTCCGGCTTCGCTGCGCTCGTATTCCGGCAGAAAGCCCGGCATGTCCTGGAAGATCAGACGGTCTTCCATCTCTGGCACCGGCAGAATGTAGCAGTTGCGCACCACCAGATCGACGTCCGCCATGGTGATGCCCTCGGCGCTCAGGCAGTAATCGATCACCTCCTTGTAGAATCCGGATGCGTGCTTCTCGCGGGTGATGCGTTCCTTGGCGATGCCGAAGGCGATCTCGCCGTCGCGCAGCAGGACGGCACTGACGTCGTGGTCGTAGGTGTTGAGGCCGAGAACGTAGGTGTGCTGACGGGACATGGGCTACTTTTCTGAAAGTGCGGCTTCACCGCGGACAAAGGCGAAGGGGCGTCTTGTTCTGAGTGTCGATCCGCACCTGGATGCGGTTCACTTGAATTGCAATATAGCTTGCACGCGAAACTTGGACATGCCGAGGCATTCGCGCCGATCTGGCGGAACATAAGTGGATATCGTCATTGCCGCACCGCACGCGTGCCACAAATGCACTGTTCACTCCGTTGCGGAACAACTCTCGCGGTTGCTCGTTGAGTTGCCTCAAGTTCAATCGCGGCTTGACCAAAACCGTAGCTTGATCATAACCTTGGCGCCCAAGGCCGATGACGGGGACGCTTCGATCCCCGTGCATTTGAACCGTCTTCCCGCACAACCGCACCAACGACGGGACACACGGTAACCTGCTCAACGACCGGGAGAAGAATCCATATGGCTCAGACTGCTTCCAAGGCCCGTAAGGGATGGACGACGCGCATCCTCGCTGCTGTGACGCTGACGGCGATCTACTGCTTCAGCCTCGTCGGCACCTCGGCCCTGTTCCTCACTGCCAGCACCAGCAAGGCTGAAGCCCAGCGCGGCCGCGGTCGCGGCCGTGGGCGCGGCTATTACGGCCGCGGACGTGGCCGTGGCTACTATCGTGGGCGTGGGCGCGGCTACTATCGCGGCTATGGTGGTTGCGTGTTCAACCCGGTGTATGGCCGGGTGATCTGCTACTGAGATCGTTACCGTCGGGCGGCTGCGCCTGACATCATTTGCGAAAGGTGCATCGGGCGACCGGTGCACCTTTTTTATTTTAGGGGCCTCTCATCTGGCGTGTTTCATTCACGGCTGAGGCCCAATGCTCGAAGCTCTTGGGCGTCGAGGCTCTGGATCGACCTGCTACCGGAGGCTGGAGCGAGCCACCTTCGGCGGGTTCATATTTCGGTGTTCCATCGCGATCGGGCGGCCGCCGTGTTTGCTCCGGTCATCGATCCGCTGCAAGATGACGCCAACTCGTATCGGAGGTCACGACCCTATGGCTCCAACCAAGTTGGCTCCCACGAAGTTCGGCGTCGGCCAAAGTGTGCTGCGCAAGGAGGACGATCCCCTGATTCGCGGCAAGGGCCGCTACACCGACGACTACGCGCCGCAATCATCGGTGCATGCCCTGGTGCTGCGGTCCCCGCATGCGCATGCCACTTTCGAGTTGGACGCGACCGCGGCGCGCGCGTTGCCCGGCGTGCTGTTGATCCTCACCGCGGACGATGTGGCCGATCTCGGCGGACTGCCATGCTTGTTCAATCTGCCGGACAAGCCGTTCAAGGCGCCGGACTATCCGATCCTGGCGCGCCACGAGGTGCGCCATGTCGGCGATGCGGTGGCGTTCGTGGTCGCCGATACGGTGGCTCATGCACGCGACGCGCTGGAGGCGATCGAGGTGGAGTGGACGCCCTTGCCGGCGGCTGTCGGGGCAGCCACTGCGGTGAAGCCCGGAGCGCCGCAGGTGTGGCCGGACCATGCCGGCAATGTGCTGTTCGACGCCGGGATCGGGGACAAGAAAGCGACCGAGGCCGCGTTCGCCAAGGCGCATGCCATCGCCGAGATCAGCATCGTCAACCCGCGCATCGTCACCAACTACATGGAAACGCGCGCGGCGGTCTGCGAATACGACGCCAAGCGCGATCACTTGACGCTGACGATCGGCAGCCAGGGTAGCCATCGGCTGCGCGACATCCTGTGCCAGACCGTGCTGAAGATCCCGGTCGAAAAGATGCGTGTGATCTGTCCCGATGTGGGCGGCGGATTCGGCACCAAGCTGTTTCCGTATCGCGAATACGCGCTGCTCGCGGTCGCCGCCAAGAAGTTGCGCAAGACGGTGAAGTGGACCGCCGACCGCGGCGATCACTTCGTCGGCGACTCGCAGGGCCGCGACAACGTCACCACCGCGCGGATGGCGCTGGCCGAGGACGGCAGGTTTCTCGGCATGGACGTCGATCTGATCGCCGGTCTCGGTGGCTATCTGTCGACGTTCGGGCCGTATGTCCCCTATGGCGGCGTCGGCATGCTGCCGGGCCTGTACGACATCCAGGCGTTCCACTGCCGCATCCGAACCGTGTTCACGCACACCGTGCCGGTCGATGCCTATCGTGGCGCCGGACGTCCCGAAGCGGCCTATGTGGTCGAGCGCCTGGTCGATGCCTGCGCGCGGAAATTGTCGATGTCGCCGGATGCGATCCGGCGCAAGAACTTCATCCCGCCGCGCAAGCTGCCCTACACGACTGCGACCGGCAAAGTGTACGACTCCGGCGACTTCGCCGCACATCTGAAGCGCGCGATGGAGATCGGCGACTGGAAGGACTTCAGCAAGCGCGCCAAGGCCGCCAAGAAGGACGGGCTGGTGCGCGGCATTGGGCTCGCGTCCTATGTCGAGGTCTGCGGCACCATGGGCGAGGAAACCGCCAAGGTGGTGCTGGATCCGGATGGCGACATCACGGTGCTGATCGGCTCGCAATCGAGCGGGCAGGGACATCAGACCGCTTACGCGCAGATTGTCGCCGAGCAGTTCGGCGTGCCGCAGGAGCGGGTGCGGGTGGTGCAGGGCGACACCGACCGGATCGCGACCGGGCTCGGCACAGGCGGCTCGGCCTCCATCCCGTCCGGCGGCGTCAGCGTGCAGCGCGCCACCCATCGGCTCGGCGAGCAGCTCCGCGACATCGCCGCCGATGCGCTGGAGACCAGCGCCGCCGACCTCGAGATCAGCGACGGCACCATCCGCATCGCCGGCACCGACCGCTCGATCTCGTTCGCCGATCTGGCCAAACGGTCCGGCGTCGATCCGGCCAAGCTCAATGCCAGTGCCACCTTCTCCAGCGCCGACGGCACCTTCCCCAACGGCACGCATCTGGTCGAGATCGAACTCGATCCGGCAACCGGCAAGATCAGGATCGTCAACTACGTCATCGTTGACGATTTCGGCGTGACTCTGAACCCGCTGCTGCTCGCCGGCCAGGTCCACGGCGGCACCATTCAGGGCATCGGCCAGGCGCTGATGGAGCAGGCGGTCTACAACGCCGAGGACGGCCAGCTCGTCACCGGCTCGTTCATGGACTACGCGTTGCCGCGCGCGGCCGATGGCGCGCCGATCACGTTCGAGACTCACAACGTGCCGTGCGCCACCAATCCGATGGGCGTCAAAGGCGCAGGCGAGGCGGGGGCGATCGGGTCGTGTCCTGCGGTGATGAACGCCATCATCGATGCGCTGTGGCGGGAATACCGGATCGACCACATCGATATGCCGGCGACTCCGGAGCGGGTGTGGATGGCGATCCGCGAACACGAACGCCGGCAACGGCTGTGAGCCGGTCGCCCTTCGGGGCGAGGTGACGAAACGAGGCGACACGAGGCGGCGTCAAGCCGCCCGGGGAAGGCGCCGCGGAACCGGCGGCGCATGACCGAGTTCAAACACCCAGCGGAGGACGTCTCAATGTTGCGAACTGTGATCGTGGCCGGAGCCTTGGTGCTGACGGCGAGCGCCGTGATGGCGCAGCAGGACCTGGTCGATAAGACCCAGAAGGTCATGAAGGACAACGGGCGGAACATGATGGTGCTCGGCGCCATGGCCAAGGGCGAGAAGCCCTACGATCAGGCCGCGGTCGATGCGGCGCTGAAGCAGTTCGACGAAACCGCCAAGGATCTGCCCAAGCTGTTTCCGGACAGCGCCAAGGGGCTGAAACCGTTCGACGGCAAGTACAGCGCTTCGCCGAAGATCTGGACCGAGCGCACCAAGTTCGACGCCGAGATCGCCGACTTCGCCAAGGCGGTCGATGGCGCCAAGGGCAAGATCAAGGACGTCGACACGCTGAAGGCGGCGGTGCAGCCGATCGGCAAGGCATGCGGGAGCTGCCACGAGAACTTCCGCCAGAAGGAGGGCTAGCGCGCCGGTCGGCAGCGGAGATCGCCGTGGCCAGGACAATCGGAGCCGCGATTCTGATCGCGGCAATCATCGGCATTGCGGCGCTCTGGCTGCTGACCATGCCCGCCACGGTGTCGGCCGACCGGCTGCCATCGCGCACCGCCGATCTGGAGAACGGCCGCACCGTATTTATCGCGGGCGGCTGCGCCGAATGCCATGCTACGCCGAAGCAGGACGACCGCACCCGGCTCGGCGGCGGTCTGGGGCTGAAGTCGGAGTTCGGCACGTTCCATGTGCCGAACATCTCGCCCGATCCGAACGACGGCATCGGCAAATGGACCGAAGCCGAGTTCGTCAGTGCGGTGATGCGCGGCACTGCGCCGGGCGGCGTGCATCTCTACCCGGCGTTTCCATATCCGTCCTACGCGCATGCGCGCCTCGACGACGTCCGCGACCTGTTCGCCTACATCAAGACGCTGCCGGCGGTGGCCGGACGGGTGCAGCCGAACGAGCTGTCGTTTCCGTTCAACATCCGCCGTGCGGTCGGGCTGTGGAAGCTGCTGTTCTTCGACGACAAGCCTTTCACGCCCGACCCGACTCAATCGGCGCAGTGGAATCGCGGCGCGTATCTGGTGAACAGCTTCGGCCACTGTGCCGAGTGCCACAGCCCGCGCAACATGCTCGGCGGCATCGTCGCGTCGCAGCGCTTCGCCGGCGGGCCCGATCCGGAAGGCAAGGGCTGGGTGCCGAACATCACTCAGAAGGGACTCGGCGACTGGAGCGCCGTCGACATTGCCTATTTCCTCGAGACCGGCATGACGCCCGAAGGCGACAGCGCCGGCGGCTCGATGGCGCAGGTGATCCGCAACACCTCGCAGCTCGGCAAGGACGACCGGGAGGCGATCGCCGCCTACATCAAGTCGCTGCCGCCGGTGCAGGGGCCGGCCCGACCGCCGCGCAAGGCCAAGGCCGGGTGATCGGCGATCACTTCGGGCCGAACGCCTTGAAGGTGATGATGGTGTGAGTGTCCTTGATGCCGGGGACCACCTGGACCTTCTCGGCGACGAAATGGCCGATATCGGTCGAACGATCGACGTAGAATTTCACCAGCAGGTCGTAATCGCCGGCGGTGGAATAGATCTCCGACGCGATCTCGGCTTCGGCGATCGCGTTGGCGACGGCATAGGACTGGCCGAGCTGGCATTTGATCTGAACGAAAAACGGCACCATCGCGGGTCTCTCCGGCAGCTTGATTTGCGCCATCAAGCCTAAAACACCCTGTCGGCGCAAGCTCTTGCCGCTGCGGCGCGGGCGCGCTACGACCGCCAAGGGCTGCCGGTCCGCACTCTTTTCAATCGAGCACGTTGATGGCCATTCCGATCGCACTCACCATCGCCGGCTCCGACTCCGGGGGCGGCGCCGGTATTCAGGCCGATCTCAAATCGTTTTCCGCCAACCGCGTCTATGGCGCCTCGGTGATCACGGCGCTGACCGCGCAGAACACCCGCGGCGTGACCGCGATCCACGACGTGCCGGCCGACTTCGTCACAGCCCAGATCGATGCGGTGTTCAGCGATCTCGCCGTCGCCGCCACCAAGATCGGAATGGTGGCGCAGCGCGGGGTGATCACCGCGATTGCCGAGGGGCTGGACCGGTGGCACGCCGCCAATGTCGTGCTCGACCCGGTGATGGTCGCGACCTCCGGCGACCGGCTGATCGCCGACGACTGCGTCGAGGCGTTGCGCACGGCGCTGATCCCGCGTGCCCGGATCATCACGCCGAACCTGCCGGAGGCTGCCGCGCTGCTCGACGAGCCGGTCGCCGCCGAGCCTGCCGCGATCGAACGCCAGGGCCGCCGCCTGCTCGCGCTGGGCTGCGAAGCTGTGTTGATCAAAGGCGGCCACGGGACCGGGCCGACCAGCACCGATTACCTGTTTGTTGGAACCGAAGTGCAGGCGCTCGCGGCGCCGCGGATCATGACCGACAACACCCACGGCACCGGTTGCTCGCTGTCCTCCGCGATCGCTGCTAATCTCGCGAAAGGCCAGTCGTTGCAGGACTCTGTGGCGGCGGCCAAACAATGGGTGAGCGCCGCGATCGCCGCAGCGGATCGTCTGTCGGTCGGGCACGGCCACGGCCCGATCCATCATTTCCACGGCTTCGACTAAGGCACAAACTGGGGCGCTCCGCGCTGTCGTCCAGTCGTCGTACTCGGCTGATAATCCGAATTCGTAAGTAATTTACGATTCGTGGAACCGATGACACCCGACCTCGACAAGTCTCTGATTGAAACCGCCTACGCCCGCTGGGCCCCGATCTACGACGCGGTGTGCGGGCCGGTGATGGTGAAGGGACGGCGCGCGGCGGCGGCTGAAGCGCGCGCGCAGGGCGGTAAAATTCTCGAAGTCGGCGTTGGTACCGGATTGTCGTTCGACGATTACGACGCCTCGACCGAAATAACCGGTATCGATCTGTGCGGGCCGATGCTGGAGAAGGCGCGCGCCAAGATGGCGTCGGGCCGCTATCCGTGGGTCAAGGACGTGCGCCAGATGGATGCGCACGCGATGGAATTCGACGATGCGACGTTCGACTGCGTCGTGGCGCAGTTCGTCATCACGCTGGTCGCCAATCCCGAACAGGTGCTGTCGGAGTGTCACCGCGTGGTGAAGCCCGGCGGGCGCATCATCCTGGTCAATCATTTGTACTCCGAAGTCGGCGTGGCGGCTGCGGTCGAACGCTGGGCGGCGCAAAAGACCCGCGCACTCGGCCTGCGTCCGGAATTTCCGTTCGCGCGGCTGCAGGCCTGGGCGCAGGGCACCTCCGACGCAATTCTGGTCGAGCGGCGCAAGCTGAAGCCGTTCGGCATCTACACGCTGGTGTGTTTCGAGCGGACCGGCACGCCGATGGCGGCGTGAGTCCTGCCTCGAAACGTCGCCGCCCGCGGGCGGCCTTGAATGGGACAAGACCGATGAGCGACGACGGTCCGGAACGACGCTTTCGCACCCTGTTCATTTCAGACGTCCATCTCGGCGCACGAGGATCGCAGGCCAACCTGCTGCTCGATTTCCTCCGCGTCCACGATGCCGACACTATCTATCTGGTCGGCGACATCGTCGACGGCTGGGCGCTGAAGTCGAGCTGGTACTGGCCGCAATCGCACAACGACTTCGTGCAGAAGATGTTGCGCAAGGTCCGCAAGGGCGCGCGGGTCATCTACGTGCCGGGCAATCACGACGAGTTCCTGCGCTCGTACTACGGCACGCATTTCGGCGGCATCGAGGTGGTCGAGAACGCGATCCACACCGGCGCCGACGGTCGCCGTTATCTTGTTATCCACGGCGATATTTTCGATCTGGTGGTACAGAACGCCAGGTGGCTCGCCCATGTCGGCGACAGGGCCTATGACTTGGCGATCCGGCTCAACCGTATCGTCAACGCGTTCCGCCGCTGGTTCGGTGTGCCGTATTGGTCGCTGTCGCAATGGGCCAAGCACAAGGTCAAGAACGCGGTGAACTACATCGGCGCGTTCGAGGAGACGCTGGCGCAGGAAGCCCGCCGCCACGGCACCGACGGTGTGATCTGCGGTCACATCCACACCGCCGCGATCCGTGACTTCCACGGCATCAACTACATGAACTGCGGCGACTGGGTCGAGAGCTGCACCGTGCTCGCCGAGCACGAGGACGGCCGGTTCGAGATCATCACCTGGACCGATCTGCTCAAGCGCAATCTGCCGGTGCCGACGGTCGCGGCGCGGGCCGCCTGATGCGCATCCTGATCGCGACCGACGCTTGGCACCCGCAGGTCAACGGCGTGGTGCGGACGCTGACGATGATGGCCGAAGCGGCGAAGTCGCTCGGCGTCGAAATCGTGTTCCTCACGCCCGAGACGTTTCCGACGGTGGCGCTGCCGAGCTATCCGGATCTGCGGATTGCGATCCCCAATCCTATTCGGGTCGCGCATCTGATCAACGTCGCGCATGCCGATTGCGTCCATATCGCCACCGAAGGGCCGATCGGGCTCGCGGCGCGGCTCTACTGCCGCAAGCGCGGTCTGCGCTTCACCACCAGCTTTCACACCCGGTTTCCCGAATACGTCTCGGCGCGCGCGCCGATCCCCGAGTCCTGGGTGTGGGCGCTGCTGCGCCGGTTTCACGGCGCCAGCCACGCCGTGATGGCGGCGACCACGGCGCTGGCGGACGAGCTGCGCGGTCGCGGCTTCCGTAACGTCGTGCTGTGGCCGCGCGGCGTCGACGGCCACCTGTTCCATCCGCGCGAGGGCGCCGATCTCGGCCTGCCGCGGCCGGTGTTCCTGTCGGTCGGCCGGGTCGCGGTCGAGAAGAACCTCGAAGCGTTCCTGTCGCTCGATCTGCCCGGCACCAAGGTCGTGGTCGGCGACGGCCCGGCGCGCGCGGCGCTGGAACGTGATTTCCCCGACGCGGTGTTTCTCGGCGCCAAGCAGGGCGAGGCGCTGGCGGAAGTCTACGCCGCCGCCGACGTGTTCGTGTTTCCGAGCAAGACCGACACCTACGGGCTGGTGCTGCTCGAGGCGCTGGCGAGCGGCGTGCCTGTCGCAGCCTATCCGGTCACCGGGCCGCGCGATGTGATCGGCGACGAGCCGGTCGGCGTGCTGAGTGAGGATCTGCGCGCGGCCTGCCTCGGCGCGCTGGAAATCTCGCGCGACGCATGTCTGGCATTTGCAGCCGATCACACCTGGGAAGCCTCGGCGCACGCCTTCATCGACAACGTCCGCCGCGCGGCCATGCTGGAATCGACCCGGCTCGGTCCGCATGGCGCCAAGCCGCATCGGTTGGTCGCCTAGCACGGATGTATCATCGCACCTTGTCCGCGCGCGCTGCAGCGCGTTAGATGCGTGCGTCATGACCAGTTTCCCCGACCTTCCCGTCTCGATCGCCGATATCGACGCGGCAGCCGCAGTGCTCGCCCCGGTCGCAGTGCGGACCCCGCTGTTGAGTTCGCCCGCGCTCGACGCCGCGACCGGCGGCCGCGTGTTCCTCAAGCCCGAGGTCCTGCAGCGCACCGGCTCGTTCAAGTTTCGCGGCGCCTACAACAAGCTGGCGTCGCTCTCGCCGGAGCTCCGGCGGGCCGGCGTGGTCGGGTTCAGCTCCGGCAATCACGCCCAAGGCGTCGCCGCGGCGGCGCAACTGCTCGGCGTCCGCGCCACCATCGTGATGCCGTCGGATGCGCCGGCCTCCAAACGCGAACGCACTGCCGGTTATGGCGCCGAGGTGGTGCTGTACGATCGTGACCGCGAGGATCGTGAGGCGATCGCGCGCGACATCGCGAACCGCAGTGGCGCGACGCTGGTGCGGCCGTTCGACGATCCGATGGTGATCGCCGGGCAGGGCACCGTCGGCCGCGAGATCGCCGAAGACCTTGCCGCGCTCGGTCTCGCGCCGGATCTGGTGATGGCGCCGGCCTCAGGTGGCGGGCTGGTCGCCGGCACAGCGCTGGCTCTTAAGGCACGTTTCCCGCAGGCGGCGGTGATGTCGGCCGAGCCGGAAGGTTTCGACGATCACGCCCGCTCGCTGGTGGCAGGGCACCGCGAATCCAATCCGGCCGGTGGGCGTACTATTTGCGATGCGCTGATGATGACGATCCCGGGCGAAGTCACCTTCGCGATCAACCGGGTGCTGCTCGCAGGCGGCGTCGCGGCGTCCGATGCCGAGGTCGGCCGGGCGGTCGGCTTCGCCTTCCGGGAGCTGAAGCTGGTGGTGGAGCCGGGTGGCGCGGTGGCGCTGGCGGCACTGCTGGCCGGCAAGCTGGACGTTCGCGGCAAGACCGTCGCGATCGTACTGTCGGGCGGCAACGTCGATGCCGATTTGTTCGCTCGGCTGATCGCCTGATCGTCTCAGGCGTGCGGGCTCAGCCGCTCGTTACGATTCGCTGATTACGAAAAGAACGCGATCTTTTCGGACTGGCTCATCCGCCGGAACGGCACCAGCGCGTCGCTGCGCATCGGCGATGGCGTCGCCACCGCACCGCTGGCGATGGCGGCGGCGCCGAGCGAGGCCGGCGCGGCTGCGATCGCCTGGTCCGCCGCAGCGCTCGCAGCGGTGATTGGAGCAGCGGTCATCGAGGCAGCGGTCGGTGCCGTCACGGCCGCCACCGGGGCGGCCTCGCCGACCGGGCCGAAGTCCGGTTCGGCGCTGGCTAAGGTCTCGTGTTCGGGCTCGTCCCGTTCAGGCTCGGCGGGTGCTTCCAGCGCGTCGGCCGCAAATGCGTCGGTTGCAAATTCGTCGGCTGCAAAGCCCGGGGCTTGGTCGGCCGGGATCGGCTCCGGCGCGGCCGCGATCTCCTCGTTCAACGCCTGCTGCAGCGCTGCGATATCGGACTCGATCTCCTCGGCCGTGCTGGCCGCGGCCGCCGCGTAGGCGTCGTCCTCGGGCCGATACGGCGCCGAGACGTCGGGGGCCGACATCTCGTGGGCGACCAGGTCGAGCACCGCATCGTCGTTGGCGCCCTCGGCATCCAGCGCCACCACCTCGTCGAGCAGATCCGTGGCGTCGTTCGGCTGCGCGATCAGTCCGATGCCGGCCGATGTCCCGCCAGTCGCAGCAGGCAGCTCGGCGGTGTCGTCCGCGGCTTGCTCCGCCGTCTCGACGAATTCGACTTCATCCGCCTCGACGCCTGCGACCATCGTCAACGCAGCATCAGCCGGAGGCTGTGGTGCGGCGAGGGAGGCCGGCTGCGGAGCTTCGGCGTGTTGCTGAGCTGCAGGCTGCGGTGCCGGCGCGGCGGCCTGCGCGAGCGAGGCCGTAGGAGCGGAGCTGTGCTGCGCGGGGGCGGCCGGTGACACCATGTCCGCGGTCGCGGGAGACGCGGCTTCGGCTGCCGCCGGGGCAGCCACAGCGTCTGACGCCACGCCTGAGATCGCGGCGATGTGCTGCAGCATCTGATCAAATGCAGCTTCGATCGCGCCGCGGTCGATCGTCGCCACCAGCCGGTGGCCGCCTTCGATCGCCGCGACCTGCTGGTCGAGCAGATCGCAGATTCGCGCGTCGGCGCCGCATTCGCGTAACGTCGAGGCCACCTCGCTGACAGCGTGGGCGCCGCGATGTGCCGCCGCCAGGGTTGCGGTGTCGTCCAGTGCTGCGATCGCCTTGGCGACCCGGGCGCGCGCTTCGCCGACCATCGCGCGGAGCGCGATCAGCGATTCGCCGGCCGCTTCGGCCTGCGCCTGCTTCTGAGCGGCGAGCGTCTGTTCGATCCGCGCCACCGCGTCGAGCACCATGGTGGTGTCGGCGTTGCGGTTGCGCTTGGCATATTCGTTGAGAAACCAGCGCCCGCGCGAAGTCTCCATGAAGGCTTCGCGGATCGCGTCGTAGTCCGCATCACTCGGCATTGCCGCTCGGGCGGAGATCGGCGAAAGGGCGAATGCTTCGTCGGCCATCATGGACTCGTTGCACAAATCACTGCGCGTCACGATAACGATCACCACGATCCGCGTCGAATCGCAATTGAATTGATGTCTTTCGAATCACAAATCCCCACCCCATCACCAGTTTCGACGCGATTCGCGCTTCGGCTCGCGGTGTTCTACGCGACCACCTTCACCGTCACCGGCATCTATCTGCCGTTCTTCACGGTGTGGCTGAAGGCCGTTGGAATCGAGGCTTCTTGGATCGGGCTGATCGTCGCCGCGCCGGCGGTGACGCGTTTCACGCTGCTGCCTTTCATCACGGCCACTGCCGAGCGACGCAACGCGATCCGCGCCGCAATGATCACGACCGCACTGATCACCGCGCTCGGATTCACCCTCCTCGGGATCTTACGTGGGCCGCTGCTGATCTTCGTGGTGTTCGTGCTCACCGCCTGCTTCTGGACGCCGATCGTGCCGCTGACCGACGGCTACGCGCTGAAGGCTGTGGCGCGCTACGGGTTGAACTACGGGCCGCTGCGGCTGTGGGGCTCTGCCGCCTTCATCGCCGCAGCGCTGATCAGCGGCGCGCTCGCCGATGTGGTCGCGCCGGAGCATCTGATCTGGTTGATCGTCGCCGCCGCATGGCTGGGCGCGGTCGCCAGCTTCGGCCTGCGGCCGCTCGATGCGCCGGCGAAAGCTGTGGCGCCGCAGCGCGGCGCGGCGCTGCTGCGCAATCCGACCTTCCTGGCAATCATCATCGCCGCGGCGCTGATCCAGGGCAGCCACGCTGCCTACTACACGTTCGCGTCGATCGTCTGGCAGGGCGCCGGCCTCAGCGGCACGACGATCGCGATCCTGTGGGTGCTCGGCGTCGTCGCCGAAATCGTGGTGTTCGCGCTGTCGCCGCGGTTCACCTGGTCGCCGATGTGGCTGATGTTGGGTGGAGCACTGAGCGCGGTGCTGCGTTGGCTGGTCACCGCGCAGGATCCGTCATTGCCGCTGCTCACTGCGGTGCAGTTACTTCACGGCCTCACCTTCGGCCTGACCCAGGTCGGCACCATGGGGCTGCTGGTCCGCCACGTGCCCGGTCCTGTGATTGCCCGCGGGCAGGGGTACTACACCGCCGCGACCGGCCTGGTGATGAGCAGTGCGTCGGTCGCCTCCGGCGCGGTGTTCGCCCGCTATGGCATGGCGGTGTACGACATGATGGCGATGATGGGATTTGCCGGAGCGGTGGTGCTGGTGCTGATGCGGCAGCGGCTGCTCGCGCCGGCGGGCGCGGGTCAGCCCCACAGCGCCGGTTCGGGCGGATAGACCGTGCTGCCGTCGTAGCGCAGGCCGTCGTCGCGGTCGCGCGCCAGCAGCAGCGGGCCGTCGAGATCGACGAACCGCGCGAACGGGGTCAGCAGCATCGCCGGCGCCATCGCCAGCGAGGTCGCGACCATGCAGCCGACCATGATCTGCAGGCCGAGTGCCTGCGCGGCTTCGGCCATCGCCAGCGCCTCGGTGAGCCCGCCGGTCTTGTCCAGCTTGATGTTGACCGCGTCGTAGCGGCCGCGCAGCGCGGCCAGCGACGCGCGGTCGTGCACGCTCTCGTCGGCGCACACCGCAATCGGTCGCGTGATCGCGCTCAGCGCTTCGTCGCGGCCGGCGGGCAGCGGCTGCTCGACCAGAGTCACGCCAGCGTCGGCGCAGGCGTTGAGATTTTGCGCGAGATTGTCCGGCGTCCAGGCCTCGTTGGCGTCGACGATCAGTTCCGCGTTCGGCGCGGCGCGGCGCACGGCGGCGATCCGCTCTGCGTCGCCGTCGCCACCGAGCTTGATCTTGAGCAGCGGCCGGGACGCCGCCTTGGCGGTGGCCTCGGCCATCGCCTCGGGTGTGCCGAGCGAGATGGTGTAGGCGGTGGTAGCGGAGCGCGGCGGCGGGCTGCCGAGCAGCTCCCAGGCGCGCCGGCCGCTGGCTTTGGCCTGAAGATCGATCAGCGCGCAGTCGAGCGCATTGCGGGCGGCGCCGGGCGGCATCGCGGCCTGCAGCTTCGTTCGGCCGAGCCCGGCGGCGAGCGGCGTGCGCATCGCCTCCAGCGCGGCAAGCGCCCCATCCGGGGTCTCGCCATAGCGGGCATAGGGGACGCATTCGCCGCGGCCGACATGGTCGCCGGACCGCAACTCGGCCACCACCACGATCGCCTCGGTCTTGGCGCCACGGCTGATGGTGAAAGCGCCGGCGATCGGCCAGCGCTCGATGCGGGCGGTCAGATCCGAGGTGATCGGGGAAAACATTTGCAGGCCTTGTCAGCTCAATCCGAGGGTTGCTCGGAGCTGATAAGTATGGCTGGTAAAGCGCTTGTCCCGCAAGGCGACGGTCGAAACCGGATTGGCTCAAAATGACACAGCAGATGGCGTTGGAGGGCGACCCGTCGCTCGAACGGATCGCGCGTGGCGAAGGGCTGGCGCTGTGCGCGTCGGGATCGTGGACGGCCCGGTTCGCGCCGGCGCTGGAGCGGCTGGTCGCCGAGGCCGAGCAGATCGCCGACAGCAAGCCGAACGTGTCCATCGATGTCTCCGGCATCGCGCGGCTCGATACTTTCGGCGCCTGGCTGATCGAGCGGCTGCGGCGCAATCTCGGCCGGGACGGGGCTGAGGCGCTGATCTCCGGTCTGTCGACCAACTACGCCAGTCTGGTCGACGAGGTTCGCCAGGTCGGCGCGGCGGAACCGCCGCCGAAATCGGGATTGTCGCTGCGTGGGCCGATCGAAAAGCTCGGCCGCACCGTCTACACCTTCGCCGACGACATCGTTGCGCTGATCAGCATGATGGGCGCAGTGCTGGCCGGGCTCGGCCGGATCGTGATCAGGCCGACCTCGTTCCGGCTGACCTCGACGGTGCACCACCTCGAACAGGTGTGCTGGCGCGCCGTGCCGATCATCGTGCTGATCACCTTCCTGATCGGCTGCATCGTCGCCCAGCAGGGCATCTTCCATTTCCGCAAGTTCGGCGCCGATGTGTTCGTGGTCGACATGCTCGGCGTCCTGGTGCTGCGCGAGCTCGGCGTACTGCTGGTCTCGATCATGGTCGCCGGCCGGTCGGGGAGCGCTTATACGGCCGAGCTCGGTTCGATGAAGATGCGCGAGGAGATCGACGCGCTGCGAACCATGGGGTTCGACCCGATCGACGTGCTGATCGTGCCGCGGCTGATCGCGCTGGTGCTGGCGGTGCCGATCCTCACCTTCCTTGGCGCGATGGCGGCGCTGTATGGCGGAGGCCTGGTCGCCTGGGTATATGGCGGCGTCGATCCCGAGGCGTTCCTGCTGCGGCTGCGCGACGCGATCTCCATCGACCACTTCACGGTCGGCATGATCAAGGCACCGGTGATGGCGGTGGTGATCGGCATCGTCGCCTGCGTCGAGGGGCTGGCGGTGCAGGGCAGCGCCGAGTCGCTGGGCAGCCACACCACCGCCTCGGTGGTGAAGAGCATCTTCTTCGTGATCGTGATGGACGGCGTATTCGCGATCTTCTTTGCTGGAATTGGGATCTGACGATGACGGAAGCGGCCGATCCGATCATCCGGGTGCGCGACGTCACCGTGCAGTTTGGCGCCACACGGGTGCTGAACGGGCTCGACCTCGACGTGCGGCGCGGCGAGATCCTCGGCTTCGTCGGGCCGTCCGGTGCCGGCAAGTCGGTGCTGACGCGCACCATCATTGGGCTGGTGCCAAAGGTCAGCGGCAGCATCGAAGTGTTCGGCATCGACCTCGACGAGGCCGGCAAGGCCGAGCGCCGCGGCGTCGAGCGGCGCTGGGGCATCCTGTTCCAGCAGGGCGCGCTGTTCTCGTCGCTGACGGTGCGTCAGAACATCCAGTTCCCGGTGCGGGAATATCTCAAGCTGTCGCAGCGGCTGCTCGACGAGATCACCATTGCCAAGCTGGTGATGGTCGGCCTGAAGCCGGAAGTGATCGACCGCTATCCGTCGGAACTGTCCGGCGGCATGATCAAGCGCGTGGCGCTGGCGCGCGCGCTGGCGCTCGATCCCGAACTGGTGTTCCTCGACGAGCCGACCTCAGGCCTCGACCCGATCGGCGCCGGCGATTTCGACGAGCTGGTGCGGACACTGCAGCGCACTTTGGGCCTGACGGTTTTCATGGTAACCCACGACCTCGACAGCCTGCACACCGCCTGCGATCGCATCGCGGTGCTGGGGGATGGCAAGGTGATCGCGGCCGGAACCATCGCCGACATGCAGGCCTCGCAGCATCCGTGGCTGCGTTCTTATTTCCACGGTAAGCGCGCCCGCGCAGTGGTCGGTTCGCCATGAGCGGTGCGTGCCTGAAAATTTCGATCGTCGCACCGTTGGTGCGTCGTTTTGCTTCCGCAATCTGCGCTCAAAGCCTGCCGCGTGGCGCGGCGTGGTGCGGGCCGGCGCAGCCGCGGACTGGTGTGGAGTAAAGGCCAAATGGAAACGCGTGCGAATTACTTCCTGATCGGCACGTTCACCCTCGCGGTGATCGCCGCGGCGTTCGGATTCGTGCTGTGGTTTCAGAGCCTGCACACCGCCAAGGCGCGCAGCCCGTTGAGGGTGGTGTTCGAGGGCGCGGCATCGGGCCTGCGGAACGGCGGCAGCGTGAACTTCAACGGCGTCCGGGTCGGCGAAGTCGTGTCGGTCAAGCTCGACAATCCGCGCCGCGTGGTGGCGCTGGCGATGGTCGAAAACACCGCGCCGATCCGCAAGGACACTCAGGTCGGCCTGGAATTCCAGGGCCTGACCGGTGTCGCCGCGATCTCGCTGAAGGGCGGCTCGGAAACCGCGCCGCCGGTGCCGCTCGACGACGACGGCACCCCGGTGCTGACCGCCGATCCCGAACTGCTGCAGGACATTTCCGAATCCATCAAGGCAACGCTGCGCAACGTCAACCGCCTAGTCGCCGACAATCAGGAGTCGGTGAAGACCTCACTGGAGAACCTGCAGACCTTCACCTCGGGCCTGGCGCGCAGCTCCGACAAGATCGACAGCATCGTGTCCCGTGTCGACAGCGTAATCGCCAAGACCGACAGCGTGATGCAGGGCATCGACGCCCTGGCCGGCGGCAAGGATGGCGGCGAGCTGTTCCAGGCGGTGAAGTCGTTCCGCGAACTCGCCGACAATCTCGACAAGCGTTCCGGCATGCTGATCCTCGACGGCCGCCGGACGCTCGCCGACATCAGCCGGGCAGTGAACAATTTCGACCGTAACCCGACTCGGGTGCTGTTCGGCCCGAGCAACACCGCCCAGCAGGCTCCCCCGGACGCCCGCGCCGAACAACCGCGCCCGCCGCGCCGACGGGCGCAGTAACGAGCCCAGAGCAGAGGCGGCCGTCATCCGCCAAGGAGCGTCGTCTTATCGAGACGCTCGCGTAGCGAGCCTCGAACGATTGCGCCGAGCTCGCGGAGGCCGCGGCCGCCGCTGCGTTCGCGACGCGATGCCCGTCGAAACTTGCCCGGCTTCGCGAGTGTTGTTTGAATCGTTGTAATGGGTCGACAGACGATGGAAATCGCGATGTCGGACGTTTAAGACAGGCGCCTCCTGGAAAATCGCTACGATCGCGAGAGGGGCGCATGAACAACGACGGTTCTGAACGCAGCCCTACCGCGCAGATTTTGTACGACCATGCCCGCGCGGACTGGCGGTCGCTTTCTGTTGTCGTGGTCGTCATCCTGGTCTCCAGCGCAGCCAGCGTCGCCGCGCCGTATCTGTTTTCCCGCGCGATCGACCAACTTCCGAAGGGCGGTGCGTCCGGCGAACTACTCTATGCGCTGTTTTCTTATGCGGCGCTGGTCGGGATCGCATCCGTATTGAGCCGGGTGGTTCAGTATCTCTCGGCCATCACCAACGAGAATCTGGGATACTTCGTCTCTACCGAGCTGTTCGCGCGAATTCTGAGGAAGCGCGCCGAGTTCTTCATCGAGCACAATCCAGCCGAGATCCAGAATGCGGTCGGTCAGGGACGAGGCGCTCTGACGACCATCGCGAACATCGCTCTGATCGTCTGGCTCCCGAGCGTGACGCAGGTCGGACTGACACTGTTCACGCTCGGCTATCTGCTCGACCTGCAGATCGTCCTCGCGGTTGCGGCCTACGGCGCGATCGTCGTTCTCGTCACCCTCGGGTCGACGCGACGCTCGCAGCAGCTTCTGGACGCTGCGATGGCCGCCAGCCAAGACAATGCCAGGTTTGCGGGTAATGCGATGAACGCGATGGAGACCTTGCGCCAACTCGGCGGCTCGACATGGATGAGTCGGCGTTTCGCCGATCGGGCCGGCGCGGTCAGGGACGGATGGCGAGCCTACATGCTCAGGCGGGCAGGAACCTCGGCTCTGCTCGGCCTCGGTCTCGCGGCCCAGTTCGCGATCAACTTCGCTTTGCTGTTGCCGAGATATCAGGCGGGACTCGTCAGTATCGGCGACATCGTGCTGTTCAACGCTCTGTTGCTGCAGCTCAACACGCCATTCGAAATGATTGCGCAGACGATGGACAGCTTCGCCCGCTCACGCGCGCAACTGCTGCCGCTGACACGCTTGTGGAACGCCCCGGAAGAGCACGATGATCCATCGTCGATCCCCTTCAGTATGTCCGACGGAACGATCATATTCGAAGAGGTTGGCTACGATTACGGTAATGGCCGAGGCGTATCAGGGATCGGATTCTCTGCCGGCCGTGGCGCCATCACGTTCATCGTCGGCGAGACCGGCGCGGGAAAATCGACCGTCTTCAAGCTTGCTCTGAAGTCGATTGAGCCGCAGCAAGGTCGGATCACAGTGGATGGCACCGACATTCGGCAGATCGCGCGCGCCGATTGGTTCAAGATGATCGCCGTCGTTCCGCAGGAGGTGATCCTGCTCAACGAGAGTCTGGCGGACAACATCCTGCTCGGCCGAGAACGGGACGAAGCGCGGTTGCGCGATGTGGCCAACAAGGCTGCGATCCTCGACCTGATCGAATCGCTGCCGGAAGGTTTTGATACGGCGGTGGGGGAACGCGGTCTCAAACTATCCGGTGGGGAACGCCAGAGGATTGCGATCGCGCGCGCGCTGTACGGTGCCCCGGCGGTGTTGTTTCTCGACGAGGTCAGCTCCGCCCTCGATGAGGAGACCGAGTGCGACATCATGGATCATATCCGTGCAATTGCCGGCGACGTCACGGTGCTGGCGATTACTCATCGTCGATCGTTCCTGACGCCGATGGACAACGTCATTGACCTCGGCGCGAGCCGGGAGGCCAGTGAGGAGCAGACGGCCGATCGCCGCTGAACGTCATTGCCGCCTCGTCCGCAAGGAGCAGGTAGGGCGCGATCCGATCCCGATTGCTGGCAGGCGAACTCGTCGGATGGTCAGGTCGCAGCACCTGCGGTTCGTCGAGCGTCCGGTCTCGCGGAGCGCTTTCTCGGGGACGTCGTCTTGGCGGCCGGTGCGCCGGTCGGCTTCAGGCGAATCCGCATCGAGTGTCCGTTCTGCTGCTCCAGCTCGAACGCGTTGGTCTTTCGCACCAGGTCGCTCAGCTTGCGGAATCCGAAGGTTCTGGGATCGAAGTCGGAGGCCAGATTGGACAGGCGCTTGCCGACTTCACCGAGCGACACCCAGCCGTCTTCGCTTTCCATCTGCTTGATCACCCGCTCGATGATCGGCGTGGCCGCGGCCGGAGGCTGAAGCGGTTTTGCGCTCGACGTCGTGCCCTTGCTGTCGGTCGCTCCCGCGACCAGGTTTTCGGTGTAGACGAAGCGCCGGCACGCCTGCCGGAAACTCTCCGGGGTCTTCTGTTCGCCGAAGCCGAACACATCGACGCCTTGCTCGCGAATCCGGGAGGCGAGGCGGGTGAAGTCGCTGTCGGACGACACCAGGCAGAAGCCTTCGAACCGGCCGCTGTGAAGCAGGTCCATCGCGTCGATCACCAGCGTGATGTCGGACGCGTTCTTCCCGGTGGTGTAGGCGAACTGCTGCTGCGGGATGATGGCGTGTTTCGCCAGAATATCGGCCCAGCCTTTCGAGCGCGGGGTGGAGAAGTCGCCGTAGATCCGGCGAACACTGGCTTCGCCGATCTTCGCGATTTCCTCGAACAGCCCATCCGCAATCTTTGCGGACGCGTTGTCCGCATCGATCAGAACGGCAAGGCGAGGCGAGCGGGGTTCGGAAGGCATGGTGCGTCCTCGGGTCTGATGCGGATCGGAAACTGGAAAGCGTCTCGTCGTGAGATAGCGATGCAGCCCAGCATCCACAACGCCAAACGAAAAGCGGGAGCCACCGGCCCCCGCTTCGGATCGATTACTTGATCGCGCTGCCCGGACCGGGCAGGGCGCTATCTTACCCCAGCCGTCCGGCCGCGTGCGCCAGCAGCGTGTAGACCAAGCCGGTTTCGGACGAGAGGTGGCTGCGCAGCGCCTGCGGGGCGTTGTCGTCGCGGGCCACCTCGTCGAGCAGACGCTCGAACTCGGCGATGTAGCGGTCGACGGTCTGCTTGAAGCTGCGCTCGCTGCGATATTTGCGGGCGACTTCGTCGAACGCCTTCTGGCCGGCGGGGGTGTACAGCCGCTTGGTGAAGGACTTCGCCTCGCCGCGCTGATAGCGCTCCCACATTTCCAGCGCGAGGTTGCGGTCCATCAGCCGGCCGATGTCGAGCGACAGCGATTCCAGCGGATTGCCGCTCATCGCGGTCTGGGCCTGCGCGCGGCCGCGGGGCGGCTCGCGCTCGGTGCTGGTGTCGGCGCGGTTCAGCAGCTCCGACAGCCAACCGTCACGGCCCTGGTCGGCGTTGCTGGGTGCGACCGGCGGCGCTTCGGTGCGGCGCGGTCCGGCCGGCAGGCCGAGGTCCGGCGGCGGCAGCGTGGCTGCGCTGGAGTCGCGGCCGCGCGGCGCGGGACGGGCGACGACCGCTGCTTCGGTCCGGCCCGTGCTGGCGGTAGCGAGCATCGGTTCCGCCTCACGGGTGGTGACGGCGGCGGCGCGGGTCGGCGTCACCACGTCCATGCCGCGGCCGTGGCGGGCGACGATACGGTTGAGCTCGGCCAGCGCCTCGATCTGGTCGACGATCACCTTGCGCATCTGCGAGGTGCTCTCGGCGGCTTCCTGCGGGATTTCGAGCACGCCGCGGCGCAGCTCTTCGCGGGTCGCTTCGAGCTCGTGGTGCATCTCCGAGGCCATCTGCTTGATGCCCTGGACGATCGAGGTGAAGCGATCGGCCGATTGCTTGAACAGCGCGTCGGCTTCCTGGGTGCCCTGCTGATACACTTGGTGCATCGCCTCGACGGTGAGGCGGCGCTCCTGTTCGGCGGCGCTGCGCACCGCTTCGAACTGCTGCGTGATGCTGGCGGAGCCGGCACCCGCGGTTTCGGCGACGATCCGGGCGACGTCGCGGGCGCGCTCTTCGGCGGCGGCGAGCGATTCATCGAGCAGGTTGGTGAACCGGCCGAGCCGCTGATCGAGATCGGCAGTGCGCAGATCGATGGTGGTCACCAGCGATTCCAGCGCCTCCTTGCGATCGTTGACCGAGCCCGACGCCGCACGGTTGCTGTGCTCGAGCAGATCGGCTGCATCGGCCAGTGCGCGGCCATGGGCTTCGAACTGCGCCGACAGCGCGCCGAGATCTTCCAGCGCCTTGGCGGTCTTGCTGTGGAAGCCGGTGAGCTGGTCTTCCAGCGTCCGCGTCGCGGTGCCGCTGCGGGCATTGACCTCGTTCATGGTGGTGACGAAGTCGGCGACCCGGGTCACCAGCGCGCGCTCCAGCGAGTTGAGGTTCTCGTGGGCGCCGGTCAGCACCTCCTGCAGCAGGATGTTGCCTTCGCGCAGACGCTCGAACAGCGCCACCGTGTCGGTGCGCAGGATCTTGCTGGTCTCCTGCATCTCGGTGACGGCGGTGATCGAGACCTGACGCGACTGTTCGATCGCCGACCGCGACGCTAGGTCGAGGTCCTTGAGCGACTTGTTGATCGCGTTGGTGGCCAGATCGCCGGCGCCGGTGATCGAGCGGGCGACCTCGGTGCCGTTGGTCAGGATCGAGTTCGAGAAGGTCTTGCCGCGGGATTCGATGGCGTTCAGCGCATCGGAGGTGACGCGGTCGATCTCGACGGTGAGCTGGCTGGTCTTGCCGGTGAGGGCTTCGACCAGCACGCCGCGCTTGCCGTCGATGATCTGCGCCAGCCGCTCGGCCTGCTGCTGCACGTAGCCGACGATCTCCTCGCTCTTGGCAGTGATCGTCGAACCGAAGCTGCCGCTGGCTGCGAACACCGAACGTTCGACATCGGCCGAGGTCGATTTGATCTTGGCGCTGACCTCGTTCGACATCGCCACCAGGGTCGATTGCGCCGCCGAGGCGCTGACCTGGATGTGGTCGGTGGTGTTGCTCGTCACCGTCGACAGCGTGTGCTCGATCTCGGCGGAGATCGCCTTGATCTGGCCGGCGGCGTCCACCGAGCTTGCGGTCAGAGTCGACTGCACCTGACGGGCGCTGTCGAGAATGGTCGAGGCAGTGGCGGCGCCGACGCTGGTCAGCGTCCGCTCGACGTCGATCGCCAGCGATTTGACGTGGTTGGCGGCTTCGTCGGACGCGGTGGTGAGCGTGGTCTGCGCCTCGCGGGCACCGGCCAGGATCGAGTCCGCGGTGCTGCGACCGGCGGCGACGAGGGTGCGTTCGACGTCGGCGGCGATCGAGCGAACCTGGTCGGCGGATTCGGTCGAGGTCGACACCAAGGTGTTTTGCACTTCGCGCGCAGTTGCGAGCAGGGCACCGGCTGTTGCGCTGCCGGCAGTGGTCAAGCTGCGCTCGATGTCGCTGGCCAGCGACTTGACCTGGTTGGCAGTGTCGGTCGAGGTCGCCACCAGGGTGGTCTGCGCCTCACGCGCACCGGCCACCATGGTCTCGATGGTGCTAGCGCCGGCCGCCGACAGGCGGCGTTCGACGTCGGCCGTGAGCGTCGCGACTTGGCTGGAGGCTTCCGACGAGGCGGTGACCAGGGTGGAATGGGCCTCCCGGGCGCCGGCGACGATCGCGTTGACAGTCGAGCTGCCGGCTTCGGTCAGTGTGCGCTCCACCTCGGCGCTGAGCGCCTTGACCTTTTCCGACGACTCTTGCGAGGCCGAGACCAGGGTCGACTGCGCCGCACGGGCGCCGCCGAGAACCGCTTCGGCAGTGGCGTTGCCGGCTGCGTACAGCGTGCGCTCGATGTCGGTGGACAGCGAACGGATCTGACCGGTGACTTCGGACGACGCCGACACCAGCGTGGCGTGCGCTTCGCGAGCGCTCGCCAGCACCGAGGCCGAGGTGGTGTCGCCGGCGCCGGTCAGGGTACGTTCGATGTCGGATACCAGCGATCGCACATGATTGGCGACGTCGGTGGAGGTGGTGGTCAGAGCGGTCTGCGCCTCGCGGGCGCTGCCGAGCACCGAAGCTGCGGTGCTGCCGCCGGTATCGGTCAGCGTGCGCTCGATCTCCGAGGCCAGCGACTTCACCTGGGCGGCGATTTCGGTCGAGGTGGTGGCGAGCGTGCTCTGCGCTTCGCGGGCGCTGCCGAGCAGCGAAGCCGCGGCGCTGCCGCCGACCTCGGTAAGGGTGCGCTCGATATCGGACGCCAGCGACTTCACCTGGTTGGTGACGTCGGTGGAGGTCGAGACCAGCGTGGTCTGTGCCTCACGGGCGCCGGCCAGCACGGTCGCGGCGGTCGCAGTGCCGGCGGCCGACAGCGTGCGCTCGATGTCTTCCGACACCGAACGGAACTGCATCGCAGCCTCGCTGGAGATCATCGTCAGCTTGACCTGGGCTTCGGTCGCGCTCGACACCACCGTGGTAGCAGCCGTGGTGCCGACCGAGGTGAGGGCGCGTTCGATCTCGGCCGAGGTCACCTGCAACTGAGCGGCGACATCGCTCGACACCGACAGCATCGATTCCCGCGCCGTCTGAGTGTTGCTGCGGATCGTCTCGGTGGTGCCGACCACGAGGCTGGTCAGGGTGCGTTCGGCGTCGGCGACGTTGGTCTTGATGCCGAGCGACAGCTCTTCGGCGCGCGCCATCAGCATCTCGCTGGCTTCGCGGCCGCTGGTTTCGAACCGGCCCGCCACCGCTTCGATGCGCGAGCCGAGCAGGTCCTCGAATTGCGTCACCCGGACGTCGACGTCGTTGATCACCGCGGTGACGCGGTTCTCTAGGCCGTCGTGGATTTCCTGGAAGCGGGCGCTGACGGTGGCGCTGAGATTGGCGGTGCGGCCGTCGATCGTTTCCGTGACCGCGCCGATGCGGCGGTCGATCGCGTCGATCGCCTGCGCGGTGCCGTCGGTGAGCGAGTGGGTGAGGTGGGTCAGCCGCGAGTCGATCGCTTCGATCGCCTGCACCGCACCGGTCGACAGCGTCGTGGTGAGGGTGGTGATGCGGTCGTCGATCACTTCGGCGGCGTTCGCCGCGCCGGTCGACAGCGTGGTGGTCAGCGTCGCGATCCGGCCGTCGATGACGTCCGCTGCGCTCGAGGTACCGGTCGACAGAGTGGTGCTGAGCTGCATGATCCGCGAGTCGATCGCTTCCACCGCAGTGGCGGCGCCGGTCGACAGCGCCGAGGCGAGCTTCTCGATCCGGCCGTCGATATTGCCGGTGACCGCGTCGGTGCGGGTGTCGAGGATGCGTTCGAGCGAGTTGAGATGGTTGCCGACGGTGTCGTCCAGCGCCTTGAGGCGGGTGTCGATCGCGCCGTCGATGCTGCCGACGCGGGTGTCGAACAGGCTCTCGAACTGGTGCAGACGATCGTCCAGCCGCGCGGTGATCTCGCCGGAGCTGGTGGTCACCCGCTGATCGAAGCTGTCGACGTAGCTCTTCAGGGTCTCGTTGATGTCCAGGGTGCGCTGACCCATCCGCTCGACGATCTCGCCGCCGAACGTCTTTACGGTGCGGTCGAATTCGGAGATGTGGCGGGTGATCAGCGCGCCGAGCGTACCGCTGTCGCGCGCGAACTTCTCGGCGAGCTCGGTGCCTTGCTGCTTCACGAGGTCGTCGAACGCGCTCATCTGGATGCTGAGCGTGTCGTGGGCGGTCTCGGTCTGGCTGACCACCTTGGCGACTAGGGTGTTGACGGTGACGTCGAGCGCTTCGCTCGCCTTGTCGCCGCTGGTCAGGATCTGATCGGCAAGGCGATGGCCGGCGTCGTCGATCTTGTTGACCAGATCGCCGCTGCGCAGCTCGAGTTCGAGCAGCAGCGAGTCGCCGGAGTTCTTCAGCGAGTCCTGCACCTGCTCGGTACGCTCCGAAATGCCGTCGATGATGGTCGAGGAGCGCTGCTCGAAATCGGTGGTGATGCGGTCGAGCCGCTCGTTCATCATGTCGTGGACGCGATCGGCCAGTTCGACGAACTCGGCGTGGACGTGACCGGTCTTGAAATTGAGGCTGGTGGTCAGCCGTTCGCTGGCGTCGAGCACCGCGCGGGTGGTCTCGGAGCTGGCTTCTTCGAGGCGGTCGAGCAGTTCGCCGCCGCGCTCGCCGAGCGCCAGAATCATGTTGTCGCCGGCGTGGCTGAGCGCGCTGGTGATGTGGGCGCCGCGCTCTTCCAGTGCGCTGGTGATGCTCTTGGCGACCTCGTCGACGCGGCTGGCGATCGCATCCGAGATCAGCGCGATGTCGTGACGCAGATCGATCTGCACGCCGGAAATCGCGCTACGCACCTGCTCGGCCTGACCGACCAGATTGTCGCGCTGATGCGCGATGTCCTGCAACAGGGCGCGGATGCGGACTTCGTTGTCCGAATAGGCGCGTTCCAGCGCCGACACTTCATTGGCGACCAGCGCTTCGAGTTCGCTGGCGCGGGCAATCGCACGCTCGACGCCGTCGCCCATCGCGGCGACCTCGCGTCGGATCGCCTGCCCGACCGTCACCACCGAATCGCTGGCGGCGATCTCGGGTTCGGAGAAACGGATTGCGACCTGCGCCATCGACTGCGCGATCATCCGCAGTTCCTGACCGCGCCAGGCCAAACTGGCGAGGAAATAGAACAGCATCACCGGCGCGAAGAACAAGGCGGTGAGGCCCGCCAGCGCCAGGGTGCCGCCGCTGCCCTGGCCGATCAGCGCCTGCAGCGAGGGGAGGAAGGCGACGGTGAGGGCGATGCCGCCGACGATCCAGACCGCGGCGAAGATGGTGGCGAGGGTGTAGACGTTACGCGTGGTGCGGCCCTTCTGCAGCGACTGCAGCAGTTGGCCGATGGTCTCGCGGTCGTCGTTGGCGGGGCGCGAGGCGAAGCTGCGATCGGCGACCGGCTCGAAGCTCGGCGCAGGCGGCGCGATCCGAGGCTCGGCCGTCAGATCGGGCAGGCTGGGCTCGGTGTCCGAAATTGACGCACTTTCCTTCGGCCCTTCGGCCTGATCGTCGCCGGCCGGCGGCGCGTCGGGGATGTTCAGGGCTTCCTGAATCGCCGACAGCGCGACTTCGGTCGGATCTTTGATCTTCTTAGGATTGTTCGCCATCTTGATTTACGCCCTTGTTACGCATCCGGGGACGTCGGTTCAGTGGAGACCGCAGACAGGCCCCTCGGTGCTCCCCCAGCACGGCGAAGTTGAACCCCATTCCCACCGCGCTTTTGTCCGCCACTTCCTGAAACATCCTATTGGCTGGATCGCGCGAATGAAATGGTTCGGATTAAGACTTTCTTAATCATCGTTAACGGCATCCCCCGCTAAGCCCTTCGGCGAGCGGAAAAATCCTACGCGGCCGAGCGGTAACGGTGGCATTTTAGCGACATTGGCGCGGCAACTCTGCGACGATGTCCCAAAACGGTGCACCGCCACCGGCAAGAATGCGTTAACTAGACTCATGGTTCGCTCCTCGGCCTGGATTGCTCCGATGTGGAAAACCGCAATTCTGTGCCGAGGTGAACGTGCCGCTACAGGTCGAACGGATCGAATGGATGCCATCGCCGCCGCTGGTTCCGGACTTCGAGCCGATCGATGATGCGCATCTGTATAAGATGACGCTGGGCGATCCCGCGCTCGAGCGTGAGGTGCTGCTGCTGTTCACCGCACAGGCAGCGAGCCTGATGGCGCTGCTCGCCTCCTGGCCGCCCGATGCTGCTGCGCTCGCGCATACGTTGAAAGGGTCGGCGCGTGCGATCGGCGCGTTCGCGGTGGCGGACGCCGCTGCTGCCGTCGAAGATGCGCTGCGCCGCAATGACGACGCCGCCGAGCCGCTGATGGTGCTCGAAGCTGCGGTCGAGCACGTCCGCACCGTGATCGACGCGCGCGCCAAGCCGACCGGTTCCGGCTTTTGACCGGCGCGACGGCTGGCGGAACGCCGGCCGAGACGCTATAGGACTGGCGCGTCAGCCCATAATTCATAAAACGAGCAAAGCGTCCGACGAGCAATCATGGCCAAGATTCACTTCGTTGATCACACCGGTGAAACACGTACTGTCGACGTCGAAGAAGGCGCGACAGTGATGGAAGCGGCGATCCGCAACGCCATCCCCGGCGTCGAGGCAGAATGCGGCGGCGCCTGCGCCTGCGCGACCTGCCACGTCTATGTCGACGAAGCTTGGCGCGAGAAGGTCGGTGCCCCGTCGCCGATGGAAGAAGACATGCTCGACTTCGGCTACGATGTGCGTCCGAACTCGCGGCTGTCGTGCCAGATCAAGGTCTCGAGCGAGCTCGACGGGCTGGTCGTGACCACGCCCGAACGTCAGGCCTGAACAGAGCAGATCTCACCCACCGGGCGGCTGTTGCACAGGCTGTTGTGCGACGCCGCGTGAGCCGCGGTCGCAATCTCCGATTGATCCTGACCGCGCGCGTCGCGGCCGGACGATTCGAACTATCATCCGGCCAAGACGCCTCGATCAATCGTGCTCGACGCCGCGGTGCCACCACGGCGCCAGATTGGCGATGATCTGCTCGGTCAGCGGCGCCGGCTTGCGGCTGGTTTCGTCGACCAACACGGTGACGGCGCGCGCCGAGGCGACGCAGACGCCCTCCGAGAAAACCACCTGATCGAAATGCGTCGAAGTGCGCCCCAGTTTGACCAGGCCGAGCCCGAGCTCGATCTTGCCCGGCCAGTGCAGTTCGCTGCGGAAGTGAATGTCGAGCCGTACCATGACCCAGGATAGTCCGGGCGGGATCAGTCCGTTGTTCGGGTCCTTCATCAGCGTGACCCGGCCGGTCTCGAAATAACTGGCGTAAACCGCGTTGTTGACGTGGTTATTTGGATCGAGATCGGCGAAGCGGACGTTGTCCGTCAGACGGAACGGGAAGTCTGCGAGCTGCGGGAGCGCGTGGTCACGGGATCGTGCGGTCAAGGGCCATTCTCCGGGCTTTTTAGAACCATTGAACGCAAATCTTGCGCTAGAACAAGATACCAATGGCCTTTTATGGCTTTTCTCCCCCGCCTGCCTTGGTTAGACAGGCCGCGACCGGACGGTCCGCGTCCGAACATCTTCAACCCATAAAGAAGCAAAGATGACCGAAACGATCAAAACCGACGTGCTGATTGTTGGCGCCGGTCCGTGCGGACTATTCGCCGTGTTCGAACTGGGTCTGTTGGACGTCAAAGCGCATCTCGTCGACATTCTCGACAAGGTCGGCGGCCAGTGCGCCGAGCTCTATCCGGAGAAGCCGATCTACGACATTCCCGGTGTGCCGATGATCACCGGCCATGGCCTCACCGAAGCGCTGATGGAGCAGATCAAGCCGTTCAATCCGACCTTCCATCTCAGCGAGATGGTCGAGAACGTCGAGAAGATCGGCGATCCGGGCTTCCGCGTCACCACCAATGCCGGCACCGTGTTCGAATGCACCGTTCTGGTCGTGGCGGCCGGCGGCGGCTCGTTCCTGCCGAAGCGTCCGCCGGTGCCCGGCGTCGAAGCCTACGAGGGCAAGTCCGTGCACTACGCGGTGCGCAAGATGGAAGACTTCCGCGGCAAGGATATCCTGATCGTCGGCGGCGGCGACTCTGCGCTCGACTGGACGCTGAACCTCAACCCGATCGCCAAGAGCATGACGCTGGTGCATCGCCGCGACGACTTCCGCGGCGCGCCGCATTCGGTCGAGCAGATGCGCCAGCTGGTCGCCAGCGGCAAGCTCGATCTCAAGATCGGCCAGATCACCGAGCTGCAGGGCGACAACGGCCAGCTTACCGGCGCCACGGTGAAGCTGAACGACAATTCGACCGCGCAGATCAAGTGCGATGCGATGCTGCCGTTCTTCGGCCTGACCATGAAGCTCGGCCCGGTCGCCAATTGGGGCCTGGATCTGGAGAACAACCTGATCCCAGTCGATACCGGCACGTTCGAAACCAACGTCCCCGGCATCTTCGCGATCGGCGACATCAACACCTATCCCGGCAAGTTGAAGCTGATCCTCTCGGGCTTCCACGAAGGGGCGCTGATGGCGCAGAAGGCCGTCAAGTACGTCTACCCGGACAAGCGCGTCGTGTTCCAGTACACGACGTCGTCGACCAATCTGCAGAAGAAACTCGGCGTGAACTAATCGCGCAGGCCGCGTATCACAATGGAGTCAGGGAAGGCGCGCTGCGAGGTGCGCCTTCTTTTTTTGCACGCGCGGTTATTTGTCGCCTTTGGCAGTGGTGGCCCGCTGATCATCGAGGACGTCGGCGAGCGTTTTCTCGAACGAGATCGTCGGTTGCCAGTCAAGTACGGATCGCGCCCGGCTGGCGTCGCCAACGATGACGTCCGAGGCGTCGGTTCGGCCACGACTCGGATCGTTTTGCACGTCGATCTGAACGCGTGCCATCGACAATAGCTGCTGCAGCATATCGCCGATCCGGCGCGGCAGGCCGGACGCGACGTTAAGGATCAATCCGGCTTCGAGCTCGTTGCTGCGCGCGATGACTTCCGCATAGGCGGCTGCGACGTCGCGCACATCGAGAAAATCGCGCTGACCGTCGAGGTTGCCGACTTGCATCTGCGGCGGCGTGAGACCGGCTTCGATCCGGGCGATCTGCCGCGCGAACGCCGGCACCACGAACGCGTCGGTCTGGCCGGGCCCGGTGTGATTGAACGGCCGCATCCTGACGCAGCGCAATCCTTTGGCGATCAACACCCCGAGTGCGAGGTCGGCGGCCGCTTTCGAAGCACCGTATTCGTCGGTCGGCGCCAGCACAGTGTCTTCTGTGGTCGGGCGTATCGGCGGACGATTCTTCCCATAGGCGAGACCCGAGCCGACGTGCACGAGCACGCAGTCGGGCGCGGTCTGCAGGATCGCGCGTCCGATGTTGCGGGGGCCGTCGAGATGCACCCGCCAACTCGCCGACGGATCGGCGTTGGCCGCTGACGGTGCGGCCAGCGCCGCAAGATTGACGACATGGGTCGGCTGAAGTTCGGCGATGGTGCCGGTGACTGCAGCGGCGTCGGTGACGTCGAGAGCGACCACTTCACCGAGAACCGGGTCGCTCCCAGTGTGGAGTGCGGTCGGGACGATCTCGACCTGGTCGCCGAATCTACTGCGGATCGCCGCGGCGAGGTGGAGCCCGACGAAGCCGATCGCTCCGGTCACCAGAAGCCGCAAGGGCGCACGCTGCGTCGGCATCAACTTCGTTCGCTCCGCTCCAGCCGGACGAGATCGGCCCTGACCATTTCCTCGACCATCTGTTCGAGCGGGGTCTCGAACGTCCAGCCGAGCTTGTGTTTGGCCTTGGAGGCGTCGCCGTGCAGATAGTCGACTTCGGCGGGGCGCAGATAGCGGGGATCGACCACCACATGGTCGTTCATATCGAGCCCAACGCAGCCGAACGCCATCTCGCAGAACTCTCGTACCGAGGCCACGCGGCCGGTTGCGATCACGTAGTCGTCAGGCACGTCCTGCTGCAGCATCAGCCACATCGCCCGGGTGTAGTCGCGGGCATGGCCCCAATCGCGCTTCGCGTCGAGATTGCCGAGCGACAACGTCGTCTGCAGGCCGAGTTTGATCCGCGCGACGCCGTCGGTGATCTTGCGGGTGACGAACTCGATGCCGCGCAGCGGCGACTCGTGATTGAACAGGATGCCGCAGGAGGCGTGCATGCCGAAGCTCTCACGATAGTTGATCGTCATCCAATGCGCATAGAGCTTCGCAGCGGCGTAAGGCGAGCGCGGATAGAACGGTGTGGTCTCGGTTTGCACCGGTTGCTGGATCAGGCCGTACATCTCCGAGGACGAAGCCTGATAGAACCGTGCGCCGGGGCAGGCGGTCCGCACCGCTTCCAATACGTTCACGGCGCCAAGACCGGTGACGGTCCCGGTCAGCAGCGGCTGCTGCCAGGATGATTTGACGAAGGACTGCGCCGCGAGATTATAGACCTCGTTCGGCTGCAGGTCCGTCAGCAGTCGGATCAGGCTGGACAGGTCGGTCAGATTGCCGTCGTGCAGCGTCACTTGGCCGGCGATGCCGAGCCATTTCAACCGGCTGGTCATGCCGTCCGCGGACGCACTGCGGCGGAGCAGGCCGTGAACCGCATAACCTTGCTCGATCAGGTGCTGGGCCAGATAGGCTCCGTCCTGTCCGGTGATACCGGTGATGAAAGCCATTTTGCTCATGGTCGGTAGATTATTCCTGTTGTTCGATGATCACCTGTAAAAGGGGGATCTCGAATGTCACCTGTTTAGCGGTTTCGAAGCTGCCACGCCGCCTTAATCGCTTTGAGCGGCCCTGATCTGAGCAGCAGAAGCGCTGCGGACCACCTGGCGGTCCGGGATGGCAGCTTGTTGACGCGCAGCAGATTCAGCACTGCGGCCTGGGCGAATTTTCGCTCGCCGGCGGTGAGGGTTCGGAGCTGCGAGGTGATGGCGTCGAGGTCGATCGCCGAGGGCGGGGTTGTGGCCGCAGCGGTCGGGTCGGCCAGTTCGAGCATCCGGAACAGTCGCGAGCTGTCGCGTTCGAACGGTCCGGGAGCGGGATCGTGCCAGTCCGGTGGCGCCATCAGCGCGGCGGATGGGTCCGGCATGCCAGCCCGCCTTGCGGAGGCGGCGAGCTTGGCGAGGCGGGCTGAGTAAATCTGCCGTAGCTGTCGCGTGCGGGTGACACTGCCGCCGTGCTCGCGATAGCGGATCAACAATTCCGGCAGAATGGCGACCTCGCCGATATCGGCGAGCCGCAGCCAGAAATCGTAGTCTTCGCCAGCCTCGAATGCGGCGTGATAGCCGCCGACCCGGCGTGCTGCCTCGGCGCGGAACATCACGGTCGGATGAATGAACGGGCTCTTCTTCATCAGCGTGGAGCGCAGCGCTTGCGGGCTCGGGCGCATGTCGCGGCCCTTCGGCCGCCCGTTCTCGTCGATGATCGTGGCCCAGCCGCCGAGCAGCACCACGTCGGGGTGGCGCTGCATGTAATCGACTTGCTGCGCCAACCGGTCGGGCAGGGCGATGTCGTCGGCATCGAGCCGGGCGATCAGCGCGGCGCGGGCCGCCGCCAATCCTCGGTTGAGGCCGACGACGAGGCCGTCTCGCGGCTGCCGCAATATGATGATGCGCGGATCGGTCGCCGCGACCTGCGCCAGGATCGCCGGCGTTGCGTCGGTGGAGCCGTCGTCGATGACCAGGAGCTCGAAGCCGGCAAATGTCTGGTCCCGAACGCTGCGGATCGCCTCGGCGACCCAGCGTTCTCCGTCACGGACCGGCATGATCACCGAGACTTTGGGCTGCTCCGCCGGCACGCCATTCCTCATTGTGCTCCGCCCAAGCGAGGGCGGCGGAGGAACTTAGACTGCGGGAGAGGAGGCAATGCAAGCGGCGGCATTGACGCTGTAAAGCCGAAACCGCTAGACCCGCCGGTCAGCGGCCGTCAGGCCGGACACCGAAGATGGACAGCACCTTGGACCAGCCCGCCGACCGAAACGATCAGCCTTGGCTGTGGATGGACGTCTCGACCAGCGCCCGGGCGCGCACCGGCCAGATGAACGGCACGCTCCGGGTCGAACAGAGCTACATCCGTGCCCTGTCGGCCGAAATGGCGCCGGCGCTGCGGTTCTGCCGCTACGACCCATTGCGAAGCGACTACGTCGTGGTCGCGTCTCCTCCCGATCTGAGCGGCAAGCCGGTGGCCGGTAAGCCGAAATCCAAACCGCGCGGTGGGATCGCCGCCGTGCTGAAGCCGATCGGCAAGTCTGTCGAGCGCGGCGTCAAGACCGCGGTTCGCGGTGCGACCGCATCGCTGCTGCGCAAGACCAGCCAGACCGAGCCGCTGCCGAAGCTCGGCGGAGGCGCTCTCGGCGAAGTGCTGTTTCTCGCTGGCGAGAACTGGTCGCGGGTCGATTTCGCGACCGTCGCCCGGATGCGCCGCGAGCGCGGCACTAAGGTCGCCGCGCTGTGCCAGGACTTCATCCCGGCGGTCGCGCCGCAGTTCTTCGCCGGCGGCGATTTCGTCGCCAAGTTCGACGCCTATGCGCAGTTCCTGATCAAGGAAACAGACCTCGTCGTGTCGATTTCGGAGGCGACCAAGCGCGATATTCTCGGCTATGCCCAGCGCCACGGCGGGATGCGCGGCGACGTCGAGATCGTTCATCTTGGCGCCGATATTCCGGCGCCGCAGACGGCGCGGCGACCCGAGGCGTTGACCGATGCGCAGGCCGCGCGGTTCGTGATCAGCGTGTCGACCATTCAGTCGCGCAAGAATTTCGATCTGTTGTACCATCTCTGGCACCGGCTCACCGAGCAGAACACGCCGAACCTGCCGACGCTGGTGATCGTCGGCCAGCCAGGATTCGGGAGTGCCGACCTGCTGTGGCAGATCGCGAACGATCCGGTCACCGCGCATTCGATCGTCCATCTACCGCGTGCCGGTGACGACGAGTTGGCATGGTTGTATCAGCACTGCCTGTTCACGCTATATCCTTCGTTCTACGAGGGCTGGGGCCTGCCAGTCTCCGAAAGCCTCGCCTTCGGCAAGTATTGTCTCGCCTCGGACGCCTCGTCACTCCCGGAGGCGGGCGCCGGCCTCGCACGCCACCTCGACCCCTTCGATTTCGCCGCCTGGCGTCAAGCCGTCCTTGACCTGATTGCGGCGCCCGAGCAACTTGCCCGCCACGAAGCCGCGATCCGCGCCGGCTATCGCCCTGTCACCTGGACGCAATCGGCGACGCGGCTCGCCGGCGTGCTGCGCGGTCTGGCCGCGACGGGGTCCTCTGCACACCCCAGATAGAGGTTTCATGGTGTCTGTTACCGCCCATTCGTCGCCGCCGAATTCGGTGTTCGACCGGAGCCGAGCGTGGCTGTTGACCGTCAAAGCGCCGGAGCGGCTGTTCGTGCTGGTGATGTGCCTGATGTATGTGATGCACAACATCTGGCTGTCGCGGACCATCCTGTGGTTTCTTGTGCTGCCGACGCTGCTGATCACCGCGCTGCCGCTGCGTAACCTCGCGCCGATCGTCAAATCCGGCGTCTTCCTCGCATCGGCCGCTTTCCTGGCCGTGATCATCATCACGTCGCTGCTCGGCGACGGTGTGCCGGGCGCGCTGCTCTGGCGAAACGTCCGCTATGTCGCAGCGGTTCTGGCGTTCGTCACCATCGTGGCCCATCTCGCCAGCCGCGACGGCGACTTTCTTCGCTTGTTGTTTCTATGGCTCGCGCCGGTCGCCGCACTCGCTGCAATCCGCGATGTCGGCTCGTTCAGCCACTGGTCGGTGTCGGAGATGCTGACGGTGCGGTTGCAGGGCACCAAGGGACTGAGCTTGTACTACAACTCCAACGTCGTCGGCCTGATGTATGCGATGCCGTGTGTCGGAGCGGTGGCGATGATGGCGACGCGCCGACTGCGCTCCTGGCAGTTCATGTTGCTGTTTGTGTCTGCGTTGGTGCTTCTGGCTGCGGTGCTGCTCTCGGGCAGCCGGGGATCTTTGATGGCGGCGCTTGCCGGAATCGGTGTTGCGGTGCTGCTCGCGGCCAATTGGCGGATCGCCGCGGCGGTTGCGGCGCTCGTTGCGATCGCGGCGGTCGCGACGTTGCTGACGCCGCTTGCGGGTGAATTGGTTCAGCGGAAGGATAGTCTCCGGTTCGAGCTGTGGCCGGTGTATCTGCACATGGTGACGCTGAAGCCGTGGTTCGGCTATGGCCTTGCCTTCGACCCCCGGGTCACCCTGCCGAACGGCATCGAGGTGATGAACGGTCACAACATTTTCATGTGTGCGGCCGTTCGCGGCGGCGTGATTGCGGCACTGGCGCTCGCGGGTGTGGCGCTCACCGCGTTGGCGAGCGGCTGGCGCGCGTTCCGCCGAACCGGGGACGTGACGGCGCTGGCGCTGCTCGCGGCCGCTCTGGCAGCGAGCTCCGTCGATTATGAGATTATCCCGAGCGACCTCAGCTATCTCTATATTCTGCTCTGGCTGCCGGTTGCGATCTGCCTCGGCGCCGCGCTGACATCCGCCCAGCGAGTTCCCGCCACGCGCCCTGCTACACCGCCGGCGGACATCGCCACGTCATAAAATCGATCCCGATCCGCCGCGCTCTGCTCACTGGATTGCCGGATCGATCCGCCATATTGTCGTCTCATCGCGATGTTTCAGGTGTTGCCATGATCACACATCGACCGACTACACATCGACCGATCCGATTAGTCGCGCGGGCCGCTGTCGCGGCTTTCGCGCTGTTGCTATCCGCGGCCGCCCCGTCGGTTGCCGCGGAACCGACCGCCGCAGGCCTTTGGCAACGCACCGACAACGGCAAGCCCGGCGGCAAGCCGGTGGTCTGGGTGCTGATGCTCGATCGCGGCAACAACATGTATGAGGGGATCGTCGCCAAGAGCTTTCCGCAGGCAGGGCAACCCAACCTGACGATCTGCGACGAATGTGAGGACGACCGCAAGAACCAGCCGATCCTGGGCATTTCGCTGATCCGCGACATGAAGCGGAAGGGCCGTGTCTATGAGAACGGCAACATTCTCGATCCGCGAAACGGCGACGTTTGGAAGGCGATGCTGACGGTCAGCCCCGATGGCCAAACCCTGACGCTGCGCGGCTATCTGATGACGCCCGCGCTCGGCCAGGACGAGGATTGGTTCAGGCTGCCCGACAGCGCGATCTCTCAACTCGATCCGGAGATCGTCGCCAAGTTTATGCCAGAGCAGGCAGCCATGCAGGCGGCGCAGGCCGGAAAGCCGGTCGCTGCCCCCGGGACCGCCGGCAAGGCCAAGGCTCCCCCGGCGCCGGCACACAAGGGCGGCGCGATGGCGCCGGCTCGGTGAGGTGAGACTGCCCGATCTGCGGCGGCCGTGTATGAAGATGGCCGCTGCGTTCAGAAGTCCACCGTCATCGACAGCCACAACGTGCGTGGCATGCCGAGGATGAGGTAGCCGGACGGGTTGGCGGTCCAGTAGCGTTTGTCGGCGATGTTGGTCACGCTGGCCCGGAACGTGGTCGGCCGGCCGCCGAGCTTGGTGAAATAGCGGGCGCCGATGTCGAACGTGGTCCAGCTCGGCACATCCTGCAGATTGTCGGCCGTGACATAGGCCTTGCTGGTGTAGACAGCGCGCGCGGTGGCGGTGAGGCCGGACACGAACGGCGTGTCCCATTCGACGCCGAGATTGCCCTGCAGGTCGGGTGCCGCGATGGCGTGGTTGCCGTCGTTGAGATGTCCCGCGGTCTGGGTGAGCCTGGCGTCCAGCCAGGTCATGCCGCCGAGAATTCGGACGCCGGTCGCGATCTCGCCGAACGCCGTCAGTTCGATGCCGCGGTTGCGCTGCTCGCCGTCGAGCCCGAAGAGCTTGGTGACCGGATCGAGCACGCCGTTCGGCTGGCTGATCTGGAACGCCGCCAGGGTGGCGCCGAACCGGCCGAAATCGAGCTTGGTGCCGACCTCGTATTGCTTGCTCTTGAACGGCGCGAACACCTGATTGGGGTTGGCGGCACCGGACGGCGGGGTCGGGCCGGGCGACAGCCCCTCAATGTAGCTGGCATACAGCGACAGATACTGCAGCGGCCGCACCACCAGAGCCACCGACGGCGAGGTCGCGCTCTGATCGTATGCCGAGTTGGTGACGCCGGTGATCGGAGCGTAGTTGTCCGACACCACCTGCTGATGGCGCGCGCCGAGCGTCAGTTGAACCGCGCCGTTCAGGACCGACAGCGTGTCGGCGACGCCGACGCTGCGCAGCTCGAGCTTGTTGGCTTTGCTCTCCGGGAAGTACGCCAAGGGCGTGCCTGGCCCGGGCAGTACGGTCGGGGCATAGATGTTGGTGAGGTAATTGCCGTAGCGGGTCTGTCCGAGCCAACTGGTCTGTACCAACGCGGAACCGCTGACCACGACTTCATGGTCGATCGGCCCGGTGGTGAAGCGCGACCTCACGCCGGCTTCGCCGGAAACGGCGTCGGACTTGCCGGTCTGGAACGTCGAGGTCGACTGCGCATCTCCGGCCGAGTTGAGGATCGTCGGGCCCGGCGACTCGCGCTTGTCGAAGCCGAACAAATTGCCGCCGATCGCGCCGAACACCGTGACGTCGGACGTCAGATCGTACTCCGCGCGGGTCAGGCCGGTGACGCTCCGCGCGCGCGAGTAGTCGAACGGTTGGGACAGGTTGATCCGCGGATCGGGTGCCGCCGGCACGGCAATGCCAGGCACCGGGCCGTAGCCGCGCGTGCCGGACTTGAGCCAATCATCCTGATAGATCAGATCGGCGGACCATCTGAACCGTTCGCCGCGATAGTCGACGGCGAGCGAGCCGGCGCCGTCGCGGATCGACTGCCCGTCGATCGTCGGCCATCCGCCTTCGAACGCACCGTTGGCGCGGACGCCCCACTGTTTCTGGTCGCCGTAGCGACGCGAGACGTCGAGGCTGTTGGTGAAGCGGGCATCCGACATATAGCCGGCCGTGTAGCGGGTCAGCGGATCGTCTTCGGCTCGCTTGGTCACGACATTGACGTTGCCGCCGATGGAACCGCGCGGCGACATCCCGTACAGGAAGCTGGCTGGACCTTTCAGCAGCTCGATGCGCGCGATCGGCGCCGGGTTGATGCGATAGTTCGGCACCAGACCGTACAGCCCGTTCAATGCGAAATCGCTGTTGTCGACGCGGAAGCCGCGAATCGTCAGTGCGTCGTATCGATTGCCGGCGCCGATCGAAGCGCGAACCGATGGATCGCTGTTGGTCAGCACTTCGGCGACGCTGGTGGCCTGCTGATCGCGAATGGTCTGGTCGGTGTAGCTGGTCAGGCTGAACGGCGTCGCCATGTAGTCTTTGTTACCGAGCAGGCCGAGATGGGCGCCGCGCGCGACCTGGCCGCCGGCGTAGCTGGGCGGAACGGCCGAGCGCCGGGCGCCGAGCGACGGCACCGGGGCTACGGCGACATCGCCGCGCGTCGCGCGCCCGCGTGGCGCGGCCGGCCGCGCCGTCGCGGCAGGCTTGCGCTGCGTTCGGGCGACTGCGCGCCGCCGCGGTGCATCGACAACGACCGACGGCAGCGCCTGAGCGTCGGGCGATACGCGACTGGCGGAGACGGCCGGGCGCGATATTGCTGGATCTGTCGGACCTGCTTGTTGAGCCTGCGCGACATGAACGGTTAGCAGCATCGATATGCAAGCCAGCGGGAGTGCCGCCGCCCGCGGCGCGTTCAGTTCGTTCAACATGCCGTCCCCAGGGTGTTTCTTCGTGCTTGATTGCGGTGGGATCGATCAGAAGCGATCCCACCGGCCGCGCACGCTAAGGACGACGGTATTCAGTTCCTAATAGAGCCGTTCCAGCTGAGACGGCTTCTTGGATTGAGCGTCAGGGTTGTGCCGGGCGATGAGAGACAGGCAGACGAGAGCGACGACAGCCGCGCGGGCAGCGACGCGATGTCGTCGCCCAAGATTGTGCGGGTGGTCAGTTCCCGCTCGGCACGGGCGCTTGCGGTGGCGGCAGCGGCAGGCTCTCGACGTCGGGGCCGCCGGGCTGCAGCGACAATACGGATTCGGCTGCCGGCAACGCGGCGTCGGCCATGGCGGCGTGACCTTCGGCAGTGGGATGGATCGCACCGCCGTACACCGCCGACACCACACCCCAGGTGGCGTCGTGGATATCGGCCGGCTGGATCGCGGCGGCGAGGCCCTGCGGGTAGGTCATCGCCGCGAAGTAGCTGTCGTTGGCGTCACGGATCCAGCGCGCGCGCGGCAGATAGGCGCGGTAGTTGCTCGCGCCGGCGCCGCAGGTCATCGGCGAGCTGCCGGCGGTGACGATGTCAGGATTGAAGCTGTTGCCGCTTTGCGAGAAGCAGGCGCGATCGAATTCCGGGTCGGTTGCGGCACGGGCGCAGAAGCCGTGCTCGGCGAACACCCGCTGATGAGAATCGACGAAGGTCATGCGGTCGGACGACGGGTCGCGGCACAGCACCCCGTTGGAGCATTGCGCCAGATCCTTCAGCCGCGGCAGGAATTCGTTGTCGACGAACGAACTCACCGCGCCGAGCCGGGTCGGGTCGGCATTGAACGAGGGGTGGATGTCGAACCCGGCCGGACCGCCGGGGCAGGGCGTCCCGCGGTTCGTCAGCGCCGGATTGGCATAGGCGACGTAGACCACCCGCGACAGATCCGCGACCATCGGCTTCAGCGCCTCGCGTAGCCGGGCGAAATCCCGCGGCAGCGTACGGGCCAGCGCAGTCCGCGATTCGTCGACCGAGCCGATCACCCCGGAGCGCCGGAACAGCGCTCGCTCGGTTGGGGAGTCGACGATGACGTCGGCGACCAGACCGGAGAAATTGATGTCGTTGGCGCCGATCGACAGCAGCACCAGGTCGAGATTGCGGTTCGGCTGGCGGCGATGCGCAGCAGTGAGCGCGGCGCGCAATTCGCCGAGCTGACCGTCGACACTGCTCGGGCAGGTCGTCCCGGATTTGGTGCGGATGCACTCCCGCGCTCGCTGCGAGCCGAGCAGGCCGTCGGTGATGGTCGCGCCGGTGCAGGCCAGCGGCAGGTAGGTGACGGCGATGTGCGGATGGCGGACTGCGAGCGCCAGCGCGGTGCGGGTCTGGTAGCTGTATAGCGAGCGGTGACACGCGGCGTTGAACCAGGTCGCCGAATAGCGTTGCCAATTCGTCAGCGTGTCGGGTGCTTCGCAGGCGCGCCCGCCTTTGAATCCGGCTCGGCTCGGTCGGTAGAACTGGCCGGTGCCGCTGCCGAGATAGGATTTGAAGCAGAACCCCTCGTCCGACAGTGCAATCGCGCGGTCGGGGTTGCCTTCGCCCGAGCCGATCGAGTCGCCGAGGCCGGCGATGAAGAAATCGCGCACCTGGATCGGTGTGGTGACACGCAGCGGCGCGTCGGCGCCGCTGGTGACATCGACGGTGGCGATCGTCGGCTTGCCATAGCGGGCGCGGAAATTGATCGGCTCGGCGCAGTCCTGGGTGGCGTTGCGCGGCCCGTCGCCGTCGTCGAACGTCCAGGCGCAGATCGCGCCGACCGGGATCGCGCCGGTCAGCCGCACCGTCACCGGATGCTCGGTCGGCGTCAGGTAGCTCTCCTTGATGCCGTCGCGGGTGCAGGGCTCATTGACCCGGCCGGCGAGGTCGATGCACAGCCGATTGACGACGTTGCGGGCCCAGCCGCGGCCCTCGCTTTGCCGTCCGAGAGTCTCCTCCGAAGCCAGCACGGTCAGACCGTTCAACGCGTCGACCTGTTCCCGAAAATCGCGTTCCTCCCGGAACAGCCGGAAGCGATTGCGCACCTCCCAACTGATCTGCATCGAGCCGTCGGTGACCGGCACCGCCGCAACCGGCGGGGCGACTGCCGGCGGCGCCGCGGGAGCTTGCGCTGTCACCGGTGGTGTCGCTGTGGGTGGCGCTGCTGCGGGCGGCGCAGCGGCGGGGGCGGCCTGTTCGGGACTGCTCGAGCCTCCGAACAGCGAAAACTGAGCGAACGCGGGGAGCGACCAGGCGCCTGCCGCGCCGGTCAGCAGCAACAACAACGCCAAAGATCGGGAACGGGACATGTCACCACGCGGCCAACAAGGATTGCGGCCATTGACGCTGCGGTTGAGGCTAAAATATGGGGCCGACCGCGGCGAGGAAGGAATCTCTTGATCAGAGTTTGGGGGAGCGGTGCAGAGATTGTCCGACCTGTGTCCTGACCGGCGCTGCGGCCGGCGCGGTGGTGGCCGGGTGGCCATCGCAGCCGTTGCGGCGCTCCCGCCACGGCTTGATTACGCTCAGCCAGATCTCGCGGATGCCCATGATCGAGATCGCCACCCCGAACGGCAGCAGGAAATACAGCACGCGATAGATAAGCAGCGTGGCGATCACGTCCTCGCGGGCGAACATCGGCAGCGCCACCAGCATCGCGGCGTCGAACACGCCGAGACTGCCCGGCGCATGGCTGGCGAAGCCGAGCAGCGTGGCGAGGATGAACACCACCGCCAGGGAAACGTAGTCGATATAAGGCTCCGACGGCATCAGCAGGTACATCGCCAGCGCGCAGAAGCCGAGATCGACCACACCGATCAGCACCTGCACCAGCGTCAGCTTGGCCGACGGCAGCACCACCTTCCAGCCGTTCTGGCCGAGCTCGCGCCGCTTCTTTCCGGTCGCCAGCCAGACGAAATAGGCGGCGATGCCGGCCAGGCAAGCGACGCCGATCAGCCGGTTGATCTCGTCGGGCAGCAGGTCCATCGCGCTCGCCGCCGCCGGATGCCAGATCATGCCGATGCCGAGCACGAACAGGTTGCCGAGCCAGAATGTCAGGCCTGAGATGAAGCAGATCTTGGCGACGTCGATCGCCGACAGGCCGTAGTCGGAATAGATTCGGAACCGGATCGCGCCGCCAGTGAACACAGTGGCGCCGAGGTTGTGGCCGATCACGTAGGAGGTGAAGGCCGACATCGCGGCGATGCGGTACGGGACGTGCAACTTGCCGATCGTGCGCAGTGCGAAGAAATCGTAGAACGTCAGGGTGCAGAACGCACCGACCACGCACAGCGCCGCCAGCCCGATCTGGGCCGGGCTCTTGTCGGTCAGCGCGGTCAGAATCACGGTGTGATCGACCCCTTTCAGGGTGCGGACCAGCGACGAAATCGCGAAGCCGATAATCAGGATGCTGGCGACGATACCGACACGTTTCCAGCCGATATACGTCTTGAAGCCACGCCCCAGCGCGCTCAGCAGTCGATGCATTCGTCCTCCCGGCGGGGCGGCAACGCGACGAACGCCGCCTGCAGCACGACCCTGCTACCGGCGTTCGACTTACTCATCCACGCAATTCCTTAGGGCATAAAGGGCCCGTCGTGCAATCCGCCGTACTGTCGCGTGCGGATCGCGCATCCATGGGACGGTCGGCGGTCAGCGCCTTTGACGTGGCACAAACCAGCCGTCCGGCGGCTGCATGGCCGCACCCTGTCGGGGGCACCCGTGCTCGCCGAGCCCGGATATAGGGCGCGCAGGCGCCTGACGCCATCGCGACGTCATCACTCATGGAACCGCGGAACGGCGATCGCCGCCGCTGGTTAACGCCCCGACTGCCGTGGAAGAGCGCCGGGCGGATCGCTGTCCGACCTCCCTCCGGCCAACCAAAAGAGGAACCGCGATGGGACTTTTCACCAAAGACATCAAGACGATGGACGATCTGTTCGTGCACCAATTGCAGGATATCTACTACGCCGAAAAGCAGCTCCTGAAGGCGATCCCGAAGATGGCCGACAAGGCCACGGATCCGATGCTGAAGCAGGGGTTCCTGAGCCATCTGGACGAAACCAAGGGCCATGTGAGGCGGCTCGAGCAGGTGTTCGAAATGCACGGCGTTCGGCCGAAGGCGGTCGATTGTCCGGCGATCGACGGCATCATCGAGGAGGCCGACGAGACCGCCGGTGAGGTCGACGACAAGAAGGTGCTCGACGCCGCATTGATCAATGCAGCTCAGGCGGTCGAGCACTACGAAATCGTTCGCTACGGCAGCCTGGTCTCATGGGCGAAGCTGCTCGGCCGCAACGATTGCGCGGCGGTGCTGCAGAAGACGCTCGACGAAGAGAAGGCCACCGACAAGAAGCTCAACACGCTCGCCGAGAGCCAGATCAATCTTCGCGCGGCCGGTTGAGCCGGTTGCGACGAGCGTGTGACGAAATGCTGAGGCCAAAGGCCGCGCGGATAACTGCGCGGCCTTTGGTGTTTTCAACAGCGGGCTGACTCGCGCGAGCGATCAGACTTTGCGCAAAGCGAAATAAGCGCCGCAGAACGCCATCGCGGCGCCCAGCAATAGAGTCGCCAGCCCTGCGATCACACCTGCTGCGGTCGGGACGGCGGAGGGCGCAGAGGCGGCTTGGCCGGCGGCAGCGAGTACCAGGACCAGCACGACGATCAGGAACTGCCGTAGCCGCGGCGGAATTTGTCCGGCCACCGCATGGTTCATCAGCCGCGCGGTGAAGTAACCGCCGGCGAACCCGGCGGTCGCGACCAGCCACCACGCCAGCGCCGCGCTCGCCGGCATGAAGCTGCCGGAATCGTTGCGCCACAGCCCGCCGAGATCGAGCCCGATGCGCTGGCCGAGCATATGCAGCGCCAGCGCCAGCAGCAGGCCTGACATCAGGGCGCCGCCCAGGATCAGGTGGCGGGGGTAAGGAACGGCTTTGGATTCGGGCATAGCGGGGGTCCGTGCGAAGCTCGGATTGTAGGAAACCGCGTTCCGGCCCACAAGTTGCCGGGGGCGGGCCGCGATGCGCGGGCGGAACGCCGCATTGCGCCGCCGCTCCGGCTCCGGCAATGACGGCGGACGGCAGGGAGGCTTTGACGGTGACGTCACGATCCGATCAAGACGAGCAAGGCGATGCCGGGGCGGCTTATGCCTACAAGGCCTCGTTGATCGGTGCGGCGCAGCAGTTCGAGCTCGGCGAGGATGGGTTAATCTGGCGGATCGGGCCGAAGGCCGGGTTGTGGCCTTATGCGACCATCGCCAAAGTGCGGCTGAGCTACCGGCCCGTGTCGATGCAATCGCGGCGCTACCGAGCCGACATCGAAGACGTTTCCGGCGGGCGGCTGCGGATCCTGTCGACCACTTGGCAGACCGTTGCACTGATGGCGCCGCAAGATCAGGCGTACCGGGAGTTCATGCTCGGCCTGCACCGCCGGATGCGCGATGCAGGCAGCCGTGCCGACCTGATCGGCGGTCTGCCGCCCGCGGTTCACACCGCTGCTCTGGTGCTGATCGCCCTGGTCGCCGCAGCGCTGACCGGGCTGCTCGCCCGCGCGGTGGCAGTCGGGTCGTGGTCGGGGGCGCTGTTTCTGGCCGGCTTCGCGCTGCTGTTCGGCTGGCAGATCGGCGGCTTCATCCGCCGCAACCGCCCGCGTCGTTACACTTTCGACGACGTGCCGCGGGATCTGCTGCCGTAAAGCGGTTCTGTATCGCTCGGCGTTGGGCTATGTGCCCTCCCTCACCACCAGTACCGAACAGGGTGCGTAGCGCACGACGTGGCCGGCATTGGAGCCGAGGAAGTAGCTGCGCATCGCCGGCCGGTGCGAACTCATTACGATCAGGTCGGCGCTGATCGCCGCGACCTCTTCGAGGATCTCGTGATAGATGCCGCCCTGGCGCACGCTGGTCGACAGACGCTGCGGCGGGATGCCGGAATTGCGTGCGATCTCCGCCAATGCCGCTTCGACCGCCTCCCGTTGCTGGTCGTCGAAATCCGCAGGGACGTACTCGGCCAGCATCACTGGCGTGATCGCCAGAACGTGCAGAAGGCGCACTTTGCCGTCGTAACTGTCGGCTAATTTCGCCGCAGTCGCGATCGCAGGCTGCGCCAGTGCGGTCTCGACCAGATCAATCGGCACGAGGATGGACTTGAACATCGCCGGTACCTCTTGGTCACCGGAGGGGCGGCGTCATCGTCCTCCGTCAGCTCGCCTCGCGCAACACCTTTGGGCTGACGAAATGCTGCAGCTTGCCGGTTCCGAACGAGGCATCGGCCCAGTCGGCGATCGGGAAATCGATCACCGCCACCGCGGAGGTCGGCATGCTGCCGGAGATCTGTCGCCGCTGCGCCTCGTTGCAGGTGCAGGTCAGCGCCAGCGCCAATTCGTGCAGGCCTGGATTGTGCCCGATCAGCATCAGCCGGTTGATGCCGGCCGAGACTTCGTGGATCGCTTGCAGCAGTTGAGAGGCGCTCGCGCTGTACAGCTCCGGCAGGTACTCGACCTGCGGCGCGGTGCTCGCCGGAAACAGCTCGGACAACACGTCCCAGGTCTGCCTGGTGCGAGTGGCGGTCGAGATCAGCACTTGGTCCGGGACCAGATGTTCGGCGGCGAGCCACGCGGCGATCTCCGCGGCGTCGCTGCGGCCCCTGTCTTCCAGGCGGCGATCGTGATCCTTGCCGCTCGGCGCGTCCCTCTCGGTTTTGGCGTGTCGCAGCAGAATCAGACGGCGCATGAGTTGTTTCCAGCGGGCGGAGCTTGCGGATTAATCGAGACCGGCGGCGAGGACAAGGTGACAACCGCCTGCGCTGTCCGTATTGAACGCGTATCTCGCAAAATCGTAACCCCTGCTTGCGGATGCGCTCTTTAGGAAACGGCATGGATTCGCTCCCGACAAGTGCGACCAATGGACCGGGTTTCACCGCCGAAACGGACACGGAACCGCACGCGCGCCTAAAGTTCGACCTCGATGTCGATCTGTGCGTGATCGGGGCCGGGCTGGCCGGTCTGTCGGTGGCGTTGGAAGCCGCGCAAGCCGGTCTCAGCGTCGCAGTTCTGGAGAGCGGTCGGATCGGTTGGGGTGCGTCAGGGCACAATCTCGGCACGGTGATGCCGGGCTACGGTGTGCCGATCCCCGACCTGATCGAACGCGTCGGGCTCGATCATGCCAGCGCGCTGTGGGGGCTGACGCGCGAGGGCATGGAGATCGTTCGCGCCCGCGCCTCTGACGAGGCGGTGGCTGACGTCGGGCTGTCGGACGGCGCGCTGGAAGTCTCCAACATCGATATCGGAGACCGGCTGGTGGCGCGGCTGCAGACACTCGGCGTCGATTTCGGCTCCGAAGTCGAAGGCTGGGCCACCGACAAGGTTCGCGACGTGCTGCGGACCGACCGCTATTTCCATGGCATCTATTATCCGACCGCCTTCCAGATCGATGGCCGCGGTTATTTGCGCGGGCTGGAGCGGCTGGCGCGGCGGGCAGGCGCCCGGGTCTTCGAGGAGACGCCCGCCGTCGAGATCGACTTTTCCGGCATACGCAAGCGGATCTTCACGCCCACCGCCCGTCTGCGGGCCTCCGACATCGTTCTGGCCGGCAGCGTGCATTTGGGGACGCCGTCGCGGCGTGTTGCTGAGACCTTGCTGCCGGTGTGGCGCGCCGCGGCGCTGACGGCGCCGCTCGGTGACCGGCTGCCCGAGGCGATCGGCTTCACCGGTTCGATCGCCGATACCGACGGCGTCGACCACTACCGTATCGTCGGCGGCGACCGGCTGCTGTGGGCGAGCGGCGAGACCACCTTCGAAGTCGCACCCGCGCGTCTGGAAGGGATCGTCCGGCGCCGGATTCGCAACGTGTTTCCCCAGCTCGGCGAGGTCGCGATCGACCGCAGCTTCAGCGCCGCGGTCGGCGTCACCGTGCACGGCATGCCGCAGATCGGCGAGTTGCGGCCCGGCCTGTGGGTTGCCAGTGGATTCGGCCGAAACGGACTTGCCACCACGGCGATCGCCGCCCGGCTGATCGCCCGCGGCCTGACCCATGCTGATGAGCGCTGGAAGCTGTTTGCGCCGTTCGATCTGGTGTGGGCCGGCGGGAGGATTGGCCGCATCGTCGGGCAGGGTGTGTACTTGGCAGCGCGCGAGGGAGCGCTCGCCGCTGGCGCGCTGGCACGATATCGGGAGCGCGCCAGTGCACGCACCCGGATCAAGACCGAACAGGCAGAGATCAAGCGGGAGGCGCGCCGCGCGCGCGTCGAACTTCTGCGCGCCGCGGAGCGGTCCAATGCTGCAATGCGCCGTCCCGTTCCGCCGCCCCCCGAATAGCCGGCCGTCTCGCGCTCGCGACAATGTGAGCGGACGGAACTGCCGCCGGTGTAACCTAAAGTGCGGTCGCTGCGTAACTGACGGGAGTGCCGCCGGGGCGCCCGCGCCCGTTACGCAGGGAACACCACAATGATCGATCGCCGCATGCTGCTCGCTTCCGCCGCCCTCGCTGCCGTGTTCGGCTTCCGCTGGTTGCGGCCGGATGCCGCCCGTGCGGCCGAGAAGTTCGAGATCGAGAAGACGCCGGAGGAATGGCGCAAGCAGCTCACGCCGATGCAGTATCACATCCTGCGCGAAGAAGGCACGGAGCGGCCGTTCTCCAGCCCGCTGCTCAAGGAGCATCGCAAGGGCACATTCGCCTGCGCCGGCTGCGATCTGCCGTTGTTCTCGTCGGAGACCAAGTTCGACAGCGGCACCGGCTGGCCGAGCTTCTGGCAACCGCTGCCGAACGCGGTCGGCGAGCGTACCGACAGCACGCTCGGCATGACTCGCACCGAAGTGCACTGCCGCCGCTGCGGCGGCCATCTTGGTCATGTGTTCGATGACGGGCCCAAGCCGACCGGGTTGCGCTACTGCATGGACGGCTATGCGCTCAACTTCCACCCTGCGACGCCGAACCCGAGCTGACGCCGACGAGAGCGGGCGTCACGATGTGACGAACGCTCAAAAGGGTTGCTTCCGCGTCTCAAATTCTGCGGCACTCGTTGGCAAGTCCGCTGCCTCGGTTGACAACAATGCGCGGCACCCGCATATCGCCCGCACATTAATGTTCAGAAACGTGGCGGCCGGCCCTGATGCAACCTGTAGTGTCGCAGCCAGGGGGCTCCCGTAGCCTGCTGGCCATTCTCGCCGCGGCGATCATCCTTCCCGTTCTGCTCGCGGCGATCGTATTTCCGACACCGCTGTATGACACCCGCGAGCTGGTCGCCTGGGGGCGTCACTTCCCGCTGATCACGCCGGTGCATCCGCCGATGATGGTGTGGGCCGGTGGCGTCGTCGATCGCCTGTTCGGGCCGTCCGGCACCGCAATCGTCGCCGCCAATCAGGTGCTGATGGTGATCGGATTCGCGTATCTCTACGCGATCCTGCGACTGCTGGTGGAACGGACGATGGCGATCTACCTCGTCGTGCTCGCCGGCACCTCGTTCTACGCCGTGTTCGCGCCGCTATCCTGGGCGCTCAACGCCGACATCCTGCAGCTCACCTCGTGGCCGGCGGTGGTCTATCACTTCCTGCGCGCCCGGCAGCACAACCGCTGGCTGGACTGGATACTGCTCGGGGTATGGGCCGCGGTCGCGGCGCTGACCAAATACAACGCGGCGGTGTTGTTTCTGGCGATGACGATCGGCGTCGTCGCGCTGCCGTCGTTTCGCCGCTGCCTCGCGCGTCCTGGGCTGTATGTGGCGATGCTGGTCGCCACCGTGCTGGTGCTGCCGCACGTCATCGCCGCGCTGAAATTCGGCAGCACCATCGCCTATGGCGAGCGCCACTTCACCGGCTTCGGTTCGATCGGCGACACCGCACGGCGCATCTGGCTGCTCGTCGCCGGCTATCTGCCGATGCTGCTGCCGGGCGCGGTGATCGTCGCGGTGTCGAGCGTCCGCCGGATGATCCTGGTGCGCGTGCCGCGGTTCGCGGACGGCAGCGACGAGTTGAAGTTCCTGGTGATCGTCAACATCGCCATGATGCTGACCCTGCTCGGCATGATCGTGGTGCTGGGCTTGGAATACATCGCCCGCTACGGCGCGCCATTCTCGCTGCTCGCGGTGCCGGCGCTGGCGCCGCTGCTGCGCTGGAACGAGACGCGGCGTGAGACCTGCGAGCGGCAGACCGGCTGGACGCTGGCGGGGCTGTACGGCGTGCTCACAGCCGCGGTGATGATCGCCTATCTCGGCCCCGCTTCGCACAGCGGGCTGCAGGAACCGACCGCCGATGCGGCGCGTCTGATCATGAACGATTGGCGTAGCCAGTACGCTTGCGGTCCGGGCTATTTCCTCGGCGACCGTCAGACCGTGTACGGGATCGGCATTGCGGCTGGGCCGGAGGGCGACTCGATCACCGTTCACTTCATTCCGGCGACCCGCTGGTTCGATCCGCGCAAGCTGGAAGACAAGGGCGCAGTGCTCGTCTACACGCTGCCGCAGGTGCCGGCGCATTTCCACGCAGCCTATCCGGACATGGCAATGTCGGACGAAAAGCGCATCGACGTGCCGGTGCTCCGCACTCACAACGGCAAGACCAAAGAGTATTTCTACCGCTTCGTCGCGCCCAAAGCCTGCAGCAAGTAGCAGTCGGGATTCAGCTCGGAAGAATCGGTCGGTGGCTCAGCCAGCCAGCGACCGCCATTTTTCGGCGGCGTCGATCGCGGCGGGGCGGAGGCCGTCAGCGGGCAGGCCGCGATGCAGGGCCTTGGCGTATTCGCAGATTGCCATGAAGGTCGAGGACCGAGCCTCGTCGATTTCACAGGAATGCACGTTGCCGGCGCCGTGGATGTAGCTGATCAGTCGCTTCAGTGACGACACAGCCGAATCCGGTTCGGCGGTTTCGGTCTGATGCAGGCAGGACAACACCTGCTGGGCGATCTCGATCTCGGTCATGGTACGCTCTTGGGCTACGCTCGCGGACAGACATGCTCGGGCCGGAATGAGGGCCTCGATGCCACGCTTGAATGTCCTGAAAAATGATCTGCCTCAATGCGAAACCGCAGGCTCGGCGAGCTTGCGATCACATTGGCGCGAACGCTGCATCTGCCCTGCATTTGCCGGTTCCGCAAGACGGAACAGAGTCAGGCCCGTTCCGTCATCGCCTTGCGCAGGGCTTTCGACAGATCTTCGACCGAATACGGCTTGTGCAGCAGGTCGAAGCCGTGGTCCTCGTCGGCCAGCATATGAGCGTAGCCGGAATTCAGCACGACCGGCAGCTCCGGCAATCGCTTTTTGATTTCGCGGCCCAGCGTCACGCCGTCCATTCCCGGCATCGCCACATCGCTGAGCACCAGGTCGAAGCGTTTGGCATCGTCACCGAGTAACGCCAGCGCCTGCTCGCCGGAGGATGCCAGCACGGTCTGGTAGCCGAGGTCGTGCAGCAACTGGGTCGAGAACTCGCCGACCTCGGCATTGTCCTCGACCACCAGGATGCAGCCACGTTGCCGGGCGTCGATCGCATTGGCGGCGTTGCCGTTGCGGCGCTGGATCGGCTTGTCGCTGAGCGGCAACCGCAGCGTGATCGTGGTGCCGCGGCCAATCGCGCTGTCGACATCGATACTGCCGCCGGACTGCTGGACGAAGCCATAGACTTGCGACAGCCCGAGGCCGGTGCCGCGCCCGATGTCCTTGGTTGTGAAAAACGGCTCGAAGATCCGTTCGATCTGATCGCGCGGAATGCCGCAGCCGGTATCGGCGATCGATACTTCGACGAAGCCGAGGTGACCTCCTGCGGCTTCCTGCGGCGTCGTGGCGGAGCGTGTCACCGAGACGGTGAGGGTGCCGTGACCGTCCATCGCGTCGCGGGAATTGGCCACAAGATTGACCAGTGCCGCGTCGAACTGATTGGTGTCGGCTTCGACCGGTAGCGGCCGCTCGGCGATGTCGAGACGGAATACCGCGCGCGAGCCGAGGGCGGTCTTCAGCATGTCGGAGACGTGCTCGATATGCGCTGCGGCGTCGAACACTTCGCGGTTCTGGGCGTGGCGGCGCGCAAAGGTGAGGAGCTGGCCGGTCAGCTTGGCGGCACGATCGGCAGTGTCGGAGATCGCGTCGACGTAGCGCCGGATCCGCTCGGGGGGCAGCTCGCGGCGGCGGAGCAGATCTGCGGAGGAGCGGATTACTGTGAGCATGTTGTTGAAGTCGTGCGCGACGCCGCCGGTGAGCTGGCCGATCGCCTCCATCTTCTGCGCCTGCCGGAATGCCTCCTCGGCTTTGCGCCGCTCGGTGATGTCGACCGCTTCGGGGACAATCGCGATCACCTTGCCTTCCGGGTCCTGAACCGGGCGCATTTGCAGATCGAACCAGCGCCACCCGCTCGCCGGCAGGTTAATGTGGAGCTCGCGGCGCACGGTTTCGCCGGCCGCTACTGCGGCGATATCGCCGCGGATCATGTCCGGCAGTCCTGGCGTCCTGCCGATCCACGGCGTGTCCCAGAGCGGCTTACCGACGACCTGGTCGAGCTCGGCGCCGACGCCCGCCAGCGCGGTGCGATTGGCGTCGAGCACTACGCCGTCGACGTCGAGCAGTGCCTGATAGGTATAGCTTGCCGCGAAGATGGTGCGCAGTCGCGCTTCCTTCTTCTGCAGCTCGGCGGTGCGCTCCGCGACCTGCTCCTCGAGCCGCTCGTTGATGTCGCGCAGCGCCGCTTCGACCTTCTTCTTCTCGGTGATGTCGCGGAAATACACCGAGATGCTGTTGCCGTTGGTCGGCGCCACCCGCAGCTCGAACCAGCGCTTGCTCGGCGGATGATAGCTTTCGAATTCGCCCGCGACCCGCTCGGTCATCGCGCGGCAATAGGCCCGCTCGATCTCGGTGCCGAGCATCATCGGGTAGACGTCCCAATACACCTTGCCGATCAGATCGTCGGCAGTTCTCTGAATCAGCCGTTCGGCGGCAGCGTTGACGTAAGTGAAGCGGTACGCCTCGTCGAGCGCGATGAAGCCGTCGCTGATCGAGGCCAGAATGCCCTCGGCGTGCTCGCGGGCCTCCTGCGCCTCCTGCCGCAGCGTGTGTTCGTTGCGCAGCGCCGATCGCCGGATCGCCGCGGTGTCGAGATTGGCGCGGACGCGAGTCAGCAGTTCGCGGGCGCTGAACGGTTTGCTGAGATAATCGTCGGCGCCGGCCTCCAATCCTTCCAGCCGGGCTTCTTCGCCGGCGCGGGCGGACAGGAAGATGACCGGCAGATCGGCAAGCGCAGAGTCGCCGCGGAGCGCTTTCAGCAGGCCGAAGCCATCGAGCCGCGGCATCATCACGTCGCTGAGCACCAGATCCGGCCGACGCTTCTTTACCGCTTCGAGCGCAGCGGCGCCGTCGCCGACCGCTTCGACATCGTAGGCGTCGCCGAGGAGTCGGGCGACGTAGTCGCGCATGTCCTGGTTGTCGTCGGCCAGCAGGATGTATGGACGACCGCTCGGAGGTGCGGTGACGGAGCCGAGATCCTGCGCGCCTGAAGCCGGGGGGCGATCGCCCTCGCCGCCATCGTCGAGCCATCCGATCGCCTCGTCGAGATAGGCCTGGGCTCGGACATTGGTCGAAACCTGCAGCGCCGCATGCCCTGGCCGTTCGGTGGGGAGGTGAGCGGAACCAAACGGTAGCGTGATGCGGAAGGTCGAGCCGCGACCGACCTCGCTCGCGACACTGATCGACCCGCTGTGCAGCTTGATCAACTCCTGCACCAGCGCCAACCCGATGCCGCTGCCTTCGATGGAACGGCCGCGCGCGCCTTCGACCCGCCGGAACCGCTCGAACAGATGCGGGATTTCGCTGTCCGGAATGCCGGTACCGGTGTCGCTGACTTCGATCACCGCGTGCGTTCCGTCTGGATCGGGACCGACGCGGACTGTGATCTCGCCGTCGAAGGTGAATTTGAACGCATTCGACAGCAGGTTGAGGACGATCTTCTCCCACATGTCGCGGTCGACATAGACCGGCTGCGGCAACGGCGGCGCATCGATCACTAAGCGCAGGCCGGCGCGGTCGAGCGCGGAGCGGAAATTCGACGCCAGTTCGGCCGTGAACGACGATAGTTCCACCGGGGTGAAATGGGCGGTAACGCGGCCGGCTTCGATCCGGGCGAAATCGAGCAGGGTGTTGACCAGCTTCAGAAGCCGCAGGCCGTTGCGGTGAGCGATCCCGAGCAGCGACCGTTGCTCGTCCGGTATGCCGTCGCGGCCGAGTGCTTCTTCCAGCGGGCTCAGCATCAGCGTCAGCGGCGTGCGGAATTCGTGGCTGACATTGGAGAAAAACGCAGTCTTGGCGCGATCGATCTCGGCCAGCGCCTCGGCGCGCCGGCGCTCCTCCTGATAGGCGTCGGCGTTGGTGATAGCCGCCGCGATCTGGCCGGCGACCAGGGCGAGGAAGTCCTGATAGGCGGTGTCGTACAGTCGGAACGGGTTGAGCCCGGCGACCAGGAAGCCGGAGCGGCCGGTATCGCCGCTTGCCGGGATCGGCAGCACCACCGCCCGGGTCGGTGGCTGGCGCCAGCCACCGGTCGGAAACGCGACGCCGAAACGGCCGTCGAGATCCTGCACCAGAACCGGTGCATTGAGGCGGCAGGCTTCGGCGACCGGCCACGGATCGTCGCCGCCGGCGAGCGGCAATGACTGCCTTACTGCCGGGTGAGGACCATCGAACCCCGGCGAAGCGGAGAGCTCGGCGCGGCCGCCGCTCGGGTCGACCAGATAGATCAGCGCGAATGGCAGGTCGCGGGAATCATTGGCGAGCGCGGCCGCGCTGCGTTCGCAAGCCTGGCCGACGCTGCGGGATTCCGCGGCGCTGGCGGCGAGGTCGCGCAGCAGCGACAATTGCCGTTCGGTGATGACACGCTGGGTATCGTCGGTGTTGGCGCAGAAGATGCCTCCCGGCGAGCCGTCGTCGGTCGGGATCGGGCTGTAGGAGAAGGTGTAGTAGGTCTCCTCGGGAAAGCCGTTACGCTCCATGATCAGGAGCTGGGCTTCGACGTAAGTGCCCTCGTTGCCGCTGGTGGCCTTGGCGAGCAGCGGGGCGATGTCTTCCCAGATCTCCGACCAGACTTCCGAGATCGGGCGGCCGAGTGCCCACGGGTGCTTGCCGCCGATGATCGACTTGTAGGGGTCGTTGTACAGATAGGTGAGCTCTTCGCCCCAGCCGATCCAGATCGGCTGCTGCGAGGTGAGCATGATGCGGACGGCGGTCTTCAGCGCCTGCGGCCAGCTCTCCGGCGGTCCAATCGGGGTCGATGCCCAATCGTGCGCGCGCATCAGCGATGCGAGCTCGCCGCGCCCGAGAAAGAGGCTGTCTATTCCGGCTTCGCCGCGGCCCGGTCGCCCACCCGGCATGTCTTCAGCAGCCAAGTGATCCCCCGATCAACCCCTTGCTGTCCGATCGCAAACGCGCCGGCCCAGATTTGGTTCCGTGGCATCGGAATAGGGGCCCATTTCGCTCGCCAATCCCGGCAATTGTTGCCCGACCCGGCAAATCCGCCCCGGCCAGACGGTCTCGATCTGGTAGTCAAGTTATTGAAATAAAGTGCTTTTTACTGTTGGCACGAGGCTTGCGGGAGATCGTGTGGAATCTCGCAGTCAACAGCCGACGCAGACGGTCGCAACGGGAGAAGTCAGTAATGGGTATTTTCGGCGCTCTCACCACTTCGGTTGCGGGCCTCCGCGCCAACTCCTATGCGCTGGAGAACATCTCCGGAAACATCGCCAACTCGCAGACCACCGCCTTCAAGCGGATCGACACCTCGTTCCTCGACCTGATCCCGCAGACCGGCAACAACGCCCAGCTCGCCGGTTCGGTGAATGCAGAATCGCGCTCGACCAACACGCTGACCGGTTCGGTCCAATCGGCTGCGGTGGGAACCTATATGGCGATCAACGGCGACGGCTTCTTCGTCGTGCAGAAGCCAGCCTCCTTCACCGATAACAGCCCGATCTTCGCCGGCGTCAACAACTTCACCCGCCGCGGCGACTTCTCGCTCGACAAGAACGGCTATCTGGTGAACGGCGCCGGCTACTATCTGCAGGGCGTGCCGATCGATCCGACCACCGGGAACCCGTCCGGCAGCGTGCCGCAGATCTTGAAATTTCAGAACGACTTCCTGCCTTCGCAGCAGACCACCAAGATCGACTATCGCGCCAACCTTGCCAACTATCCACTGACCACCAAGGCCAACAAGTCGGTGCTCGGCTCGGAACTGCTGCGTCCTGCCGATTTTGTGTCGAATCCGCTGCCGTTGGGGACCCCCGCGGCTCCTTACACCAACACCAGCATCCTCGGCTCGGCGCGGACCAACTTCCAGACCCCGGCGGTGCCGATCACCGGTGCCACGCTGCTGAAATCCGCTACCGGCACCGACTCGCTGCAGGCCGGCTTCACCGGCAGCGACACCCTCACGGTGAAGACGACCGCCGGCGGCGTCACCACCAACAAGACGGTCGCGTTCTACGATTCCAGCGCTGGCGGCAGTGCCGGCTCGGCTCCCAACACCGCTTATGTGGACCTCAACGGCGGCAGCATTTCGACCTTGCTGACCGCGATCGACGGTCTGACCGGCAACGCTGCGCCGAACCTCTCGAGCGTCGCCAGCGGCGTCGTTACTATCAACAGCGGTCTTGCCAACGACATCCAATTGTCGTCGTCGAGTTCGGCGGCGTGGAACGCGCTCGGCTTCACCGGAACGATGACGGCGCTGCGCGGCGGCGGTGGCACCGCGGGCACCGGCGTGGTGATCGGTTCGGACAATCAAGCCTTCCTCGACGAGTCGGTGGCGGGCGGCGCGCTTACCGCCTACGACGGCAGCGGCGCCCCGGTGAGCTTACAGTTCCGCTGGGCCAAGGTGGCGTCGTCGACGGTTGGTGGCACCGACACCTGGAACCTGTTCTACCAGACCAATCCCAACGCGACGGGATCGAACGTCAGCTGGGTCAACGTCGGTACCAATTTTACCTTCAGTCCGAATGGTCAGATGCAGCCGGTGGTTGGGCAGGTCACCCTGCCGGGCGTTACGGTGAGCGGTGTCAGCCTCGGCAACCTGACGATGTCGTTCGGCTCCGGCGGCCTGACTCAGTTTTCCGACAGCAACGGAAACGTTCAGGTCAACCAGTTACAGCAGGACGGCTACGCCGCCGGCCAGCTCGTCAGCGTTTCGGTCAGCAACGAGGGGCGCGTCGTCGGCGCCTATTCCAACGGACGCAACATCGATTTGGCGCAAGTCTCCGTCGCCACCTTCAACGGCGCCAACTTCCTCAAGCGGATCGACGGCGGCGCATTCGAAACCACCAACGAGTCCGGCCAGCCGCTGTACGGCAAGGGTGGCAGAATTTCCGGAGCCTCGCTGGAGTCGTCGAACACCGACATCGCCGACGAGTTCACCAAGCTGATCGTCACCCAGCAGGCCTACTCGGCCAACACCAAGGTCATCACTACCGCAAATACCATGGTGCAGGATCTGCTCAACGTGATGCGTTGAGCAGCCGCGCGGCGTCGTTCTCGAACCCGGGTAGCCAGTCATGAGTCTCGGAGACGCACTATCGATCGCAATGGCCGGCCTGCGGGTGAACCAGTCCGCGATCTCGCTGGTATCGTCCAACGTCGCCAACGCCGAGACGCCCGGCTACGTCCGCAAGACTCTCAACCAGGGTGTCACGGTGTCCGGCCAGACCGGCACGGGCGTCCAGGTCAACGGCATCAACCGTCAGCTCGACGACTACATCTTGGCGCAGCTTCGCACCGAGACGTCGGGCGCGGCCTATGCGTCGCTGCGCTCCAGCTATCTCAACCAGCTTCAAGGGCTGTACGGTGACCCGAATGCCACCGGCACACTGGAGGATGCGTTCAACGGCCTGACCACCGCGTTGCAGGCGCTGTCGACCAGCCCTGACAGCACCTCGGCGCGGATCGGCGTGCTCAACGCCGCGCAGACAATCGCCAGCAGTCTGAATGCGATGTCGAACGGCATCCAGACGTTGCGCGCCGGGTGCGAGACCGGGCTCAACGACTCGGTGAGCTCCGCCAACAACCTGCTGAAGCAGATCGCCTCGATCAATAATCAGATCCGCACCAACCCGCAGGGCGGCACGTCGACCGACGCGGCGACGGCGGCGCTGCTGGATCAGCGCGATCAGGCGATCAACCAGCTCTCGCAATTGATGGACATCCGCGTCGTCACCAACGGCGCCAACCAGGTTACGGTTTTCACCGGCTCCGGCGTGCAGCTCGCCGGTATGGAAGCGGCGACGCTGTCGTTCAACGCGCAGGGCACCGTCAACCCGTCGACGACCTGGTCGTCGAACAGCCTCACCAGCCAACTCGGCTCGATTACGGTAAGCTACGACAGCGGCTCGTCGATCGATATCACGTCGTCGCTGAAGTCCGGCCAGATGGCCGCCTATGTCGAGCTGCGGGACAAAACGCTGGTGACCGCGCAGACCCAGCTCGATCAGTTCGCCGCCACCTTGTCGAGTTCGTTGTCGGACAAGACGACGGCCGGCACCGCGGTGACCTCGGGCGCCTCGTCCGGCTTTGCGCTCGATCTGTCGGGCATGCAGAACGGCAATACGATCAACATCGCCTACACCGACACCGCCACCGGGCAGCAGCACACCGTCACCGTCGTCCGGGTCGACGATCCCAAATTGCTGCCGTTGCCGCAGACTGCGACCAATGACCCCAAAGACTACGTCGTCGGCGTCGACTTCTCCGGCGTCTCGGGTTCAGTGATCTCGCAACTCAATTCCGCTCTCTCCACCCGAAATTTGCAATTCTCCGGCACCTATCCGGGGGCCGTCAACGTGCTCGACAATGCCGGCTTCTCGACGGTGAATTCGGCCTCGGTGACGACGACAGTGACGGCGTTGGCCGGCGGCAGCGTCGAAGTGCCGTTGTTCAACGACAACGGCGCGGCTTACTCGGGCGCCCGCAGCACCTCCGGCAACCAAATGACCGGCTACGCGCAGCGGATCTCGGTGAACGCAGATCTCATCAAGGATAATTCCCGGCTGGTGGTCTACTCGACGTCCCCGACCACGGCCGCCGGCGACACGGCACGCCCGGACTTCATGATCAAGCAGATGATGAAGAGCCAGTATTACTACTCGGCCTCCACCGGCATCGGATCCGACTCCGCGCCGTTCAAAGGATCGCTGGAGAGCTTCCTGCAGCAGTTCATCGGCCAGCAGGGTTCCAACGCCGCGGCGGCCAAGCAGTTGTCGGATGGGCAGAACGTCGTCCTGAACACGTTGCAGCAGAAGCTGTCGACGTCGTCCGGTGTCAATATGGACGAGGAAATGGCGCATCTGCTGTCGTTGCAGAACGCCTACGCGGCGAACGCGCGAGTGATGTCGACCATCAACCAGATGTATCAGACCCTGATGCAGGCGATTTGAGGCGAGCCATGGCGATCGACGGCGTAAGCGGGCGTACTTCCTACATCGGTTCCACCATCCTCAATCTTCGCAGCCAGCTCGAGACGCTGAGCCAGCAGCTCGCGACCGGCCGGGTGTCGCAGACTTATGCGGGCGACGGCACCGGCCGCAGCCTGGCGATCGGCTTGCGCGCGCAGATGGCGAACATCGCCAGCTACAGCGACACGATGACCAACATCACCACCCGCATCAGCACGGCGAATCTGTCGCTGCAGCGGTTAGCCGACATCAGCAGCGAGGTGAAGGGCGCCGCGGTCAGCGCCGGTTCGACGCTCGACAACACCGGGCAGACGCCAGGACAGCGGACCGCGGGGCTCGACTTCTTCGATTCCGTCGACGTGCTGAACGCCAAGGTCGGAGATCGCTATCTGTTCGCTGGCCGCGCCTCGGACACCGCGCCCGTCGTGGCGGCCGACGTCATCATGAACGGCGACGGTGCGGCGGTGGCGGGCCTCAAGCAGGTGATCAGCGAGCGCCACGACGCAGACGTCGGCACCACCGGCATGGGGCGGACCATTGTGTCGGCGGGCGCGACCGCGACTGCCGTTCAGATCGGCGAGGATTACGCCGCCAATCCCTACGCGGCGCCGCCGACCACGGCGTCGCCGTTCGGAATGAAGCTGAATGCGGTGTCGACCACGATCAGCGGCGCGGTGGTGACGCAGCCGACCGAGACGCCGCCGACCACCCCGCCGGCCGCCCCCAACCCGAAGGCGATGTCGGTCGACCTCAACGGCGCCATCCCGAATGACGGCGACGAGGTGAAATTCACCTTCGACATGCCGGATGGAACACAGGAAACCATCACGCTGAAGGCGTCGTCGAAGACGCCGCTGCCGGACGACAGCTTCGCGATCGATCAGGGAAACCCGACTGCCGTGCCGCCTGTGGCGCCGTCGTCGTCCGTCACTGCGGCCAACCTGCAGACCACGCTGACGGCCGCGGTGAAGAAACTGGCCAATGGCCCGCTGGCCGCGGCTTCGGCAATCAAGGCTGGCGACGACTTCTTCAACAACACGCCGCCGCTGCGGGTCGCCGGCTCGGCTCCGTTCGGCGCCGCCACCGCACAGGTGGCGGGCACCAAGGCCAATACGGTCTTCTGGTACAACGGCGAGCCGGACTCGGCGAGCGACCCGGCACGCGGCACTGCGGTCGCCAAGATCGACGACAACATCACCGTGCAATACGGCGCCCGCGCCGATGAACAGGCGCTGCGCAAGCAGTTGCAGACCGTAGCGGTGTTTGCTGCGGTAACGACCTCGGCCACGGATCCCTACGCGTCGGGCAAGATCGCCGGGCTGAACCAGCGCGTGGCCGCCAATCTGGCGGTAGTGCCGGGGGAGCAATCGATCCAGACCATCCAGGCCGACCTCGCCGGTGCTCAGGCGTCGATCAAGGCGACCACTAATCGTCAGGTGCAGGGCAAGGCATTGGCACAGACCATGCTGAGCTCGATCGAGGGCATCAACAACGACGAGGTGGCGACCAAGATCCTGGCGCTGCAGACGTCACTGCAGGCGTCGTATCAGACGACGGCAAAACTGTATCAGCTGAGCCTCGTCAAGTTTCTCTAGTTAATTATCTCTGAACGACGGGTCGCCGCTCCGGCGGCCCCGCGGCCTTGAAACTTGCGCCGCTTTGCCGCCCTTGATGCGGCCCAAGCCCTCCTAAACACTCACTGATCTTCACGAAACACGTAGTCTTGCGAGGCTGCGTGCGTCGTCACGTCGCTTGTCTCGTCTTGAACAAGGGCGTGATTTTACGGGCATTTCCTTCCGTTAAACCCGCTGAACTGGTTTTACGTATTTTTAGAGTCTGGCGGTCAAGGTTCCGCGGCCGATCAAGAAGATCGCGTTTTGCACACCAGGAAGGTAGCAACACAATGTCCGGTATCGTTCTATCCAACGCCGTTCGTCAGAACCTCTCGTCGCTCCAGGCCACGGCTGATCTGCTCGCCACCACCCAAAGCCGTCTGTCGTCCGGCAAGAAGGTGAACTCGGCGCTCGACAATCCGACCAACTTCTTCACTGCCACAGCGCTCGACAGCCGCGCCAGCGACATCAACAATCTGCTCGATGGCATCGGCAACGGCGTGCAGATCCTGCAGGCCGCCAACACCGGTATCACCTCGCTGAGCAAGCTGGTCGATAGCGCCAAGTCGATCGCCAACCAGGCTCTGCAGACCACGTCGGGTTATTCCACCAAGTCGAACGTGTCGGCGACCATCGCCGGTGCAACCGCGGACGACCTGCGCGGCACCCAGAGCTATTCGAATGGTGTTGCCACCGGCAACGTGATCTTCGACGGCACTGCCGGCGGCACCACTGCTGCGTCGGGCACCGATACGCTCGGCGGCGCAATCGTCAGCATCGCGGCTTCTGCGGCCGTCACCGTCGTCGGTGCCGCTGACAACACGGCGCTCGGCAGCGTCCTCAGCGTCGGCACCGCCGCCGCCACTGCGGCCGGTACCAACCTGATCAGCGAACTGACCAACGGTTCGACTACCACGGCGACCGGTCCTGCCGCGGGTGACTCGATCACTGTCAACGGCAAGACCATCACCTTCACCACCGCTGGAACCGCCAGCAAGGACAGCTCCGGCAACTACACGATCGGTCTCGACCAGACCATCAACTCGCTGCTCGACACCATCGACACCATCAACGGCAACACCGGCCTGTCGTCGGCCGTGACCGCCGGCAAGCTCGAGCTGCATTCGGGCACCAACAGCCCGCTGACGATCGCGGACAATGCCGGCGGCGCCGTTCTGGCCAAGCTCGGCCTGACCGCGCAGACCGTCGATACTGTCGCTGCGACGGCCTCGGCGAACATCTCGGCCAGCACCCAGTTGTTCAACACCAACGGGGGCCTGACCACCACGGCGATCGCCGACGGCACCACCCTGTCGGTGAACGGCAAGTCGATCACGTTCAAGACCTCCGACGCTCCGCAGGGGAACAACATCCCGTCGGGCACCGGCGTTCTGGGGCGTATCGGCACCGACGGCAATGGCAATTCGACGATCTATCTCGGCGACCAGAGCAAGTTCACCAACGCGACCGTCGGTGACCTGCTGACCGCGATCGATCTCGCCAACGGTGTCAAGGCTGCGTCGATCTCCAACGGCGTTGCCACGATCAGCACCAATTCCGGCCAGACTGCTTCGGACGTCTCCGGTGGTATCACCACTATCCGCAGCTCGACGGGTGCCGATCTCAACGTCACGGCCTTCACCGATCTGTTCAAGAACCTCGGCCTGACCACCTCGTCCGGCACCGGTCCGCTGACGCTGACAAAGCAGCGCACCACCAGCGGCACCACCATGGGCACGCTGATCGCCGACGGCTCGACGCTGAACGTGAACGGCAAGACCATCACCTTCAAGAACGCCGCGGTGCCGACCGCGTCGGCGAGCCATCAGGGCATCTCCGGCAACGTCGAAACCGACGGCCAGGGCAACTCGACCGTGTACCTGCAGAAGGGCACGATCGACGACGTCCTGAAGGCGGTCGACCTCGCCACCGGTGTCCGCACCGCTGCGCTCGGCGTCTCGGGAGCGACGATCTCGACCGCCAACGGGACCGCCAACTCGTCGATCACGAGCGGCTCGCTGAAGCTGTCGACCGGCCTTGCGTCGGACCTCAGCATCACCGGCACCGGCAATGCGCTGGCTGCCCTCGGCCTCACCGGCCCGAGCGGCAACTCCAGCTCGTTCACCGCGGCTCGCGGTGTTGCGGCCGGCAGCCTGAACGGCAAGACGTTGACCTTCTCGTCGTTCAACGGCGGCGCGGCGACCAACGTCACCTTCGGCGATGGCAGCAACGGCACGGTCAAGTCGCTGGCCCAGCTCAATGTCGCGCTGGCTGCCAACAACCTGACGGCCTCGATCGACAACGCTTCGGGCAAGCTGACGATCTCGGCGTCGAACGACTACGCTTCCCACACTCTGGGCGGCGCGGACGGCGGCGCGATCGGCGGCACCCTGGCTTCGACCCTCACCTTCTCGGTGCCGAACGCGCCGGTGGCTGACGTCAACGCCCAGAACACCCGTGCGGGCCTGGTCAAGCAGTTCAACGACGTGCTGAACCAGATCGCGACGACGGCTCAGGACTCCTCGTTCAACGGTGTCAACCTGCTGAACGGCGACAACCTGAAGCTGGTGTTCAACGAGACCGGCAAGTCGACGATCTCGATCCAGGGTGTCACCTTCAATCCGACCGGCCTCGGTCTGTCGAACCTGTCGTCGGGCGTCGACTTCATCGACAACAAGGCCACCAACGCGGTCCTCGACAAGCTGAGCGCCGCCTCGACGACGCTGCGCTCGCAGGCCTCCTCGTTTGGTTCGAACCTGTCGATCGTGCAGGCCCGTCAGGACTTCTCGAAGAGCCTGATCAACGTGCTGCAGACCGGCTCGTCGAACCTGACGCTGGCCGACACCAACGAGGAAGCGGCGAACAGCCAGGCGCTGACCACCCGCCAGTCGATCGCGGTGTCCGCGCTGTCGCTGGCCAACCAGTCGCAGCAGAGCGTGCTGCAGCTCCTCCGCTAATCGCGGCGTAGCTGATCGAACAATCGAGGGCGGCGGGGGTGACTCCGCCGCCTTCTCTTTTGCACCCACTGCTCCCGTCCCGAGGTTCGTGTTGCGCGCGGGGATGCAGTAAGGTGCAGGTGATTCGGGTTATCCTAGAAACGGCGCCGTTGCATGACCGATATCGCCCCGACGGCAGATTCCAGCCCTGCATTCTCTGGTGCGCCGATGCCGCATGCGCCGGGGCCCGACCGGATCCTTGCCGACATCATCGCTGCGCTGCCCGAGCTGGCGCGGCATCACGCGCCGGGCGGGGCCGCCTACACGGCGCTGGCATCGGCCGCGCGCAGCGCCGTGGTGGCGTTGTTTGCTCGCGGCGGCAGCGACGTGCCGTTCGGCCCGTTCGGGTCGATCAGCTTTCCCTATCACCGGATGGGGGCGGTGGACTCGCTCGACCTGTTCGGTCTCGACGAACTGATCCTGTTTTCGTTCTATTGGCAGAACCGCGGTCGCTACCGGCGGGTCGCCGATATCGGCGGCAATATCGGTCTGCACAGTCTGGTGATGGCGCGCTGCGGCTTCACGGTCGAAACCTACGAGCCGGACCCCGAGCATGTCGCGCTGTTTCAGGCCAACATGCGGGCCAACGGCGTTACCTCGGTTCACGTCAACGAAGCGGCCGTGTCGGCGCAAGCGGGAGAGGCGGAGTTCCTGCGGCTGCGCGGTAACACGACCGGCAGCCACATCGCCGGCGCGAAACTCGATCCCTATGGCGAGATCGATCGCTTCAAAGTGCGGCTCGCTGCCTTCGACGACATCGCCGCAAACGCCGACTTCGCCAAAATAGATGCCGAAGGCCATGAGGCGGTGATCATCACATCGCTGCCGCGCGAGCGCTGGGCCACGATCGACGTCATGCTCGAGATCGGCAGCGAAGCCAACGCCGCGGCGATCTTCGATTATGCGCGCGGCGCCGGCGTGCGTCTGTTCACCCAGAAGACCGGATGGCGCCGTGCGGAGACGCTGGCCGACCTGCCGACTTCCTACAAGCAGGGGAGCGCGTTCCTCACCGCCAAGGACGCGATTCCGGGGCTGCCGCCGTCATGATCCTTGGTGCCTGCCAGGTAATATCCCGAGGCGCTGGGCGCCGCGCGGCGGTCGCCGCTCATGATTTACACATTGCTAACGAATCACGCGCAACCGTGATGGCTCGGAATGCCGAGGACGCCGATGACGCAATCGCGTAACAGCACCGCCCCCGTGCCCGACGACGTTTCGGATGAAGTCGTCGCGACGCCGTTGCTGTCGAAGCGGCAGATGTTCGGCTATTACGATCATCTGCGCGCCACCCTCACCAACGCCGAAGTGTCGGATTGCGACGGCCGGCCGTTCGCGCAGGAGGTCGCTGCCTCGCTGGTGATCGCCTGGGCCCGCGAGGTCCATTCCGATGGCCGCAAGCTGATGTTCATCGGCAATGGCGGCAGCGCTGCGATCGCCAGCCACATGGCCACCGACTACTCCAAGAACGGTGGCATGCGGGCGCTGTGCCTCAACGACGGCGCGATGCTGACCTGCCTCGGCAACGATTACGGCTACGAGCAGGTGTTCGCCAAACAGATCGAGCTGTTTGCGCAGGAAGGCGACCTGTTGATCGCGATCTCCTCGTCCGGTCGCTCCGCGAACATTCTCAATGCGGTGGCGGTGGCGCGCGAGCGCGGCTGTCGTGTGATCACCTTGAGCGGATTTTCCGCGGACAATCCGCTGCGGCGCGAAGGTGACATCAATTTCTATCTGGCCTCCGACCAGTATGGTTTCGTTGAACTCGGCCATCTGACGATTTGTCATGCGATCCTCGACTTCGCCTGCGGTCAGAGCGTGCCGCTGTCGGCGGCGGGCTGACGGCTGGCCGCGACCGGCGGCCCGCGCAGTGCTATTCGGGGATGCGGGAATGCGTGTATCTCTTGCATTCAGAGTTGCAATTGATTCGCCGGGGCCGCGATGCGTCGTGCCGGGGGCGGGCTTATCTGTGGGAATCGCACGATGAAGATCCTGGTGACCGGCGCCTGCGGCTACGTCGGAACCACGCTCGTCCCGAAATTGCTGGCACGCGGTGACGACGTGGTGGCATTCGACATCATGTGGTTCGGCAACGATCTGCCGCCGCACCCCAGGCTGACGGTGGTGCGCGGCGATGTCCGCGATGCCAAGTCGATCGATCTTTCCGGCATCGACGCGATCGTGCACCTGGCTTCGGTCGCCAACGATCCGTGCGGCGATCTCGATCCAAAACTGACCTGGGAGATCAGCGCGCTCGCCACTATGCAGCTTGCTGATCGTGCCGCGCGCGCCGGGATCCAGCGCTTCATCTATGCGTCGTCCGGCAGCGTCTATGGCATCAAGGACGAAGAGCAGGTCACTGAAGACCTGACGCTGGAGCCGATCTCCGAATACAACAAGACCAAGATGGTCGCCGAGCGGGTGATGCTCAGCTACGGCAGCGACATGGCGGTGCAGATCGTGCGGCCGGCCACGGTGTGCGGGCCGTCGCCGCGGATGCGGCTCGACGTCTCGGTCAACATGCTGACGATGCAGGCGCTGACCAACGGCGAGATCACCGTGTTCGGCGGCAATCAGGTTCGTCCCAACATCCACATCGACGACATCACCGATCTGTATCTGATGCTGCTGGACCGCCCGGAGCTGCGCGGCATCTACAACGCCGGCTTCGAGAACATCTCGATCCTGGACATCGCCAAGATGGTCGACGCCCAGGTGCCGACCAAGATCACAGTGACCGCGTCGAACGATCCGCGCTCGTACAGGATCAATTCCGACAAGCTGCTGGCGACCGGCTTCAAACCGAAGAAGACGGTGAACGACGCGATCCGCGAGATCATCGTCAAGTTCCAGCGCGGCGAACTGAAGAACGAAGATCGTCATTACAATCTGCGCTGGATGCAGCGGAGCCTCCAGGCGTGACCGGGATCGTTCCCGCGTCCGCGCCGTGTGCGATGACCCGCGCGGGCTTCGACAAATATCTGGTGATCGGCTCCAATTCGTTCACCGGCGCCTCGATGGTCAGCTATCTGCTCGACCAGGGTGCCGAGGTCGTCGGCATCAGCCGTTCCGATGAGCCGCACCCGGCATTCCTGCCGTATCGCTGGAAGAAGGCCGACCGCTTCCGGTTTCAGAAGCTCGACCTCAACCACGATCTCGATGCGATCATGCAGTTGGTGACCGCCGAGCGGTTTCCCTGCATCATCAATTTTGCAGCCCAAAGCATGGTCGGCGAGAGCTGGGCCAATCCCGACCACTGGTTCATGACCAACGTGGTGTCGACGGTGCGGCTGCACGACCGACTGCGGACTTGCGATTTTCTCGAACGCTACGTTCACGTCACCACGCCGGAGGTCTACGGCAACGCCACCGGCTCGCTGACCGAGGATGCGGTGTTCGATCCGTCGACGCCCTATGCGGTGTCGCGAGCTGCGGGCGACATGAGCCTGCGTTCGTATTTCCGCGCCTACGGGTTTCCGGTGCTGTTCACTCGCGCCGCCAACGTCTACGGCCCGGGGCAGCGGCTGTACCGGATCGTGCCGCGCACCATTCTGTTCATCAAGCTCGGCCGCAAGTTGCAACTGCACGGCGGCGGAACCTCCGAACGCTCCTTCATCCACGCCGCCGACGTCGCCGATGCGACACGGCGGATCGCCTGCAATGGCAGGCTCGGTGACAGCTATCACATCTCCACCGATCGCATCGTCACCATCCGCGCCCTGGTCGAGATGATCTGCGCGACGATGGGCGTGCGGTTCGAGGACCACGTCGAGATCGTCGGCGAGCGGCTGGGCAAGGACGCCGCCTACAAGCTCGACAGCAGCAAGCTGCGCAGCGAACTCGGCTGGAGCGATCAGATCACGCTGGAGCAGGGCATCGAGCAGACGATCGCCTGGATCGATCGGTGGTTCGAGGAGCTGAAGAGCCAGCCATTCGACTACGCGCACAAGCCTTGAGGACCGCGATGGGGCAGGAAATCGATCTTCTCGTCAACTATCCGCGGACCAAGCGTAATGTCGACGAGCGCGGCCAGACCAAATCCGAAGAAGATCGCGCCATCGCGCGAAAGTTCGGCAAGGAATTTTTCGACGGCGACCGTCGCCACGGCTACGGCGGTTTCGGCTACATGCCGCGGTTCTGGCAGCCGGTGATCCCGACGTTCGCGCAGCATTTCGGCCTCGATGCCTCGTCGTCGGTGCTCGACGTCGGCTGCGCCAAGGGCTTCATGCTGCACGACATGGCCGAGCTGATCCCCGGTATCACCGTGAAGGGCGTCGATGTTTCGGACTACGCCATCGCGCATGCGATCGACGACATGAAGCCGCATGTCAGCGTCGCTAGCGCGACGAAGCTGCCGTTCGCCGACAAGTCGTTCGACGTAGTGATCTCGATCAACACCGTGCACAACCTCGTCCGTGACGACTGCGCAGAAGCGCTGCGCGAGATCGAGCGGGTGGCGCGCAAAGGTGCCTTCATCACCGTCGACGCCTATCGCGACGACGAGGAGAAGCGTCGGATGATGGCGTGGAATCTGACCGCGCAGACCATCATGCACGTCGACGAGTGGAAGGCGTTCTTCGCGCAAGTCGGCTACACCGGCGACTATTACTGGTTCATCCCATGACGTGGTTCGCTCCATGACTGCCGAGACGTCGCGCCGGCTGCTGTTCGACATGCTGCGGATCCGCAGCGTGGAAGAGACCATCGCGGCGCGCTACGGCGAGCAGAAGATGCGCTGCCCGACGCATCTGTCGGTCGGGCAGGAGGCGGTCGCCGCGGCGGCCGGCGCGGTGCTGAACAAGACCGATCTTGCGGTGAGCGGCCATCGCGCCCACGCGCATTATCTCGCCAAGGGCGGCAGCCTGAACGCGATGATCGCCGAGATCTACGGCAAGGTCACCGGCTGCGCCCGCGGCAAGGGCGGCTCGATGCATCTGGTCGATGAGAGCGTCGGCTTCATGGGCTCGACCGCGATCGTCGGCGGCACGGTGCCGGTCGGCGTCGGGTTGTCCTATCCGATGAAGCTGAACGGCACCGGGCAAATCGCCTGCGTGTTCCTCGGCGACGCGGTGCCTGAAACCGGTGTGTTCTTCGAGTCGGTGAACTTCGCGGTGGTGAAGCAACTCCCGGTGTTGTTCCTCTGCGAGAACAACGGCTACTCCGTGTATTCGCCGCTGAGCGTGCGGCAGCCGCCGGGCCGTAAGCTGTATGAACTGGTCGCCGGCTTCGGCCTCGAGACCCATCACGGCGACGGCAACGATGCCCGTGCGGTGGTTGCGGCGCTCAGCGAAGGCGTCGCGGCGATCCGGGCCGGCGAAGGCCCGCGGTTCTACGAGTTCGAGACCTATCGCTGGCGTGAGCATTGCGGCCCGATGTACGACAACGATCTCGGCTATCGTGCCGTCGCGGAGTTCGAGGCGTGGAAGCAGCGCGATCCAGTGCTGGCGTTGCAGCGCGCGTTGATCGCAGAAGCCATCGTGACCGAATCCGACATCGCCGAGATGCAGGCGGCGATCGATGCCGAGATCGACGCGGCGTTCGCCTTTGCCGAAGCCTCGCCGTTTCCGCCGGCCGAAGACGCCTTCACCGACGTCTATGCGTCGGCAGGCTGAGGAGCGCGCATGGCCACCAGCTTCGCTGCCGCCGTTCGGGATGGGCTCGCCACAGCGCTCGCTGCCGATCGGCGCGTGATCTGCTTCGGCCTCGGCACGGACGATCCCAAGGGCGTGTTCGGCACCACGCTCGATCTGCACAAGCAGTTCGGCCCGGATCGCGTGTTCGATATGCCGACGTCGGAAGCGGCGATGACCGGTTTTGCGATCGGCGCGGCGCTGAACGGGATGCGGCCGGTGATGACGCATCAGCGGCTGGACTTCGCGCTGCTGTCGCTCGATCAGCTCGTCAACAATGCCGCCAAATGGCGCTTCATGTTCGGCGGCAAACGGGGCGTGCCGATCACCATCCGGATGATCATCGGCCGCGGCTGGGGCCAGGGCCCGACGCATTCGCAGAGCCTGCAATCCTGGTTCGCGCATATTCCCGGGCTGAAGGTGGTGATGCCGACCACGGCGGAAGATGCCAAGGGCTTGCTGCTCGGAGCTATCTTCGACGACGACCCGGTGATCTTTCTCGAGCATCGCTGGCTGCACAACATGCAGGGCGAAGTGCCCGCTGGCGATGTCCGTACCCCGCTCGGCAAGGCCCGTATCGTGCGCCAGGGCGATGCGGTGACGATCGTGGCGATGAGCTACATGACGGTGGAGGCGCTGCACGCAGTCGACCATCTCGCCGCGCAGGGCATCGCCTGTGATCTGATCGACCTGCGCAGCCTCCGTCCGCTCGATTGGCCCACCGTGATCGCCTCGGTGCAGAAGACCGGCCGGCTGCTGGCGCTCGACAGCGGGCATCTGACCGGCGGCGTCGCCGGCGAGATCGTGGCGCGGATCGCGACCGATCACTTCGCAAGCTTGAAGGCTGCGCCGCAGCGCCTCGCCGCGCCGGACGTGCCGGAGGCGACCAGCCCGGCGCTGACGAAGAACTATCACGTCCGCGCCGAACATATCGCGCAAGCGGTCGGCCGCATGCTCGGCCGCGAGGTCGAAACCGCCTCGCTGGTCGCCCAGCGCACCTTCCCGCACGACGTGCCGGGCACCTGGTTCTCAGGACCGTTTTGAGGGCGCGATGATGGCATACCATTTCCACGTCATTGCGAGGAGGCGAAGCCGACGAGGCAATCCAGGGGCTCGGTGCACGGGGCTCCTGGATTGCTTCGCTTTGCTGGCAATGACGAGGAGAGTTTGGGACTTGAACACGCGGAGGCCGTCATGCCCGTGACTTTCCGCGCCGCGGTGCTGCACGGGCTCAATCAGCCGCTCTCGATCGAAACGGTCGAGGCGCCGCCGCTCGCTGCGGGGCAGGTGCTGGTCAAGCTGGCGTATTCCGGCGTCTGCCACAGCCAGGTGATGGAGGCCCGCGGCGGGCGCGGGGCCGATCGCTATCTGCCGCACATGCTCGGCCACGAAGGCTCGGGCGTCGTCGTCGAGATCGGCGCCGGCGTCAGCAAGGTCCGCAAGGGCGACCGAGTCATTCTCGGCTGGATCAAAGGCCAGGGCGCCGATACGCAGGGTGTGCGCTACGCGAGCGGCGAGCGGTTCATCAACGCCGGCGCCGTCACCACGTTCAACGAATATGCGGTGGTCGCCGAGAACCGGGTTACGCCGCTGCCGGCAGGGTTGCCGATGGACGTCGCGGTGCTGTTCGGCTGCGCGCTGCCGGTCGGCGCGGGCATCGTCATCAATATCGCCAAGCCGCAGGCCGGCAGCACGCTGGCGATCTTCGGCCTCGGCGGCATCGGTCTCGCCGCGCTGATGGCCTGCAAGCTGTTCGCCTGCAAGCAGGTGATCGCTGTCGACGTCGAAGCAGCCAAGCTTAAAATGGCGACCGACCTCGGCGCCACGACCGTGATCGATGCCTCGCAAGTCGATCCAGTCGAGGAGATCAGAAAGCTCACCGGAGGGCTCGGCGTCGATATCGCGATCGAATCCGCCGGCCTCACGCGCGTGATCGAGCAGGCGTTCGACGCCACACGGCGGTTCGGCGGGCTGTGCGTGTTCGCCTCGCACCCGAGAAGCGGCGAAAAGATCGCGCTCGATCCATTCGAACTGATCTGCGGCAAACGGATCCTCGGCACTTGGGGCGGCGATGCCAAGCCGGAGCGCGACATCGATTTGCTGGCCGGGCTTTATCGCGACGGCAAGCTGCCGCTCGATGCGATGTTCACCCGCCGCTACGCGCTCGACGACATCAACGAGGCGCTGGACGACCTCGCGCATCGCCGCAGTGTGCGCCCGCTGATCGAAATCGATTCGTCGCTGAGGTGACGATGATGCTGCATCCCGAGACCAGCACCACGCTCGCGGAGATCCGGAAAAAAGCCGGGCGCCGGCGCAGCATTGTGTTCGTCGCCGGCAATTTCAACATCGTCCATCCCGGCCATCTGCGGCTTTTGAAATTTGCCGCCGATTGCGGCGACTATCTGGTGGTCGGCGTCACCGCCGATACCGGTTACGACTGGATGCTGCCGGCCGAACTGCGGCTCGAAGGCGTGCGCGCGATCGGCGTGGTCGATCACGCCTTCCTGCTGCACGATGCGCCGGAGGACTTCGTCGCCGAGTTGCGGCCCGCCGTCGTGGTCAAGGGCAAGGAACACGAGGGCGCCGACAATCCGGAGAAGGCGGTGCTCGACGGCTATGGCGGCCGGCTGGTGTTCTCCTCCGGCGAAGTCGCGTTCTCGTCGCTCGATCTGATCAAGCGCGAGTTCCGCGAGTTCAATCCGTCGTCGATCGTCAAGCCGCTCGACTATCCGCGGCGGCATCGCTTCGAACCGCTCGACCTGAAGAACGTGCTGGCGGGCTTTCCCAAGCTGCGCGTGCTGGTGATCGGCGATCTGATCGTCGACGAATACATCGCCTGCGATCCGCTCGGCCTGTCGCAGGAAGATCCGACGATCGTCGTGACGCCGGTGCTCCGCGAGCTGTTCGTCGGCGGGGCCGGCATTGTCGCCGGCCATGCAGCCGGCATGGGGGCGCAAGTCGGCCTGCTCACGGTCGGTGGCGGTGACGCGATGACCGACTTCGCCAGCGAGCGGCTCGCGTCGTACAATGTCGACGCCACGATCCTCACCGACGAGAGCCGGCCGACCACTACCAAGCAGCGCTTCCGCGCCGGCAACAAGACGCTGCTGCGCGTCAGCCACCTCAAGCAGCACGATGTCGATGCCGATCTGCAGACGCGGATGCTGGAGACGATCGAGCATCGGCTCCCGAGCACTGACCTCGTGGTGTTCTCGGATTTCAACTATGGCTGCCTGCCGACCCGGCTGGTCGAGGCGGTCGGGCAGGCGTGCCGCGCCCGCGGCGTGCCGATGGTGGCCGACAGCCAGTCGTCGTCGCAGGTCGGCGATATCTCGCGCTTCACCGAGATGCTGCTGATCAAGCCGACCGAACGCGAAGCGCGGCTGGCGATGCGCGATTTCGACTCCGGTCTCGTCGTGCTGGTCGAAGCTCTGCGCGAGAAGGCGCGGGCGGAGAACGTCATTCTGACGCTCGCTGCCGAAGGACTGCTGATTCATGCCGCCAGCGATCCGGCCGACACGGTGCTGACCGATCGGTTGCCGGCATTCAACGTTGCGCCGAAAGACGCAGCGGGCGCCGGCGACTCGTTCTTCGTCTGCGCCGCGCTGGCGCTGGCAATCGGCACCGACATCTGGCGCAGTGCTTATCTGGCCTCGATCGCCGCCGCCTGTCAGGTCGGTCGGATCGGCAACATCCCGGTCACCGCGCGCGACATCATCCGGGAGCTCGAGACGTGAGCGGCGGCGCCAAGGCACTCTTGGTCGCGGCTGGTTTCGGTACGCGGCTTGCGCCGCTCACCGACGTGCTGCCGAAGTGCCTGATGCCGATCGCGGGGCGCCCGCTGCTCGGGTTGTGGTTACAGATGTTGAGCGAGGCTGGCTTCTCGGAGATCGTCGTCAATCTGCATCACCACGCCGAGCTGGTGAGCGAGTACATCCGCCGCAGTCCGTGGGCGGACGAGGTCGTGCTTGCACCGGAGGCCACACTGCTCGGCACCGCCGGCACCCTGCTGCGGCATCGCGAGCGCCTCATGGACGGCCCGACGCTGTTCGCCCATGCCGATAATCTCAGCCTGTTCGATCCGCGTGCCTTCCTCGCCGCTCATGCAACGCGACCACCGGCCACGGCGCTGACGATGATGAGCTTCGTCACCGATCATCCGCAGAGCTGCGGCATCCTCGCGCTCGATTCCGCAGGCCGCGTTCTGGAGATGGACGAAAAGCCGCAAGCGCCGAAGGGCAATCTCGCTAATGCTGCGGTCTATGTGGTCGAGCCAGGGGTGATCGAGTTCATCGCCTCGCTCGGCAAGCCGGTGGTCGATTTTTCGACGGAAGTGCTGCCGGTGTTCATGGGGCGGATCTTCTCGTTTCACAACAGCAATTATCACCGCGACATCGGCAATCCCGCCAGCCTGGCGCTGGCGCAGCTCGATTTTCCTCTGGCGGTCGCTTCGTGCGAAACGGCGCAACGTCATTGCGAGGTCCCGCCCGAGTCGACACTCTTTTGCTGTCCGGACCCGGGCTCCACGCCGAAGCAATCCAATCCATCGGTGCGTAGAGCCCCGGGATTGCGTCGCCTTCGGCTTACAATGACGGAAGAGGATCCCTGGTACGGGCTGATGAGGGAGAACGGAGGGGCGCTAGCGCACGCGTTTGCGCTGGCGGCGGCGAAGGCCTACCCTGCAGCACCGGCGGGACTGACACGGTGCTGACACATCACACCAGCGCATCGGAGAGGCCGGCACGCGTCGTCGTGCTTGGCGCCGGCGGGGTGATCGGCACGGCGCTGACCGCGCGGCTGCAAAGGGACAGCATTGCGACGCTGGCTCTGGGCTCGGCCGACGTCGATCTGCAGGCGGCGGGCGCAGCGGAGGCGCTGTCGTCGCGGCTGCGCGGCGACGACGCGCTGGTGTTTCTGGCCGCGCTGCCCCCGGACAAGCGCCACGATCTGGCGACGCTAATGGCTAATCTGCGCATGGCCCAGGCAGTCGCCTGCGCCGTTGCTTCCGCTGGCTGCCGGCATCTGTTGTATCTGAGTTCGGACGCGGTGTATCCGCTTGACGACGGGGTGATCGACGAGACCACCCCCGCGGATCCGGTTGACCTCTACGGCGTGATGCACAGGACTCGCGAGGTGATGTTGGCGCGGGCGCTCCCGGCGGTGCCGTTAGCAGTTCTGCGCGCGACGATGGTGTGCGCAGCCGGCGATACCCACCTGGCTTATGGGCCGAACCGTTTTCGCCGCGAGGCCGCGCGGAGCGGCACAATCACGCTGTTCGGCGAGGGTGACGAGACCCGCGACTATGTTTGCGCGGACGATGTCGCCGGGCTGATCATGCGTGTGCTGCTGCATCGCTCGACCGGGCTGCTCAACCTGGTTTCGGGCCGCTCCTATCGTTTCGAGTACGTGGCGCGGCGGGTTGCTGCGTGTTTCGCCCCGCCGCCGCGGATCGTGAACGCCGCGCCCGGCGGCCCCGTCACGCACCGGCGGTTCGACGCCTCGGCGGTGACGCACGCCTTCCCGGAGTTCCGGCTCCGGCCGCTCGAAGAGTTCATCGGCGAGATCGCCGCTCCTGGCCCGTGAGAGGAGACGTTGATGTCCAAGGATGCGATGCAGCCCGCTGACGCTGCGCAGCCCCGCGAGGAGCAGTACACGCGGCTTGGCGACGTTGCCGCGCGCTTCGGCCGCACCGAACTCGGGCTGATGATGAACCAGACTTGGCATGACGATCCGAAGCGGATGACCTTCACCTTCGCGCGCTACAAGTTCGCGGCGCGGATGCTGTCGGGGCGGCAGAACGTGCTGGAGATCGGCTGCGGCGACGCGTTCCCGAGCCGCATCGTGCAGCAGGAGGTCGAGCGGCTGACGGTGACCGATTTCGATCCAATCTTTATCGCTGAGGTGACGCGGCGTCCGGTGCCAGGCTGGGAGTTCGCCGGTGCATTCGTCCATGACATGATGTCTGGCCCACCGCCAGGCAATTATGACGGCATGTATGCGCTCGACGTGCTGGAGCACATCCAACCGTCCGATGAGGATCGCTTCCTGGGCAATGCCATCGGCGCGCTCGAGCCGCACGGTGCGATGTTGATCGGCATGCCGTCGTTGGAGAGCCAGATCTATGCCTCGCCGTTGAGCAAACAGGGCCACGTCAACTGCAAGACATCGCCCGATCTCAAGTCGACGATGCAGCGCCATTTCCACAACGTGTTCATGTTCGCCATGAACGACGAGGTGCTACACGTCGGATATCACAAGATGGCGCACTATCTGTTCGCGCTGTGCTGCGATAAGCGTGGCTGAATCACGATTGCGCGGCTCAGAAGCCCTTGTACTTTGCCGCCAGAAGTTTGGCCGGCGCCGCCGGCGAGGCGCACCAAGTCCTCCACATTGTGCGGTAGGCGTGCTCCACGGCGTGGGTGTAGATCTCCGGGCCGCAGTGCTGCAGAACGAAACTAGGCAGTCCGCTGCGGATCGAGCGCAGCCGATCGCGGTTGACGTTCAGCGCAATCTGGACGTATTGCGCGTCGTCGTGGGCGATGAAGTCCGGCAGGCCCGCGGCCGCGACAACCGCGGCGCCGACCCGGCTCGAGACGGCATGGCCGAGCCGGCACACCACCGGCACGCCCATGTAGAGCGCTTCCCAGGTCGAGACGCCGCCCGCCTGCGGGAACGGATCGAGGCATACGTCGATCTGCCGCAATGTGAGCAGGTGATCCTGGCGAGAAGTCGAGCCCAGCAAGGTGATGCGGTTGGCGCCGATGCCGTGTTCGGCGAATTTGCTGAGCAGATTCTGTTGCACAGAGTCGTCGTCGATCTGATGATCCTTGATGATCAGGCGGGAACCGGCGCTGCTGGCGAGAATCTTTGCCCACAGCTGGATCGCTCCGTCGGAGATTTTGCTGACGCGGTTGAGCGAGCCATAGGTGACGAAGCCGTTGTGATCACAGGGCAGTTCGGATGCGCGCCAAGATGCCTCCGGCGGCTCGATCGTGATCAGCGCCGGTAGGTCGTAGACTGTCTCAGCGAACAGATGGCGCACTTCCTTCGGCACGGCGACCGGATCGGAGAACAGATAGTCGATCGTCGGCAGGCCGGTGCCGGTGGCATGGCCCCAGGCCGTGACCTGCACTGGAGCGGGCTTGCGCGCAAAGACGCGCAGGCGGTTGCCGCCGGAGTGACCCGACAAGTCTACTAGAATGTCGACCTTGTCCTGCTGGATCGTGTCGGCTAGACGGTCGTCGGTCCAATGTGTCGCGTCGCGCCATTTATCGGCGACAGTCATGAATGATGTGGTGACTTCATCTGGAATTATGACGTTAGAATAACAGATGACTTGGAACTTCTGTTTGTCGTGATTGGTGATGACCGGGCGGAACGAGAACGCGGCCGAGTGAGCACGGAAGTCTGCCGATACGTAACCAATGACCAAGCGCCGGTCCGGATCGCGATCGTTTGCAGGCGGCGTGACACATGCGCGATAAATCGAGGCGCCAATCTGGCGCCACCAAGTCTTGCGCATCTCCTGTTGCGCTCCGAAATCGGACTTGGCGCTGAAATCCATCGCGAAGATCTTGCTGGAGATCGCCGCTTCGTAGTGGGGCGCCAGCTCCAGCGCGCGGCTGTGCAGCTTGATCGCGGTCTCGGCGTCGCCGAGCGCGGCCATGCAATTGCCGAGTAACGTCAGGGACGGCACCGAATTCGGCTCGACCTTCAGCACCGCGGTGCAGGTCGCCATCGCGTCCTTGACGTTCCTCATCGCAAGCAGCGTCTCGGCGCGGAAGATGCCGGCCTCGACCGGGCGCTTGCCGATCGACAGCGCACGGTCGTAGCTGGCAAGCGCCAGATCGTATTGCTTCAGTTCTTTGAAGGTGCTGGCGCGGTTCATGAAGGCGGCGTCGTTGAGAGGATCGATCTCGATCGCCTTGTCGTAGCTCGCCAGCGCTTCCTGATAGCGGCCGAGCTTGTGCAGCGCATTGCCGCGGTCGTTCCAGCTATCGGAACGGTCCGGCACCAGCTCGATCGCCTTGTCGTAACTGGCCACTGCTTCGTCGTAGCGGCCGAGGGCGGCCAGCGCGAGGCCGCGGTTGGCGTGCGCCAGAGCGAGGCTCGGGTCGAGCGCGATCGCTTTGTCGGACGAGGCGGCCGCCTCCGCGAATCGGCCGGAGGCGAGCATCAGGATGCTCATGTCGGAATGCGCCTGAGCGGAGTTCGGCTCGATCAGCAGCGCGCGCTTCAGCGATCGGATCGCAGGTTCGAGATTGCCGCTCTGATACTCGGCGAGCGCGTAGAAGTGCAGCGCGCCGAAATTGTCCGGGGCCTTCTTGAGCACCTTCTTGTAGGCGGAGCGCGCCTCGTCGAGCTGCCCGTTCTGATGCAGCAGCCGGGCGCGCATCAACAGCATCACCGGCTCGTAAGCCTTGTCGGTCTGGCTGCGGGGAGGAACGGCCATGCTGCGTCCGGGGTGCATCTGATGATCCGAATCTGGCGAGTGATCGTATCTCCTCGGGTCCTGTGACGCACCTGAGAGACGCTCGTAGGCGCGCCATCCTCGGCCAAGCGTGTAAATATTTCATAAACCATGATGGCCGCCGCGGCGGCAGGAGCGCCGGAAGTGGGAGAATCGGCCAGCGGCAATTTCCACCGGCTGAAAAGTTAGCGAATCACTCCTTGCGAAGCCCCGTGGCGGCGGTCCCAACCGCCTGCCAGCCGCTCCGACCTTTGATTCAATTCACTTTTTTCTCCTTAAGATGCTGTTAACCATATTTTAAATGGCCGCGGCCATAGTCCCCGGTGCTCAGGAAGAAGGTAGGTCGAGAATCGGCCGCGTTGATCCGGTGCGCACTTGTGTCGTGCAGCCGAGGTCCCTCTCCAGAACAGGCGTCTAAACACAACCGGCAAGCGTCGCAGCGGCAACGACCGTTCGGCGCGAGCAGCGACGTGCGACTGAAGGTCGACGTCCAGCGCGGATCAGGAAGGTTTGCACCATGTCTGATGTGGTTCTCTCAGCAGCGGTTCGCCAGAACTTGCTATCGCTGCAGTCGACTGCCGATTTGTTGGCGACGACGCAGAACCGTCTTGCTTCCGGCAGGAAGGTCAACACCGCGCTCGACAACCCGACCAACTTCTTCACCGCGGCCGGGCTCGACAGCCGCGCCAGCGACATCAACAACCTGCTCGACGGCATCGGCAACGGCGTCCAGATCCTGCAGGCCGCCAACACCGGCATCACCTCGCTGAACAAGCTGATCGACACCGCCAAGTCGATCGCCAACCAGGCGTTGCAGTCGAACGTCGGTTACAGCACCAAATCCAACGTTTCGACCACGATCGCCGGCGCCACGCCGAACGATCTGCGCGGCACTCAGACGTTCGTCAGCGCGGTCGCGACCAGCAACGTGATCTATGACGGTACCCCCGGCGGTACCAATGGGGCGTCGGCGACCGACACGCTGGGGGGCGGCATCGGCAGCGTGCCGTCGCTTGCTGCGGTCACCAAGAACGTCGCCACCGACGCGACCGCGACAGGTTCCGTGCTTCACACCGGCACCGCGACCGCGCTCGCCACCGGCACTGATCTGATTTCGTCGTTGACCAGCGGCACGACCCTGACCCCGACCGGCCCGCAGGCCGGCGACGTGCTGGTGGTCGACGGCAAGAGCATCACCTTCACCGCCACCGGCACGCAGACGGTCGACTCCAACGGCAACTACACGCTCGGCATCAACCAGCCGATCAATGCGCTGCTGGCGACCATCGACACCATCAACGGCAACACCTCGAACGCGTCGGTGGTCAACGCTGCCGGCCGGCTCGAGCTGCACACCGGCACCAACCGCGCGCTGTCGATTTCCGACACCACCGGTGGCACGGTGCTCGCCAAGCTGGGCCTGGGATCGTCGGTATCGGTGCCGCTCGGCAGCGCCGGTGCGACCGCGATCAATGCCAGCACCAAGCTGTTCAATTCCGTGGGTGGCCTCGGCTCGCCGATCGCGGACGGCACTACGCTGACGGTGAACGGCAAGAGCATCACCTTCAAGGCCTCCGATCCGCCGTCGCCGGCGGGTTTGCTGGCGGGTTCCGGCGTGCTCGGCAACATCGTCGCCGACTCCCAGGGCAATTCGACGATCTATCTCGGTACCAGCAACACCTTCACCAGCGCCACCGTCGGCGACGTGCTGACCGCGATTGACCTCGCCAGCGGCGTCAAGTCGGCGTCGGTCAACGCCGGCATCGCCACCTTCAGCGCCAACGGCACGCCGTCCTCGATCAGCACCGGCGGTGTGGTGACGCTGAACTCGTCGACGGGCGCCGATCTGCACATCACCGGCCCGGCCGACTTCCTGGCTTCCCTCAACCTGACCACCTCCAGCGGTCTTGGTCCGACCACGATCGACATTCCGCGCATCACCAGCGCCGGAACGGTGGGGACGTTGATCGAAGACGGCTCCAGCCTGACCGTCAACGGTAAGATCATCACCTTCAAGAACGCCCCGGTGCCGCTCGCCTCCGCGACCCACACCGGTGTCACCGGCAACGTCGAGACCGACGGTCTCGGCAATTCCACCGTGTACTTGCAGGGCGGCACCATCGCCGACGTGCTGAAGGCGATCGATCTGGCGACCGGCGTTCAGACGGCGAAGCTGTCGCAGACCGGCGCGACGCTGACGACGCAGATCGGTGCGGCGAACTCCTCGCTCTCGAGCGGCTCGCTCAAGATCTCGACCGGCAGCGCCTCCGACCTCACCATCAGCGGCACCGGCAACGCGATGCTGGCGCTCGGCCTGGCCGGCAACACCGGCACGTCGACCGAGTTTCAGGCGTCGCGCGCCTCCGGTGCCGGCGGTGTTTCCGGCAAGAGCCTGACCTTCACCTCGTTCAAGGGCGGCACCCCGGTCAACGTCACCTTCGGCGACGGCACCGGCGGCACGGTGAAGACCCTGGCCCAGCTCAATGCCAAGCTGGCGCCCAACAACATGATCGCGCAGATCGACGCCAACGGCGTGCTGACGATCTCGTCGAACAACGACTATGCCTCGTCGACGCTCGGTTCGGTCGCCGACGGTGGCGAGCTCGGCGGCACCATCACCTCGACGCTGACCTTCACCACGCCGAATCCGCCGGTCGCCGATATCACCTCGCAGACCGCGCGCGCCAAGCTGGTGGAGCAGTACAACAACGTGATCGCACAGATCACCACCACCTCGCAGGACGCCTCGTTCAACGGCGTCAACCTGCTCAACGGCGACACGCTGAAGCTGGTGTTCAACGAAACCGGCAAGTCGACGCTGACGATCGTCGGCACCGCGCTGTCGCCGGCGGCGCTCGGTCTGCCGACGCTGGTGGCCGGTACGGACTTCATCGACAACGCCGCGACCAACAAGACGCTGGCGGCGCTCAACACCGCCTCTACCACGCTGCGGTCGCAGGCGTCGTCCTACGGCTCCAACCTGTCGATCGTGCAGATCCGCCAGGAGTTCGCCAAGAACCTGATCAACGTGCTGCAGACCGGCTCGTCCAACCTGACGCTCGCCGATACCAACGAAGAAGCGGCCAACAGCCAGGCGCTGTCGACCCGGCAATCGATCGCGGTGTCGGCGCTGTCGCTGGCCAATCAGTCGCAGCAGAGCGTGCTGCAATTGCTGCGGTAAGCAAGTCGGCCCCGGCCTCACGCCGGGACGGCGGCCGCAGCGGCGCGTGGACGTCGGCGCGATTCGGCGCCGCGCAATCGGCCGTCGCGGTTATCCCCCTCAATCTACGGCGTGTTTGCACTGGATCGATTCGCAAAGCCTGCGCATAAGGAAAAACGGCTTGAGGATGAGTCGATTTTGGTCCGGTGACCGACCGTAAGGGAAGGGAGACACGATGCCTCTGCGAGTCGAATTGAAGCCGTTCGAGCGGATCGTGATCGGGCAGAGCGTGATCACCAACTCCGACACCCGCACGACATTCCTGATCGACGGTGATGCGCCGATCCTGCGCGAGAAGGACATTCTCACTGCGGAGACCGCCAACACGCCGGTCAAGCGCATCTATCTGTGCGTCCAGATGATGTATCTGCAGAACGACATTCCCGCGTATCAGGAATTGTACCTAGGCTTCATCAAGGAATTGCTCGAGGCGGTTCCGAGCTTTCGAGAGACGATCGAAGCGACCAGTAATCATATCTTAAGCGGCAATCTCTATAAGGCACTCAGAGAGCTGCGCCCCCTCATCAAGCGTGAAGAAGAACTGTTGTCGAGGTAGACGATGTCGAGTGCCGCGCAAGCCTACGCCCGAACCGCGCAGAGAACCGCGTCTCCTCGCGAAATCGAAGCGCAGGCGTTGTTGAAGGCGGCCAAACAGCTTCAAGACATCGTCACCAACTGGGAAGAGAAGGGCGCGATCGGACTTCAGGAAGCGCTGATGTTCAATCGCAAGCTCTGGTCGATCTTCGTCACCGAAGCGATGCGCGACGACAATCCGCAATCGATCGAGATCCGGCAGAACATCGCCAATATCGGGGTGTTCGTTCTCAGCCAGTCCAGCGCGTTGCAGATCAAGCCGGAAGTCGAACGCCTCCAGGCGCTGATCGACATCAATCGCAACATTGCGGCCGGACTCAGCGGTCGCGCCTGAGATTGGTCGCGTGATCGACCTCACGCTGTTTCGCCATCGAACCTTGCAGACAGCACGAAATCCCCGCGCCTGCGACCGGCAGGCCGGGAACATCCCGTCGAACGATCCGAGCGCGCGTCAGACGACGCGGTCGGTTGCGAGCGATCCGCTCCGGGCGGTCTTGGACTGATCCAGCTCGCGGAAGTAGGCGCGTGCCTTGAGCTGCCAAGTCTCCGGATATTGGCTGATCACCGCCTGCGTGTCCTGATCGACCGCGACGTAGACCATCTCTGCCGCCGCTTGATCGAAGATCACCTGACGGGCGACCGGCGAACGGTCGGATTGAGACCGGACTGGCGTCGAGCCGGATCCGCTCTCCGCCGCGGTCACGCTTTGTGGCGCGGGAAGATCGGTCGGTATCGCAGTTCGCGCCGCTTCAGGCTCCGGCCTGATGATCGGCGTAATCACCGGCGCCCCCACCGGTTTGACGTTGAAATCGATACTCATGTCAGCCTCCTGGCTTCCATCAGGTCAATCCCACACCTCCTCCATCATCGTGGCAAACAGTTCTGAAATTCCTCCTGCAAAGACTCCGATGATTTGAATCGAAAGCGACCAATGGCGCGGGCACGCGCACGCGCGCGGCAGGGCGTCAGCCGCGTCGGAGGCGCAGTGCTCGGAAAGGCGGTGCTACAGCGAGCGGCTGACGGCGATCGGCGTGAGCTGGCGCGGACTCGGAGCTGTGTGCCGGCCGTAGGCAGTGTACGTCTGCGGTCCGTTGCGCTTTTGCACTTCGGCATTGACGCCGCGAACGATGCCCTCCGACACCGCGTGCGCGGTGGCCAGCACGGTCAGATTGACCTGCAGCATGGCGCGGAAAACTTCATGATGCCGATGCAGCGTGGCGAGCAGATCCGGTGTCGCTTTGGCCATGAAGGGCTGGCTGGCGCGCACCAGCGTGATGGCGCTGATGTAGCGCTTGGTTCGCTCGGTCTTGTCGCTTTCGAGCTGCATTGCTTCGGCGATGTGGCCGGCGCGGACCAGTTCGGTCTCGCGCTCGATCAGCTTCAGCAGCCCGTCCATCACTGAGATCAGGGTTTCGGCGAGCTTGCGGGCGTCGGCCGGGGTGGACACCGGCTGGGCGGCGGCGGGCTGAACTTGCTGAGGGTGCGTGGTGATCATGGCGTCGTCCTTTGCTGGCTCAGGAGCGCGCGGCCTGTTGCAGGATCAGCGAGCGGTAAACGTCGCTGGCGATGCCGATGCCGCCGGCCTTGGCGATCATCTGCGAATGCTGTTCGGTCAACATCGAGCGCCAGACGCCGGTGCCTACGGTGTCGCCGAACGGTCCGTCGCCCTTCAGGCCGACCGTCATCTGCGAGAACATGGTGTTGATGAACATCGCCTCGAAGTCGCGGGCGTTGGCCTGGGCCTTTTGCTGGACCTTTGCCGGCACTTTCGACAGCGCTTCGGCAAGCTCGAAGTCGGGACGACCGTTGTAGGTCGGAAGAGTGGGGCCGTAAGTGGTGGCGGGTGTCATCACATCACCTCGATGTCGGCTTCGATGGCGCCGGCAGCCTTGATCGCTTGCAGGATGCCGATCAGGTCGCGCGGGCCGATGCCCAGGCTGTTGAGTCCGTCGACGAGCTGCTGCAACGACACCCCGTCCTTGACCACCGCGAGCTTCTTTCCGTCCTGCGTCACCGACACGCGGGTGTTGGGTGTGACGACGGTATTGCCGTTCGACAGCGGTCCGGGCTGGCTGACCTGCGGGCTTTCGGAGATCGACACTGTCAGGTTGCCTTGAGCGACCGCAACGGTCGCGACCCGGACGTCGCGCCCCATGACGATGATGCCGCTGCGCTCGTCGATCACGATCTTGGCGGCCTGATCGGGCTCGACCTGCAACTGCTCGATTTCGGTCAGCAGCGCCACGGCGTTGCCTTTGAACTCGGCCGGGATCGAGAGCTGTACGGTGGAAGGATCGAGCGGCTCGGCGCATTTGGTGCCGAGATAGTCGTTGACCGCGGCGGCGATCCGCTTGGCGGTGGTGAAGTCGGCATTGCGCAGCGCCAGCCGCACGTTCGGCAGCCGATTCAAGGCGAATTCGATCTCGCGCTCGATGATCGCGCCGTTCGCGATCCGGCCCACGGTGGGGACGCCTTGCGTGATGCTCGCCGCGGCGCCCGCGGCCTGGAAGCCGCCGATTGCCAATGAGCCCTGCGCGACCGCATAGACGTTGCCATCGGCGCCGAGCAGGGGAGTGACCAGCAGGGTACCGCCCTGCAGGTTTTTGGCGTCGCCGAGCGCCGACACGGTGACGTCCATCCGGGTGCCCTGGGTGGCGAACGGCGGCAGATTACCGGTCACCATCACAGCGGCGACGTTGCCGGTGCGGATGGTGGCGCCGCGGATATTGACGCCCATCCGCTCAAGCATCGCCTGGAGCGACTGTTTGGTGAAGGGGATGTTGTTGAGGGTGTCGCCGGTTCCGTTGAGGCCGACCACCAGGCCGTAGCCGATCAACTGGTTCTGGCGGATGCCTTCGATATTGGCGAGGTCCTTGATCCGCGAAGTCGCGTTCGCCGCCACGCCGGTCAGCAGCAGCGCACACAGCACCGCCGATGCCAGCTTCAGGATTCGGGTGGTGGGACGCGGCATTCACGGCTCCTGTCGATCCGCCGACGGCTGTCGCCGACGACGTGGGTCAGCCATTCCTTGCCAGTCCTGTGCCACTCCGCGAATCGGCGCAACTTGTTGATTGTACGGGGCTAAGTTCCGCTGACCGAAGCCGGCTCCGGGTTCCCGCCGCGCCGAAACTGCCGTCACCGGCAATTCTTGCCGGGCCGTTTACTCGCCGTTAACCATAAAACGGTTTGCTGCGGGTCGGGGGCCTCAGCCCTGTTGCCGCCCTGGGTGTAAGCTGTTTCGCGGCGAGCCTGGACACGGCGAGAGAGACGATGCGCATTTACGGTCCGAACGGCACCACCACATCGACCGGATCCGGCACTGTCCGGCGCTCCGGATCGAGCACGTTCTCGTTGCCCACCGCGCCGACGCCGCAGGAGGCCAAGCCGGTCAGCGCACCGCGCCCGCCGGCCGGCATCGATGCGCTGCTGGCGATGCAGGGCGTCGAGGATGCCACCGAACGGCGCAAGCGGTCGGTGAAGCGCGGCCGGACCGCCCTGGACGCGCTCGACGATCTGAAGATCGGGCTGTTGTCCGGCTCGCTTGACGCCGCCACGGTGGCGCGGCTGCGGGCCGCGGCCGCCGAGCTGAAGGACTCCTCCGGCGATCCGGGCCTCGACGCGGTGCTCGCGGAAATCGAGCTGCGGGTCGAGGTCGAACTGGCAAAAGCCGGCCAAGGCTGAGTCCTCCCTGTCCTGTTCCCCCGCTATTCCGCCGTTCCACTGCGAACGCTGCGGTCGATATTGTCTGTCACAACTCAGCGCTATATAAGCTGCCGCGCAGGCGGGGTGTTTACCGCCTGATGTGGATCATGGATTGCCCTTGGACAAGTTGAAAGACTATCGACCATCCGAGAAAGAGCCGTTCATGAACGAGCGGCAGCGCGAGTATTTTCGCGCCAAATTGTTAGCTTGGAAGGACGAGATCCTGCGTGAAGCCAAACTCACGCTCCAGGCACTACAGGAAGAGAACGTCAATCATCCCGACTTGGCCGATCGCGCCTCTTCCGAAACCGACCGCGCTATTGAGCTGCGCGCTCGCGACCGTCAACGCAAGCTGATCGCCAAGATCGACGCAGCGCTGCAGCGGATCGAAGACAACACCTACGGCTATTGCGAAGAAACCGGCGAGCCGATTTCTTTGAAGCGGCTCGAAGCGCGCCCGATCGCGACGCTCTCGGTCGAAGCCCAGGAGCGCCACGAGAAGCGCGAAAAGGTGTATCGCGACGAATAGGCGGGTCGCCTGATCGAAGTTTTACGGCGTCGTTTCCAACCGGAAGCGGCGCCGTCGTTTTTGGTAACTGCTGGGATGTCCTGTCCAGGCTCTGCAGCAGGATGGTCGCCTGGGGCGGTGCCTCAGTGCCGGCGATGCCGGAGCTTCCGCGTCGGAGGCGGAACGTCCTGCGGCTCGGAGAGCTGCTGACGCGCACTGAACGCGACGACGGGATTGATGTCGCAATACGCCCGGGTGCCGGAAGCCGTCACCATGCACTGCTGGTAGGAGTCGAACTGGCAGTTGCCGGGATACCCCCATTCGCCGCCCTGCAGGCAGTAAGGGAAATCACGGGCCGAGGCCGGAGCCGCCGCCAGGGTGAGAATGGTCGCTGCCGCGAATACCGCGGCGCCGGTCTTGGTCATCTGGTCTCTCCATTGGGCCCGACTGTCCGACGCAAGGAATCATCGAGCGCCGGCGAACGTAGCGTTCCCCGGTCGCGATACAACTACGATCGCGGGATGCCGTCGATGCGCCGGATCATGTCTGCCGATGTCTATGCAAGCGAGTTGTGATCGGCCGTGATGTGCCGTGTTCACAACCTGCGTCACGACCTGCGGCTCAGTCCTTTCGCGTCATCGCAACGAGACGCGCCAGCAGCTTCTTGCGGTCCATCCGCAGGTCGGGGGCGAGGTGGGTGAGATCGGCGAGCCAGGCGCCGTCGGCGGCGAGCCGGACGATCTCCAGTGCGGGCGCAGAGTCGGTCTTCTTGTGCTTGGTCAGCCGCGTCCGCATCCAGGTCGACCAGCGCGGTCGCAGTACTGGATCGGTCATCATCGATACCGCCAGCGCGCCACCGCACTGGTTGTCGTCCTGATCGCTGAGGTTGAAGGTCGCCCGGACATAGGCGCGGGTGAAGCAGCCGTAGCTGGAATGGTCGTCCTGCATCGCCTCGTCGATCGCGGAACCGAAGATGTCGAGCTGGGCGTCGAACACGGCCTCGATCAATCTCTCCTTGGTCGGGAAGTGATGGAACAGCCCTCCCTTGGTGACGCCGGCGGCCGCGGCGACGGCTTGGACCGTAACCGCCTGCAGGCCGCGCTCCAGCGCCAGATTGGCCGCGCAGTCGATCAGGGCGCGGCGGACGACTTCCGGTTGTTTCTTTCGCTCATAGGCGCTGCTCATCGCGGCGAGAGACTTTCGATGTGACGTTCGGATGAATCTACACGGGGGGAGGTTGTTATTGTCAATGATCTAATATACCAACCGGCCGGTATCTTTGAGCGGTTGCGATATGGCTGGGGGGGCGCGCGACCGCGCCGAGCGATGGTGATCTGCGTGATAACGAAGACAAGGGCCGCCCTCCGGGCCGCATGCGCGTTTGGTGTGGTGGTGAGTCTGGCCGGCTGTGGTGACGGTAAACAGGCCGGGGCCGACCAGCAAACACCGCCGGTGCCGGTGAGCGTGGTGACGGTTGCGCCGGAAACGTTGCGTATCGTCAGCGATCTGCCCGGCCGCATCGCGCCCACCCGCATCGCCGAAGTGCGACCGCGCGTTTCCGGCATCATCGTCGAGCGGGTGTTCAAGCAGGGGACTGTCGTCCAGCAGGGCGACGTGCTGTACCGGCTCGACCCGGCGCCGTTCCAGGTTCGCGTCGCCAGCGCCAAGGCGGCGCTGCAGCGGGCCGTGGCGACGCGCACGCTCGCGGCACAGCAGGCCGAGCGTCAGACCCGGCTGAAAGATCGCGACGTCACCACCGGCCAACTCTACGACAAGGCGGTCGCCGAACTGGCGCAGGCTGAAGCGGACGAGGCTTCGGCGCGCGCCGGTCTGCAGGCTGCCGAGCTTGATCTGCAATACACCGAGGTGCGTGCGCCGATTACCGGCCGGATCGGGCGCGCGCTGATCACCGAGGGCGCGCTGTTCACCGTCGGCGGCAGCGAGAGTCTGGCGACGATTCAGCAGCTCGATCCGGTCTATGCGGACTTCACCCAGTCGGCCAACGAATTGCTGGAGCTCAAACACGCCGCGCAGCGCTCGGCGAAGCCGGGCGATGCGATCGAAGCCGAGGTTCGCCTCCGCTTCGACAACGGGACGAACTACGCCCATCGCGGCCGGCTGCTGTTCTCCGAAGCCTCGGTCGACGCCACCACCGGGCAGGTGACGCTGCGCGGCGAGTTTCCCAATCCCGACGGCGATTTATTGCCGGGCATGTACGTGCGGGTGCTGCTCGTGCAGGGCGAGCAGGCCAATGTGCTGGCCGTGCCCGACCGCGCGCTGCGCCGCGATCCTGGCGGGCAGGCACAGCTCTATGTCGTTTCGGCTGACCGTAAGGCCGAATTGCGCCCGGTGACGCCGTCGCGACTAGTCGACGGCCGCTGGATCATCGCCAGCGGATTGAAGGCCGGCGATGCGGTGATCGTGCAGGGCTTCCAGGCGCTGTCGCCAGGTGCTTCGGTCGATCCGAAGCCGTGGCCGCACGCGGCGGCTGGCACGATCAGCGCCGCCTCGCAGGCAAAGTGAGGCTCTGCGGTCATGCCCGATTTCTTCATCGCGCGGCCGGTGTTCGCATGGGTCGTCGCCATCTTCATCATGATCGCCGGCGCGCTGGCGATTCCATTCCTGCCGGTCGCGCAATATCCCAACATCGCGCCAGCCAAGATCTCCGTCACCGCCAACTATCCGGGCGCTTCGTCGGAGGAGATCTATCAGGGCGTCGTCCGGCTGATCGAGGATCAGCTCGCGGGTATTCCTGGCCTGATGTATTTCGAGTCGACCACCGATGCGACCGGCCAGATCTCGATCGAGGTATCGTTTCAGCCCGGAACGTCGCTGGCCCAAGCCACGGTGGACGTGCAGAACCGCATCCGGCGCGTCGAGTCACGGCTGCCGAGCGCGGTGACTCAGCGTGGTATTCTGGTGGACGAAGCCTCCAGCACCTTCCTGATGTTCATCTCGTTGCAGACCACCGACGGCTCAATGGATAGCGTTGCGGTCGGCGACTACATCACCCGGCACATCATCAGTGACATCCGCCGGGTCGAGGGGGTCGGCAAGGCGCAGTTGTTCGGCACTCAGCGGTCGATGCGGGTGTGGATCGATCCGGACAAGCTGTTCGGTGTCGGCCTGACCGTCAGCGATGTGTCGGCGGCGATCGCCGCGCAAAACGCGCAGGTCGCGGCGGGACGAATTGGCGCGATGCCCAACCCGGTCTCGCAGGAGGTCACCGCGCCGGTGCTGGTCAAGGGCCAGCTCGGCACGCCGGAGGAATTCGGCGCCATCGTATTGCGCGCCAATCGCGATGGTTCGTCGGTGCGGCTGCGCGACGTCGCGCGGGTCGAGGTCGGCGGCGAGGACTACAATTCCGAGAGCCGGCTGAACGGTCAGCCGGCCGCTTCGATCGGCGTCCAACTCTCGGCGACCGCCAATGCGCTCGCCACCTCCCGGGCCGTCACCGCCAAGATGAAGGAGCTGTCGCAGTACTTTCCCAAGGGCATGACCTACGAGATTCCCTACGACACGACGCCGTTCATCAAGGCGTCGATCGAGAAGGTGCTGTACACGCTCGCCGAAGCGATCGCGCTGGTGTTCGTGGTGATGTTCCTGTTTCTGCAGAACATCCGCTACACCTTGATTCCGACCCTGGTGGTGCCGATCGCGTTGCTCGGCACCTGCGCGGTGATGTACGCCACCGGCTTCTCCATCAATGTGCTGACGATGTTCGCGATGGTGCTGGCGATCGGCATCCTGGTCGACGACGCCATCGTGGTGGTCGAAAACGTCGAACGCCTGATGGCGACCGAGGGGCTGTCGCCGCGCCAGGCGACCATCAAGGCGATGAAGCAGATCAAGGGCGCGATCGTCGGCATTACGCTGGTGTTGACGGCGGTGTTTCTGCCGATGGCGTTCTTCCCGGGTGCAGTCGGGATCATCTATCGCCAGTTCAGTCTGACGATGGTGGTCTCTATTCTATTCTCCAGCTTCCTGGCGCTGACTCTCACACCGGCGCTGTGCGCCACCTTCCTCAAGCCGGTGCCGGACGATCACCATGAGAAGGGCGGCTTCTTCGGCTGGTTCAACCGCAGTTTCGCGCGCGTCTCCGGCCGGTATCGCAATGGCGTCCGTTGGGCGACCGGGCGGACCGGGCGCTTGATGGCGGTGTATCTGGCGCTGCTCGCCGGCCTCGGCTGGGCTTACTTGCGGCTGCCGGCCGCGTTTCTGCCGACCGAGGATCAGGGCTATCTGATCGTCGATATGCAGGCGCCGACCGAAGCGACGCAGACCCGTGCGATGACCTCTGTCGAGCAGGCCGAGCGCGTCTTCCTCGCCGATCCCAGCGTGTCGCAGGTGTTCACCGTCGTCGGCTTCAGCTTCTCCGGCAATTCGCAAAGCGCCGCTGTGGCATTCGTCACGCTGAAGGATTGGAGCGAACGCCGCCACGACAGCGCGGCGGCAATCGCGCGGCGCGCCAATGTCGAACTGGCGAAGATCGGCGATGCCGCCGTGATGGCGTTCGAGCCGCCGCCGATCGACGGTCTCGGAAACTTCACCGGCTTCACTTTCCGGCTGCAAGATCGCGGCGGTCGCGGCAGCGCGGCGCTCGACGATGCGGCGACGCGGCTGACCGCTGCCGGTGCGGCCAGTCCGCTGCTCACCGGTGTGCGCGTCGAGGGCCTGGCCAATTCGGCTCAGCTTCATCTGGTGATCGACCGCGAGAAGGCCAACACACTCGGCGTATCCTTCGCCGACATCAACGCCACGATCACGGGCAGCCTCGGTTCGGCTTACGTCAACGACTTCCCCAACGCTGGCCGGATGCAGCGCGTGACGATCCAAGCGCAGGACGACCGCCGGATGCATGCGGACGATTTGCTCAAGCTGAACGTCCGCAACGCCGCAGGCGGCATGGTGCCGCTGTCGTCCTTCGCGCGCACCGAATGGTCGAAGGGGCCAATCCAGGTGATCGGCTTCAACGGCTATCCGTCGGTGCGCTTCGCAGGCGACGCGACACCGGGCCACTCGTCGGGGGAGGCGATCGCCGAGATGGAACGGCTCGCCAAGCAATTACCGCGTGGCTTCGGTTTCGAATGGGCCGGGCAGTCGCTGCAGGAAATCCAGTCCGGCAATCAGGCGCCGTTCCTGCTCGGGCTCAGTGTGCTGTTCGTGTTTCTGCTGCTGGCGGCGCTGTATGAGAGCTGGTCGATCCCGCTGTCGGTGATGCTGGTGGTGCCTCTCGGTATCATCGGTGCGCTGCTGGCGGTGATGCTGCGCGACATGCCGAACGACATCTACTTCAAGGTCGGCCTGATCGCGATCATCGGGCTGTCCGCCAAGAACGCGATCCTGATCGTCGAATTCGCCAAGGATCTGCACGCCGACGGCAGGTCGCTGCGGGAGGCGGCGATCGAGGCGTCGGCAGTGCGCTTCCGCCCGATCATCATGACGTCGCTCGCCTTCATCCTCGGCGTGACGCCGCTGGCGTTCGCCTCCGGCGTCAGCGCCGGCAGCCAGAACGCGATCGGCACCGGTGTGTTCGGCGGCATGCTGTCGGCCACCGTGCTGGCGGTGCTGTTCGTGCCGGTGTTCTATGTGTTCGTGCTGCGCCGGGTGGAGCGCCGCTCGTCGCGGTAGGCTGCTGTGCAGCAATCGACGCCAGGAGATCTGGCAACGCGGCCTTGAGCCGCGGGCCTCGGTCGCTGTCCTTGCATCGCCGGGACAGTGCTACAACCCGAAGACACGTTTGGCATTTCCCGACAGGAAGTCCGCGGATGCTTCGGGGGAAAGCGTCAGGCTTCCGAGCCCTTTGAGGCAGGTGGCTGGTGACAGCATCTGCCAGTTCGAGCCGAACATCACCCGGCGTTGGCCGATGCCCTTCATCCAATCGACGAATGCAGGCGGCAGGCGATGAAGCGCGTAGGCCGAGGTGTCGACATGGAAGTTCGGGAACTTGACCGTCATGGTCACCAGTTCGTCGATCCACGGGAAGCCTACGTGACCGCCCACCACAACGAGCTCGGGGAAATCCAGCATGACCTCTTCCAGATAGGGAATGAGGCGCCCGGTGTCCGAGCCTTTCAGCGGACCGGTGTGGCCAATCTGGGTGCAGAACGGGACGCCCGCTTCGATGCAGGCAGCATAGATCGGATAGTAAAGCCTATTGTTCGGCGGCAAGCCCCAGAGCCAGGGGACGACCCGCACGCCGACGAATCTCTTGCCGTCGACCCAGCGGCGGATCTCTCTCACGGCCTCCATCGGACGGGTGAGGTCGGCGCTGGCCAGGCCGCGGAAGCGCGCTGGCGCCGTGGCGATCTGCTCGGCCACCTCCTCGTTGCTGATCAGATCACCCTCGGGGCCGTACCAGGCGGACAGCAGCGAGATGTCGACGCCCGCCTTATCCATTTCCTGCAGCGTGGCATCCACGGATGAAACGAAGTTCTCGGTCTGCCCATTCCAACGCATCAGCGTCTGCAGCCAGGGGCGATTCCCCATGCGCGCTGTGGTAATCTGCGACCAGACATCGATCACGCTCATCATCGACCTTCATATACTTCACAGATGAAGTATATGGAGGTCGATGAGAAACCGCAAGCAGGGATGCAGGCTTCATGTCCGCTTCGAAGAACCGGCTGTATCATCGCCTCCAGACGACGGCGCACCGGATGCAGAAATCCGCAGACCGGGCGGTGATGGCGGCTGCCGACATCACCACCGCCCAGGCCGCGGTACTGATGCTGGTCGCGACCGAAGGAGCGGTCACCCAGCGTGAAGTTGCGCGGCGGCTGGGAGTGAACGAGTCGGCCATGACTGCGATGGTACGGCGGCTTCTCGCGCTGGGGTTGCTCGAGCGCAGCCGTGATCAGGAAGACGTCCGCGCCTGGCGATTGCAGTCGAACGAGGCGGGGCGAGCGGCGCTGAAACGCGTCCAGCAGCCGTTCAAGCATGTCAATGAAACGATTGAAGCGGTGCTTGGCGCCGACGACATCGCTCGGCTCTCCGAATACCTTGATCGGCTCGCCGCAGCATTCGCCTCAGATCCCGAGCCGTAATGCCGATGCGGATCGGCGGACGAGCCAATGCAGAGGGGCGAGCCCAGCATGGCCGCCGAAAAGGCCGCGGCCTCCGTCCGGAGGGAGAGCCGGACGGAGGCCGCGTTGGAACACCTGACCGCGCCTAGGTTCGCGGCCGGGTGTGGGAGCTCGTTGTCAGGTCATGACGATCAGAACGGGAGCAGCACGTCCATCACCTGCTGGCCGTAGCGCTGCTGCTGCACGTCGGTGATCTGGCCGCGGCCGCCATAGGCGATGCGGGCCTGTGCGATCTTGCTCGAGTCGATGGTGTTGTCGCTCTGGATGTCTTCTGGGCGGACGATGCCGGCCACGATCAGTTCGCGCACTTCGAAATTGACGCGGATCTCCTGCTTGCCTTCGACCACCAGGTTGCCGTTCGGCAGCACCTGCGTCACCACCGCGGCGACGCTGGTTTGCAACGCTTCCTGACGCTGCACCGAACCCTTGCCGTCGGACGACGAGGTGGAGTCGGTGGTCAGGATGCGGCCCGGCAGCACCGCGGTCGCGGGAGTCGTGATCGTCTTGCTGCCGATGAAGTCGGTGATGCCGGAGTCTTCCTTGCTGGTGCGGCTGCGCTGAGTCTCGTTGGCGATGTTGGCCTTATCGGTGAAGTTCACCGTCACGGTGAGAATGTCGCCGATCTTGGCGGCGCGCTGATCCTTGAAGAAGGCGCGGCTGCCGTTCCGCCACAGCGAGTTGGCGTTGTAGGATGCGACCTCCGGCTTCGGCATCGGCATCTGCACCGGCTTGTAGCCCGGCTGCGTGGTCGGGTTCTCGATCGGGGTGAGCGCCGGCCGCTCGCCAATCGCTGCGAGACGATCGATCGAGGAGCAGCCCCCGGCGAGTCCGCCGGTCGCCACCAGAGCGGCGATCAGAACGATGCGTTGCAGCGGCACAGACTTCAACATGAACTTTACTCGGGTTTCGTGGCGCTGGCGATGAGGCGCGGAGAGATGACGGTGATGGCGACCTGACCGCGGCCGACCACCGTGCCGGTGATGGTGCGCTTGGATTGCAGGTTGAGGACGCTGACGACGTCGCCCTCGGCGCCGGTGTCGAGCGCCTTGCCGCGCGCGGTGAGATACAAGCCGGCGGCACGGTAGATCAGGGTGACGCCCTGATCGCGTAGCACGAGGTCGGGCTTGGAGAGGTCGGCGCTGCGCAGCACCTGGCCGCCGCGCAGCGTTTGGCGCACCTGCATGCCGATCGCTGCATCGCGCGCGACGGCGTCGGAGGCGACCTCGCTCTTCGGCCGGCGCTCCGTTGCGATGTCGGACGCCTTGATCACGTCGTTGCGCTGAACCGGGCGCGTCAGCACCGTGGTCATCACGGTTTCGATCGCGGTGCCGGTGACCCGCAGCCGCGCCGGTGCTGCGCCTTGCCCGCCGGCGATCTCGTAACTGATGTCGAACCGACCGCTGCGCAGGTCGAACCGCTCGCTGACGAGCTGCAATGCGCCCGCATAGGCGGCCGGCAGCGTCTTGGTCTCGACGTCGCGGTCGAAGTTCACCGTGATGTCTTCGGCTTCACCGAGGCTGTGGCGCTGCTGCAGGGTGCGGATCACCTGCTGCTCGATTTCCTTAGCCGCCAGCGTGCGCGCCAGCCGGGTCACGGTGACTTCGGAAATGTCGCGGGTGTCGACGCCGATCACCCGGTGGGCGCGCAGCGCGGCGAGCACGGTCGCGGTCGGCAGCGCGCCGGTGGTGCCGAGATCGGGCGAGCGATAGATCGCGATGTCTGCGGCGGAGCCGGCATTGTCGATCACGTCGCCGATCCGCACCAGCTCGCCGGTGACTTCGACGTGAGGCCGCAGCACCGGTGTCTTCAGTACCTCGCTGGGCTGCATCTCGGCGGCCGGCTGCGGTTGCGGAGCGGCTGTCTGGCCGGAAGCGGTGGCGCTGGCAGCGGCGACGAAGCTGGCCGCAAGAAGAAGAGTCCGGATCATCTGACGTCTCCCTCAGCGGAACATGTTGGAGGTGGACTGCAGCATCTGGTCGGCGGCGCTGACCACCTTGGCGTTCATCTCGTAGGCGCGCTGCGCCGAGATCAGGTCCGAGATTTCCGTCACCGCTTCGACGTTGGCCTGTTCCAGCGTCTTCTGCAGGATGTCGCCGAGGCCGTCGGCGGTGGCGATGCCGTCCTGCGGCGTGCCCGAGGCCGGCGTTTCGACGAACAGGTTGTCGCCCTGCGGCTGCAGGCCGGCCTTGTTGATGAACCGCGTCAGGCCGATCTGGCCGAGCACGGTCGGCGTGGTCGAACCGGAGACTGTCACCGACACCTGACCGTTGGTGGCGACGGTGATGCTGGTCGCGCCGTTTGGAATCGTGATGGTGGGCTGCACCGGGTTGCCGCCGGCGGTGACGATGCGGCCGGTGTTGTCGGTGGTGAACGAACCGTCGCGGGTATAGGCGAAGGTGCCGTCCGGCATCTGAATCTTGAAGAAGCCTTCGCCGCGCACCGCCATGTCGAGGTCGTTGCCGGTCGGCGACAGCGTGCCCTGGGTCATCAGCCGCGGCGTGCCCACGGTCTTGACGCCGCCGCCGATGTCGACACCGACCGGCAGGATCGTGCCCTGGTCCGAAGCCTGTGCGCCGACGCGGCGGACGTGATCGTAGATCAGGTCCTGAAACTGCGCCGTCTGCTTCTTGAAGCCGGTGGTCCGCATGTTGGCGATGTTGTTGGAGATCACCTGAACGTTGAGCTCCTGGGCCGCCATCCCGGTCGCCGCGGTGTAGAGTGCGCGCATCGTCAGTCTCCGTTAGGCCGGCACTTCGGCGAGCCGCTCGATCGCAGTCTTCCGCAGCTCGCTCTCTTGCTGCAGCATCGCCGAGATCTGGGTGTAGGTGCGGGTGACGTCGATCATTCGCGTCATTTCCATCACGGAGTTGACGTTCGACTTCTCGACGTAGCCCTGGCGCAGTACCGACTTGATGTCCGGCGTGCCCTGATCGGAGGTCGCCGCGAACAGGTTACCGCCTTCCTTCATCAGGCTCTGCGGCCTGTCGAACGACACCACCCGCAGCTTGCCGCGCAGCGAGTCGATGATCGAGGTGCCTTCCAGCACGCTGACGCGGCCGTCCGGCGAGATCGATACTTCCTTGTCGGTCGGCTGCAGCACGATCGGGCCGCCGGTGCCGAGCACCGGAAAGCCGGACCCGTTAACGAGCTGGCCCCGGGCATTGATCTTCAGCGAACCGTCGCGGGTGAAGCGCTCGCCTTGCGGTGTCTGCACCACCAGGAAGCCCTTGCCGTCGACCGCGACGTCGAGCGGGTTCTTGGTCTGCTCCAGCGGACCAGTCGACAGGTCGTGGTAGGTGGCGCGGTCCTGCACGAAGCTGACACGCCGGTCCGGCCGCGCGAAATTGTCTTCGTGCGCGCCGGTATTGAGAAATTCCTGAAACATCGACCGCTCGGCCTTGAAGCCGGTGGTGCTGATGTTGGCGAGGTTGTTCGCGACGACATCCATCTGTCGTTCGAGCACGACCTGCCGTGACAGTCCGACGAGAAGTGCATTCTCCATCGGTGGTTCTCCCTTCAATGACCCGCCGCCAAGCCCTCCCAGACCGGTGGCGGATCGTGCGAACCGCAGATGCTCTCCCAAGCGAGCGGTTCACCAGAGACCCTGCGAACCTCGTGCCAAACTAGAAAATCATTGTATTACAGAGGCTTGATCATTTTCGAAGGATCGCCAGGGCGGCAATAAAGGACTTGTTGACCATACCGGCCGGCAAATTCTTCCTAGCTGCGGCCGCTTGGAAAGGTTCCGTTAACCATTGCGCCATAGCGTCGTGTGATCAGAGCCTTGGGCGCTGGCGGCGTTAGTCTCGCGTTTACGGTTCGCCCCGGTTGCGGCTCGCTTTTTTAGGACATGGGCGATTCGGCCGATGGCGGACGCAGAGAAACCGGAAGAAGGCGCGGAAGCCGGTGAAGGCGGGGCGCCGAAGAGCAAGAAGAAGCTCATCATCATCATCGCTGCCGCGGCGCTGCTGTTGGTCGGCGGCGGGGGCGGCGCGTGGTTTTTCATGAAGAAGGGCCACGGCGACGCCGAGCACCACGCCGAGGCTGCCAAGGAAGTGAAGCCGCCGTCCTTCGTCGAAGTGCCCGAGATCATGGTCAACCTCGCAGGCCAGCCGGGCGAGCGGGTGCAGTATCTGAAGGCGAAGATCGTGCTCGAGGTGAAGGACGCCAAGCAGGCCGAGCAGATCAAACCGACGATGCCGCGGATCACCGACCTGTTTCAGACCTATCTCCGCGAATTGCGGTCCGGCGATCTCAACGGTTCGGTCGGAATGTTTCGGATGAAGGAGGAACTGACCCGGCGCGTGAATCTGGCAGTCGCACCCGCGCAGGTGTCGGCGGTGTTGTTCAAGGAAGTACTGGTGCAGTGAGCTGAGCATGGCCGGCCAGGACCAACTCGACCAGGACGCAATTGCCGCCCAATGGGAAGCCTCCATGGCCTCGGAGGATCCCGAGGCCGCGGCAAAAGCGGCAGCGGAGAACGAACTCACCGGGACGATGGCGGAGCAATGGGCCGCCATGGTCGAGGATGGCGGCCGCGATCTCGGCGGCGGCAAGAACGGCGGCGAGCGGGTGCTGTCGCAGGAGGAGATCGACAATCTCCTCGGCTTCAGCGTCGGCGAGGTGCATCTCGACGAGAACTCCGGCATCCGCGCGATCATCGACTCGGCGATGGTCTCCTACGAGCGTCTGCCGATGCTCGAAATCGTGTTCGACCGCCTGGTGCGGTTGATGACGACGAGCTTGCGCAATTTCACCTCCGACAACGTCGAAGTTTCGCTCGACCGCATCACCTCGGTCCGGTTCGGCGACTACATGAACTCGATCCCGCTGCCGGCGGTGCTGTGCGTGTTCAAGGCCGAGGAGTGGCAGAACTTCGGGCTCGCCACCGTCGACTCCAGCCTGATCTATTCGATGATCGACGTGCTGCTCGGCGGCCGTCGCGGCCAGGCGGCGCTGCGCATCGAGGGCCGGCCCTACACCACCATCGAAACCAATCTGGTGAAGCGGCTGCTGGAAGTGGTACTGGCCGACGCCGAGCAGGCGTTCCGGCCGCTGTCGCCGGTGTCGTTCTCGATCGACCGGCTCGAAACCAATCCGCGCTTCGCCGCGATCAGCCGTCCCGCCAACGCCGCGATTCTGGTCCGCCTGCACATCGACATGGAAGACCGCGGCGGCAACATCGAGCTGCTGCTGCCTTACGCCACGATCGAGCCGATCCGCGGCGTGTTGATGCAGATGTTCATGGGCGAAAAATTCGGCCGTGATCAGGTCTGGGAAGGTCATCTCGCCACCGAGATCGTGCAGGCCGATATTTCGGTCGATGCGGTGCTGTACGAAGCGGAGCTGCCGCTGCGGCAATTGATGGCGCTGCAGGTCGGCGACACCCTGCCGCTCGAACTCAGTGCCGACGCCACCGTGGCGGTTCGTTGCGGCAACGTGACGTTGACCGAGGGCCGGATGGGCCGGGTCGGCGACCGCGTCGCGATCCGCGTCACCAAACCGTTGCGTAGGCCGCTGACGACCTACGCGATGTTCGAGCGCACCGACGAGCAGAGCAAAATGATGGAGGCACAATGAGCCATACCTTCGCAATCGTAATCGAAAGCCTGGTCGCCGTGCTGCTGCTCGTCACCGTCGGCTATTGCTGGCTGCTCAACAAGCGGCTGCTGCGGCTGAAGGCCGACGAAGCCTCCCTGAAGGCGACGATCGGCGAACTGATCACCGTTACCGAGATCGCCGAGCGCGCGATCGGCGGGCTCAAGCTCACGGTGCGCGAGGTCAACGAGAATCTCGGCCGCGACATCGCCGCGGCGTCGGCGCTGTCCGAGCAGTTGAAGAAGCAGCTCGGCGAGGGCGACAACGTGTTGCGGCGGCTGTCGAAGATCGTCGCGGCGGCACGGCCGGGCGGCGAACAGCAGCCGGTGTCGGCGGCGCAGGCCAATGCTGCGGCGGCGCAGGCTTTTGCGGAACGTAGGCGACAAAGCGGTTTGGCTGCATGAATGCATTCCGGGACATTCGCATCCTGCCGGTCGTGCTGGTCGCGATCTTCGGCCTTGCTGTGCTGAAGATCGCCGGACTGGTGCTCGATGGCGGCTACGTGTTCGATTACGATCCGAACGCGACCAAGCCGTCATGGGCCCAGGAGAACCTGAACTTCCCCGGACGGAAGCCGATCGATCCCGACATCACCGGCTCGGTGCATAGCGAGCCGAAGAAGAAGGAAGAATCCAAGCCCGAGGTTGCGCCGCCGGACCAGACCAAGCCGGCCGACGTCGAGCCGGAGACGCCGCCGATCTCGGCAGCCGAACGCGCCATTCTGGAACGGCTGCAGGCACGTCGCCAGGAGCTCGACGCCCGCGCGCGCGAAGTCGAAATTCGCGAGAGCCTGCTCAAGGCCGCCGAGAAGCGGATCGAATCCAAGGTCCAGGAGATGAAGGAGACCGAGGGCCAGATCGGCAAGGCGACCGAGGAAAAGTCGGAAGCCGAGTCGGCGCGCTTCAAGGGCATCGTCACGATGTACGAGGCGATGAAGCCGAAGGACGCCGCGAAGATCTTCGACCGGCTGGAAATGCCGGTGCTGATCGAGATCGCCACCCAGATCGCGCCCCGTAAGATGTCCGACATCCTCGGCCTGATGTCCGCCGAGGCTGCCGAGAAGCTCACCGTCGAAATGGCCCGCCGCGCCACCGGCAAGGCCGCCGTCGCTTCGACCGTGGTACTGCCGAAGATCGAAGGCCGTCCGACGCCAATCCGGTAGTCGGCTATCTGCCTCGATCCTCAACCCGATCCTTCGCGGCCACTCGCATAACCGGGCTGAATGCTGTGCTGAAAGCGCCGGTCAGAAGAAGTGGCCGCGCTCGCAGAGCGTCTCGGCAGAAAACTGTTCCAATAAATGGAAGTTGTGCGGCCTCGCGCGATGAGCCGGCTTGATGCCGTACTGCCCTCGATCGGGCCGACCGCGACGTTGATGCGCATATCCTCTGGGATTTGGTGGTCGGCCCCCGCATGCGTGGGGCGAATTCGTTGTGACCTGACGAGCTGAGTACGGTCACGTCTTCTGGCGTTATTCGCTGATCCGCGTCAGCACCGCCTTGAAGCCGAGCGACGGCGCCTCGGCGGCGATGCCCTCGACCTGCGCGAAGTCGCCGATCGAGGAGCCGTGGAAGTCGACGCGGACGTCGTCCACGCCGAACACCGATTGGATCGCCGGATCGACGGTATGTCTGCGCGCCGTGATGGTACCGTGGATCGTCTGGCCGCTCTGTTCGAACGCACCGATATAGGCGAATGCCGAACTGCCGCCGTGAAGCCGGCTGTCGGACGCGAATACCACGCCCACCCCCTTACGTCGCGGTGTCTCGAATTCGACCTTGTAGAGACCCTTCAGCAGCATGATGTAGTCGGACCGGTTGGAGATTGCAGGGCGCGTCTCTCGGTTCGCTGAACGTCGGCGGATGGCGATCCGAAGCGTCGACGCGCGGCGTCGCCGCTGGGGCGATAGACGGGGGCATCACGGCAGCAGAACGCGGCAATCGCGGTCATGGCGCAGGACAGTCCAGATGGTTGTATTCATCGCCCAGGTAATACTACCAAGAGCGTGTCCGTTCCGACAATCTAAATCTCTGATTGAAGATCGCACGGTGATGCGACCGCGTTGCGACTGAACCTCGATCGCGGCGGTCCGCTGCAGCTTCCTGCGAAGGTTAAACCACCGTTAACAGCTTCTATGTCCTAGTGCGTCAGGCTGCGGTTCTGCGCGCTTCCGCCGCGCCCGATCGCATGCTCGGAGTGTGTATGGATGACGGGCGGCGAAGCCGCTCAGGATCGGCCGACGGCAGGGTCGTCGACCGAAAGACACGACGGATGGCGCGAATGGCTGCCGCTGGAGTTTGGTCACAGGCGCTGGTCGGGCGCGTCGCAAGGCTCTGCCTTGCGCTCGCGTTGCTGATCGCGGCCGCGCTGACCGCTCAGCCGGCCGCCGCACAGGTCCGCGGCGAGGCCAGCTTCGAAGCCAAAGGCGGTTACGGTCGTCTGCTGCTCAAACTTGCCGAAGACGTCGAATCCGACGTTGCGACCGCCGGCCTGATCGTAGTGATCCGCTTCAAGCGACCAGTCGATATCCCGGTCGACAAGCTGGCCGACTCCGCGCCCGGCTATATCGGCTCGGCGCGCATCGATCCGGACGGCTACGCAATCCGTCTGGCGCTGACGCGCAAACTCACCGTCAACGCGATGGCGGCGGGCGAGCGGCTGTTCGTCGATCTGCTGCCGGAGGCCTGGACCGGTGCACCGCCGGGGTTGCCGGCCGATGTGGTGAAGGAACTCGCCGAGCGCGCCCGGGCCGCCGAGCGCGCGTTGCGGGCCCAGCGCGCCGCCGCCGAAGTGAGGAAGCGTCCGCCGATCCGGGTGCGGACCTCGGTGCAGCCGACCTTCGTGCGCTACGTGTTCGAAGTGCCGTCCGATGTGCGCGTGTCGTCGACACTGACCGATCGCAAGCTCAGTGTGCAGTTCAACACGCCGCTCACCTTCGATCTCGCCGATGCCCAGCTCGCATCGCCCCCGAGCGTTGCCTCGATCTCCCAGGCCATCAACGGCGGCAACTCCTCGGTCGACTTCTCGCTGATCGGCGGCGCCGACGTGCACTCGTTCCGCGAGGAAAAGAACTTCATCATCGACGTCGGCTTTCAACCGACCGGTTCCGATGGACCGCAGACCATGGGACCGTCGGCGCTCAAACTGCCGGAGATCGCCAAGCTCGATCCGAAAGCGCTGCAAGCCGAGATCCTGAAGCAGGACGCCAAGCCGGAGAGCGGCGACAAGTCGGACAGCAAGGACGCCAATGATCAGGCGGCCACCCAGCGGGCGCCGGCGGTAGCTGAGGCCAAGGCGATGAAGCCGGCGAGCCCCGCCGGGCCGCAGCCTTTGCCGGCTCCGCCCGCTGCCGCGCCGTCGCCGTCAGCGGCAGGATCTGCAGCGACGCCGTCGCCGGCCGGGCCGCCGGCCAAGGACAGCCAAGTCGCCGCTACGCCAGGACCCGCTACGCCAGTCCCCGCGGCGCCGAGCATCGCTCCGCCACAGACCGCTCCCGCTACGCCTCCGCCCGCAGCCGCCGAACCGGCAGCGACGGTCAAGCCTGTTGCGTCGAGTGTCGCCCGTCCGGTCGACGTGCAGATGCGCAACGATGGTCTGCATCTGAACTTTGCCTTCGCCGCGCCGACGCCGGCGGCGCTATTCCGCCGCGGCGACATCCTGTGGCTGGTGCTCGACAACACCGCGCCGTTCGATCTGTCGGCGATCCGCCGCGAGGGCAGCGCTGTGGTCGCCGATGCCAGCAGAGTGCCGCTGGCGAACGGGCAGGCGATCCGCATTCGGCTCAACCGGCCGCAGATCGCCACGCTCAGCGAAGAGGACGGCTCCGGTCGGAGCTGGTCGGTCACGCTCGCCGATGCCGGCCGCTCCGCGTCTCGTCCGCTGGCCGCGGTGCGCAACATCTCCGATCCGGGGCGCGCCAGCGTATCGGTGGCGCTGCCGGCGCTCGGCCAGGTGCAGCAACTCGTCGATCCGGACGCAGGCGATACGCTGACGGTGGTGACGGCGCTGCCGCCGCCGCGCGGCTTCATCAAGCGGCAGAACTTCGTCGAGTTCAGCCTGCTGGAATCGATCCATGGCGTGGTGATCGATCTGAAGTCCGACGATGTCCGCGTCGAGACCACCGCCGATGCGGTGGTGCTGACGCGGCCCGGTGGTCTCACGCTGTCGTCGGCGCCGGAGAGCAACGGCGATGCGACCGCCGAACGGCCGTTCTTCGACGTCCGGCAGTGGGAGAAGGATCAGACCGGCAGCTTCAACGAAGCGCTCGATGCCCATCTGACGGCGTCCTCTGTCGCCGACGGTGACGACAAGCTGCCGGCCCGGCTCGATCTGGCGCGGTTCTACATGGCCCGCGGGCTGTATCAGGAGGCCAAGGGTGTGCTCGATCTGGCGCTGTCGGCCAGCAAGCCGGGGCAAGAGGACCCCGCGGCGATGATGGGACATGCCGCTGCCAGCGCGCTGATGTGGCGGCCCGATCAGACGTTCAAGGACGTCGCCAATCCGGCGATCGCCTCGACCTACGACGCGCAGATGTGGAAGGGCGTGGCGCTGGCGCGGCAGGGCAAGTGGCCGGAAGCGCGCGAGAAGCTGAAGAGTGTGCAGTTCGCCGTCACTGCGCTGCCGCTCGATATCCAGCGCGAGGTGCTCGCCGCCGCGATGCGCGCATCGCTCGAGGTGCGGGACTACGCCGGGGCCGCCAAGCTGAGCAGCGATTTCGATCTGGTCGGCGTATCGCCGGAGATCAAGCCGCAGGTCACGTTCATGCGCGGCTGGCTCGACGAGGCGCTCGGCCGCGAACCGGACGCGCTGAAGAAGTACAAGGACGCGATGGCCTCGACCGATCGGCAGGCCGCCGCCGAAGCGCGATTCCGCGACATCCTGCTGCGGATGAAACGCGACGAACTGACACCGGCCGAGGCGTTGCCCGAGCTGGAGCGGTTGTCGGTCAACTGGCGCGGCGACCTGCTCGAAGTGAAGACCCAGCAATTGCTGTCGAAGATGTACGCCGACGTCGGGCGCTATCAGGATTCGCTGCAGGCGGCGCGGGTCGCGACCCAGCTCGCGCCGAACTCGGACGCAGCCCGCAAGGCCCAGGACGATTCCCGCGCGCTGTTCTCGGAGATATTCCTCGGTACCAAGGGCGATGGCCTGCCGCCGATCGAGGCGCTGGCGGTGTTCTACGAGTATCGCGAACTGACTCCGATCGGGCGCCGCGGCGACGAGATGATCCGCCGGCTCGCGGACCGGTTGGTCGCCGTCGATCTGCTCGATCAGGCCAGCGAGCTGTTGCAGTATCAGGTCGACAAGCGGCTCGAAGGCGCGGCGCGAGCGCAGGTCGCAGCCAAGCTGGCGATGATCTATCTGATGAACCGCAAGCCGGACCGCGCGATCGCGGCGCTGCATTCGTCGCGGATCGCCGATCTGGCCGGCGAGCTGCGTCAGCAGCGGCTATTGATCGAGGCGCGCGCACAGAGCGACATCGGCCGCCACGATCTGGCGCTCGACATCATCAGCAACATCGGCGGACGTGAGGCGATCCGGCTGCGCTCCGACATCTATTGGGCGGCGCGGCGCTGGCGCGAATCCTCCGAGCAGATCGAATTGTATCTCGGCGATCGTTGGAAGGACTTCACGCCGCTGTCGGCAGGCGAGAAGAGCGATGTGATCCGCGCCGTGGTCGGCTATGCGCTGGCCGAAGATTCGCTCGGGCTCGATCGCTTCCGCGAGAAATTCTCGCCGTTGATGACCGATCCGGCCGACCGCGCCGCCTTCGATATCGCCAGCAAGCCGACCGCCGGCAACAGCGCCGCGTTCGCCGCGATCGCCAAGATGGCCGCCAGCGTCGATACGCTGGACGGCTTCCTGCGCGAGATGAAGCAACGCTTCCCCGACGCCTCCGCCCGCGCCACCCCGCCCGGCGCCGACATGACCTCGACCGGCTCGCTGCCTCGGGTCCCGCCGAAAATCCGCGTCATCCAGACGACGCGGTAGTCATTACTTCGCCGGTCCCACCATCATCCTGAAGCGCGAGCGGTAGCTCGCGAAGTCCGGAATTCATACGCCGTGTGCTCTCGGTCGCGACCATGCGCGGAACGAGCGGATCGGCTCACCCCCAGCGCGGGGGATATGGATTGCTGGCTCGCGCTCCGCGCGCTCCGAATGACTCGTGGAGCGGGCGGGCAACAGGACCTTCGGAACGCCCGAACTACCCGCCGCCGGTGTAGCTCTGCACCAGACTGCCCGCGACCAGCGACCAGCCGTCGACCAGCACGAAGAAGATCAGCTTGAACGGCAGTGACACCACCACCGGCGGCAGCATCATCATGCCCATCGACATCAGGATCGAGGCGACCACGAGGTCGATGATCAGGAACGGCAGGAACAGCAGAAAGCCGATCTCGAAGGCGCGCTTCAGCTCGGAGATCAGGAACGCCGGCATCAGAATGCGCAGCGACAGATCTTCCGGCGTCGCCGGTGGTGGTTCGCCCGACAGGTCGAGGAACAGCTTCAGGTCCTTCTCGCGCACGTTCTTCTGCATGAAGATCCGCAGCGGCCCGGACGCGCGCACCAGCGCGTCGTCGACGCTGATCTCGTTGGCAATCAACGGTTTGATGCCGTCGTCGTAGGACTTCTGCAGCGTCGGTCCCATCACGAAGGCGGTGAGGAACAGCGCCAGCGCGATGATCACGGAGTTTGGTGGCGCAGAGGTCGTGCCGAGCGCGGTGCGCAGCAGCGACAGCACCACGACGATCCGGGTGAACGACGTCATCATGATCAGGACCGACGGCGCGATCGAGAGCACGGTCAGCAGCGCGATCAACTGGATTGCGCGCTCGGTGACGCCGGGGCTGTTGCCGCCGAGATTGATGCTGATGTCTTGCGCCTGCGCAGGCGCGATTATCGCGAGCACCGCGACGATCAGGACCGAGAAACTGATTAGAACTCTACGCGGGCCGGACGAGGCAATCACGTAGGCGACTTCGGGCGGCCGAGGAGTGCGGCCATCTCGTCTTCGAGGCTCTCGAAGCCGGTCTTGCCGGCGGCCGGAGCGCTGGCCCCTGCGCCGGGCTCGTCCTCGGCCGGTTCGGCACTGCGCGGTGCAGGCTGCGTCGGCCGGGCCGGAGGCTCGGGCGCGACCGGCAATGCCGGCTCGCCCGGAGCGTTCGGCGGACGGCGCAGCGCGGCTTCGAGCCGGGTCGCCATCTCAGCGAGATTCTGATCCGCCGAGGACAGCGCAGGTGCGGTGGGGGCGGCCGGCGCAGCGGCGGGTGCGGGCGGCGGAGCAGGGGGCATCGGCGGCGCGGGCGGCAGCGGGGCCGGGCGTTCGGCACGCGGGGCGGGGGCCGGCTTCGGCTCGGGGCGCGGCGGCCGCGGCATCGCCGGCTCGGCGCGCGGACGCGGGGCAGGATCCATTCGGGGCTCAGGGCGCGGCTCCGGCCGGGGCGGCTCGGGGCGCATGATCGGAGGGTCGGCCCGCATCATCGGCGGCTCTGCTCGCTGCAAAGGCGGCAGCGGCGGTTCGGCGCGCGGCATGGGCGGCATCGGCGGTTCGGGCCGTGCGACCGGCTCCGGCACCAGCCCGGCGAACGGATCAGCCGGACGGCGCTCCGGCATCCGTTCCGGCATTGGCGGCGGCGGTGCGCGGCGTGGCTCCTCGGCGAAAGCCGGACGGGACGGGCGCGTCGGGATCGGGGGCAGTTCCGGTTCCTGCGGCTCAGCGGCGGGCTCGTCCCACGGTGTCGGCTCGGGGGCGGTCATGCGGGGCTCCAGGCCGCCCCGGGTCGGCAACTGGTCGCGCGCGGCGCTAGCGCGGACGATATTGGGCTCGATGACGATGTCGCTCGGTCCGCCGATCATCAGCAGATGTTCGACATTGTCGCGGCGGACCAGCACCAGGCGGCGGCGGCCGTCGACCGCGGCGGCGTCGATCACCGCGAGCCTCGGCATGCGGCCGCGGCTGGCGTTGGCGCCGAGACGGTTACCGGCAAAGTGACGGACCAGCCAGGCGGCGACGCCGATCAGCGCCAGAACGGCGAGAAACGCGAGAAAGAACATCCAAATCGACGAGTTCTGCGAGCCCATGCTGTATCCCCGGCAAAAAAGCAGGCGCCCCGGCACTTCCCGGAAGCGCCGACCCCGGACGGCGAACGCGACCGGTCCCGGTGATGCGCGGCGGTCCCACCCCGTCCCTTCTTAATAATCCACGGCAAGAACTGCCATCCGTTTCTTCTCATAATCCACCAATGATGCCGCCCCAACCAGGTTTTCTGCGGTTTTTGCGACACTTCCGGCGCCGCCGCGGTGTCGGCGTGCGGCTCTTAACCAGTCGTTAACCATAGGGGCGGCAAATTCTGCCTACCCGGCGGAATCGCGTGGCGGCAAGACCGGGGCGGAGGCGGCTATGCCGATCAACGATCTCCCCGAGCTGAACGCGTTGCGCACCAAGATGCAGTGGCATCAGGAGCGCCAGAAAGTCTTGGCCGAAAACATCTCCAATTCCGACACGCCGAATTATCGGCCGCGGGATCTGGTGGCACCGAAATTCACCACCGAGGGTACTGTCGCCGGCGGTCCGGGCGGCTCGCTGCCGCTGCTGCGCACCAGCGCGGCGCATCTGAAGCCGCCGGGCGGCTCGCCCAGCTTCTCGACCGACAACAAAGGCGGCTTCCAGACCCGCCCCGCCGGCAACGCCGTCAACCTCGAGGACGAGATGCTCAAGGTTTCGGCCAACCAGATGGACTACGCCGCGGTGACCTCGCTCTACAGCCGCAGTCTCGGACTGCTCAAAACCGCGATCGGCAAGCGCTGACGACAGCGCCGGGAGGCTGAACCATGGCAGACGACGGCAACGATTTCGCCCGCTCGATGGGCATCGCCACTTCCGGCCTGCGCGCCCAGGCCGGCCGGATGCGGGTGATTTCGGAGAACATCGCCAACGCCGATTCCACTGCGCAGACTGCGGGCGGCGACCCGTATCGCCGCAAGGTGCCGACCTTCACGTCGGCGCTCGATCGCTCGCTCGATGCCCGCGTGGTGGCGCTCGGCCGGGTCAAGCCGGATACCTCGGCATTCCGGGTCAAATACGAGCCGACCAATCCGGCCGCCGACGCCGCGGGCAACGTCAAATACCCCAACGTCAATCCGGTGATCGAGATGACCGACATGCGCGACGCGCAGCGGTCCTACGAGGCCAACCTCAACGTCATCAGCGCCACCCGCCGGATGATCCAACGCACGCTCGACATCCTCAAAGCCTGATCCGCTCACCAAAGCATCGCACCAGGATACTGACCCATGGCCTCCCCGATTTCCGCAGCGAACGCCTATGCGAGCCTCGCCCGTCTGGCCAAGCCGGCCGGCACCGACAAAGGCACCGAAGACGCTCCCTCGTTCGGCAACCTCGTCAAGCAGGCGATGGGCAGCGTGCTCGACGCCGGCCGCAAATCCGATGCCCAGTCGATCGCGATGGCGTCCGGCAAATCCAACGTGATGGACGTTGTGACCGCGGTCGCCGAGACCGACGTCGCCGTGTCGACCCTGGTGTCGGTGCGCGACCGGGTGATCCAGTCCTACGAAGAAATCATGCGGATGCAGATCTGACGATCGCATGCCGATTGAATAGGTACCGTCATTGCGTGCGAAGCGAAGCAATCCAGGGCCCCCGCACCGAGCTCGTGGATTGCTTCGTCGCTTCGCTCGCGATGACGATGGCGAGATTGAAGTTCGGACCACCGCAGCAAGCGCTCCACACAAGGATTCTCTCATGACCGGCCCCGAAACCCTCGACGTTGCCCGCGACGCGATCTGGACTATCGTGGTGGTGTCGGCGCCGCTGATGGTGGTCGGCCTGGTGGTCGGCGTCGCGGTGTCGCTGGTCCAGGCGCTGACCCAGATCCAGGAGCAGACCCTGGTGTTCGTGCCGAAGATCCTCGCGATGTTCGTCACCTTGGTGCTGGCGCTGCCGTTCATGGCCGACGCACTGCACGCGCAGATGATCCGGATCTCGTCGCGAATCATTGGCGGTTGACGCATGATCGAAACCCGCGCCGCTGTGCTGGTCGCGTCCGCCGCAATGTGCGGCCGGATCCTGCCGCCGGTTTGCGCGCGCTTCGAGTCAGATTGCCGCGATGACCATCGACCTGACCTTTCTGCCGGCGCTCGCCGCCGCCTTCATGCTGGTGTTCGCCCGCATCGGCTCGATGGTGATGCTGATGCCGGCGCTCGGCGAGAGAAATATCCCGGTGCGGGTGAAGCTCTCGGTCGCGCTGCTGCTGACGCTGATCATGCTGCCGCTGCATCGCTCGGCCTATCAGGTCGACATGTCGTCACTGACGCCACTGTTGGTGCTGATGCTGCAGGAGATCGCGGTCGGTATCGTACTCGGCGCCACCGCGCGGGTGACGCTGTCGGCGCTGCAGGTCGCCGGCGCGGTGATCGCCCAGCAGCTCGGGCTGGGCTTCGCCTCGGCGGTCGATCCGACCCAGGGCCAGCAGGGCGTGGTGGTCGGCAATTTTCTGACGCTGCTCGGCGTGACGATGCTGTTCGCCACCGATATGCACTATCTGGTGATCGAGGCGCTGAGCGAGAGCTACAAGGTGTTCGCGCCGGGCGAATTGCTGAACTCCGGCGACGTTGCGGCGCTGGCGACCAGAGCATTCGCCACCGCGTTCAAGATCGGCCTGCAATTGTCGGCGCCGTTTCTGGTATTCGGCCTGGTGTTCAACATCGGGCTCGGCGTGCTGGCGCGGCTGATGCCGCAGATGCAGGTGTATTTCGTCGGCGTGCCGCTTTCGATCGTGATCGGCTTCGTCGTGCTCGCGGTGGTGCTGACCACGATGATGGGCGCGTTCCTCGGCTATTTCGGCGGCGTGATGCACGATCTCACGCCGGGCTGATCTTCGGCGTCGGTCGGAGCTGAGCGATGTCCGACGACAGCGACGAGAAAACAGAAGAGCCGACACAGAAGAAGCTCGACGATGCGCTCAAGCGCGGCGACGTGGTCAAGAGCCAGGAGGTCAATACCTGGTTCCTGATCGCTGGCGCGACGCTGGTGCTGTCGTCGTTCCACGAGTCGATCGGGATCGGCATCCTCGTGCCGCTGCGCAACCTGATCGAGAAGTCGTGGATGCTGCCGGTCGACGGCGACGGGCTGATCGCGCTGGTCAAGAGCCTGTCCTACGCGACGCTGGCGGCGGTCGGCATCCCGCTGCTGATGCTGATGCTGGTGGCGATCGCCTCCAACCTGATCCAGCACCGGCTGGTGTTCTCCGCCGAAGGGCTGACGCCGAAACTCAGCAAGCTGTCACCGCTCGAAGGCGCCAAGCGGCTGTTCGGCAAACAGGCGCTGGCGAACTTCCTCAAGGGTCTGTTCAAGATTATAGCGCTCGGCATCGTGATGGTCGCGGTGCTGTATCCGGAGCACGACCGTCTCGACGGGCTGCTCAAGATGGACGTGGCCTCGCTACTCGGCGTCACCGTCGCGCTGACGCTGAAGCTGTTCGGCGCGGTCGTGGCGATGCTCGCCTTCGTGGCGGTCGGCGATTACTTCTTCCAGTATCGGCAGTGGCACGAGAAGCAGAAGATGTCGCTGCAGGAGATCAAGGAAGAGTACAAGCAGTCCGAGGGCGATCCGCACATCAAGGGCAAGCTGCGGCAGCTCCGCTATCAGCGGATGAAGAAGCGGATGATGGCCGAAGTGCCGAACGCTTCGGTGGTGATCACCAACCCGACCCACTTCTCGGTGGCGCTGAAATACGAGCGCGGCATGCCGGCGCCGATCTGCGTCGCCAAGGGCGTCGATGCGGTGGCGTTCAAGATCCGGGAAGTGGCCAAGGAAAACGACGTGCCGATCGTCGAGAACGTGCCGCTGGCGCGGGCGCTGTACGCCAACGTCGAGGTCGACCAGGAAATTCCGGTCGAGCACTATCAGGCGGTCGCCGAGGTGATCGGCTACGTGATGAACCTGAAACGCAATCTGTTCGGGCGGCGGACCTGACAGCGGACCGTGCGCCAGAGCGTCGCCGAATCGCTCGTCACGGCGTTTCAGGAGTAGCGTTGAGCGATAGATTCGCTTGCGCGAACGGCCGCGATTCAGGCAGTTGGAGCCGCGCCGCTGTGTGCCCGGCGGGCAAGGGACCGGTTCGGTGACCATGACCATCAACGATCAACAGGCTTCGCCCGAGCAGCGTCCGTCGTCGCCGGAGCCGGCCCGCCGCGGCGGCAGTATCGCGCTGGTGCTGCTACTGGCCGGCGCCATCGTCGTCGCCGCCGTGGCGTTCATGACGCTCGGCCGCGCCGGCGCCCAACCCTACATTCTCGGCCTGCTGGCGCTGCTGGCGATGGTCGGACTGTTCATGCTGTTCGCCTTCGCGGCCGGAATTATCGGCTTTGCCGACCGTGCCGCCGAAGATCCGATCCTGCGGGCGATCCCCGAGAATGCCTTCGACGGCATCGCGGTGACCGACGCCGGCGGCCACGTCGTCTATGCCAATTCGACCTATCTGGCGCTGACCGGCGCCGCGACGATGCAGGACGTCCGCCCGGTGGAGCGGGTGTTCATCGGCAATCCGGACGTCTCCGAGGCCGTGTTCCGGCTGCTCAAGGCCGCGCGCGAAGGCCGGCGGCTGCAGGAGGAGGTGCGGGTCGCTGGCGCCGACGGCAGCCAGGGCCGCTGGATGCGGCTGCGGGTGCGCCCGCTCGGCGCCGGAAAGCGTGAGGCGCGGCAGACGGTATGGTCGATCGCCGACATCACCCGCGACCGCGAGCGTCAGGAGGACGTGTTCCAGACCCTTCAGCACGCGATCGAATATCTCGACCACGCCCCTTGCGGGTTCTTCTCGGTCAATCCCGCCGGCAATCTGGTCTATGTCAACGCCACGCTGGCGAACTGGCTCGACCACGACCTTGCCGAGATCGGCTCCGGCGGCCTCAAGCTGTCGGACGTGGTGTCGGGCGACGGCGCCGCGCTGCTCACCTCGATCGTGCCCGAGCCGGGCGAGGTGAAGACCGAAGTGTTCGACATCGACCTGAAGAAGCGCGGCGGCCAGACCGTGCCGGTGCGGCTGTATCACAAGCTGGCGTTCGGCGCCGACGGCACGCCCGGCCCGTCGCGCACGCTGGTGATCAGCCGCGCTCGTGACGACCGGCTCGATCCGCAGCGTGCCGCCGAGATCCGCTTCATGCGGTTCTTCGACCAGACCCCGATGGCGATTGCCACCGTCGACAAAACCGGGGCGGTGGTGCGCGCCAACGCCCGGCTGGCCAAGCTGGCGCAGAGCCTCGATCCGGCCGGTTCGGCAGGATCGAAGTCGATCCTCGCCGCGGTCAGCGCTCGCGATCGCGCCGTGCTGGCGGGCACGATCGAGCAGGCGGCCAAGGGGCAGGCGGATATCGCCCCGGTGGAAGTGATGCTCGACAGCGCCAAGGAGCGCTGGGGCCAGTTCTTCGTCACCGCGGTCGCCGACGACGGCGACAGCGAGGTGGCGATCGTCTACATGCTCGAGACCACCGAGCGCCGCGCGCTGGAGAACCAGGTCAACCAGGCGCAGAAGATGGACACCATCGGCCAGCTCGCCGGTGGCATCGCGCACGACTTCAACAACGTGCTGTCGGCCATCATGATGGCCAACGACTTCCTGCTGAACGCGCACAAGCCGACCGATCCGTCGTTCCAGGACATCATGCAGATCAAGCAGAACGCCACCCGCGCCGCGACCTTGGTGCGGCAGCTCCTGGCGTTCTCGCGCAAGCAGACGCTGCGCCCGCAGGTGCTCGATCTCGGCGAGGCGCTGACCGACATCGACCGGCTCTTGAAGCGGCTGATCGGCGAGAAGATCTCGCTGGAGATGCAGCACGGCCGCGATCTATGGCGGACCAAGGCCGACGTCTCGCAATTCGAGCAGGTAATCGTGAATCTCGCCGTCAACGCCCGCGACGCCATGCCCGACGGCGGCAAGCTGACGATCCGCACCGCCAATGTCGGCGCGTCCGCGGCCTCGCAGCTCGGCCACAACGGCATGCCGGCGGCGGACTATGTCTGTGTCGAAGTCTCCGATACCGGCACCGGCATCCCGCCGGAAATCCTCGACAAGATCTTCGAGCCGTTCTTCTCGACCAAGGAGGTCGGCAAAGGCACCGGTCTCGGACTGTCGACGGTGTACGGCATCATCAAGCAGACCGGCGGCTTCGTCTACGTCGATTCGGAAATCGGCAAGGGCACCACCTTCCGGATCTATCTGCCGCGCCACGAGCAGGCCGCCGAGCCGCAGGTCGAGGCGCCTGCCGTCGCGACTGGCGGCGCTGCGTCCGAGTCGGCGCCGGTAGCGCCCAAGCCTCGCGCCGACATGACCGGGCAGGGCACTATCCTCCTGGTCGAGGACGAAGAAGGCCTGCGCTCACTGAACGCCCGCGGTCTGCGTTCGCGCGGCTATGAGGTGATCGAGGCCTCGAATGGCATCGAGGCGTTGGAAGAATTCGACGCGCACGGCGGCGAAGTCGATCTCGTCGTTTCCGACGTGGTCATGCCAGAGATGGACGGCCCGACACTGCTCAAAGCGATGCGCGGCCGTAACTCGGAGCTGAAGATCATCTTTGTCTCCGGCTACGCGGAGGACGCGTTCGAAAAGAGCCTGCCGGAAAACGAACAGTTCGCCTTCCTCGCCAAGCCGTTCGCGCTGAGCGCACTGGTCGCCAAGGTGAAGGAGACGATGGCGCCGAATTGAGGCGCTACGCCGCCGGTTCGCAGGCCCGCGGCGCAGCGGCATCGTCGCCGGACGCGCCGGCGGTCGATGCTGTGATCGCCGTGATGCGCCCGCAACACAATCTTCACAGTCGAGACCTAGGAGTGCATGTCATTACTGCTGATCCGCGCGCTCCCGAGGGGGGCGCCAACCCGGGAGAACGATGGTGAGTGCATGGCGGACGGTCATCATTGCCTTCGTGCTGCTGGTGAGCGCGGGATTTGAAGCTGCCCTCGCGGCCCAGCCGGGCGATCCGATCACGGTGACCTCCGGCGTCAGCTACGTCTATCTCGATCGCTGGGATGTCGATCGGCTGAACCGGATCCTGCAGGTCGACACTCCGAAATTTTCCGGCGTGTCGGTGACCTACAGCCCGCCGCGCAACGCGGTCCGGCTCTATCGCGTCACCTACTCGTCGGTCGTTCCGGAACGCGGCAACAAGCCGATCGTCGCGACCGGGCTGCTCGCCGTGCCGGAAACCGGCGGGACGTCGCTGCCGATGATTTCGTATCAGCACGGCACCGTATACGGGAAGAAGGAGGTTCCTTCGTTTCCCGAACAATCGCCTGAGACCGAGCTGATGATCGCCCAGTTCGCCGGGCAGGGATACATCCTGATCGGCGCCGATTATTTCGGCATGGGCACCTCCGACGAGCCCGAAGGCTACATGGTCAAGCGCAGCCATCAGCAGGCCACCTACGACATGCTGCTGGCGAGCCGGGCGGTGCTCGCGCAGATGAAGCTTGCCGACAGCAAGCTGTTCCTGGCGGGCTGGTCGCAGGGCGGGTTCGTCACGATGGCGATGCTGGAGAAGCTGGAAGCCTCGGGCGTTCCGGTTCAGGCCGCCGCGACCGCGAGCGCACCGGTCGATGTGTTCGTTGCGTTGAACGGCTTTCTCAGCTTTCCGCGCAAGAACGACGCCTCGTGGGTGACGACATTGTTCATCCTGTCGTCGTTTTCGTTCGAAAACTACTATGGTGTGCCGGGGCTCGCCCGGTCGCTGATCAACGATGCGTATTACGACCTATCCCGCAAGGCCTACGAGCGGCAGCCGTTCGACGCCGCCGACGTGCCGACCGACCTGCACAAGCTGATCCGCCCCGAATATTTCGATTCGCAATACTTCGCCGCGTCGGCCTACGGCCGGCTGGTCGCCGAAACCACGGCCTATCGCTGGATCATCAAGACCCCGGTGCGCAACTATTACGGCGAGAGCGACGAGGCGATCAGCGTCGGCCTGGGACAGTTGGCGGCGACCTATCAGCACGCGATCGGAAACGGAAACCGGCTGGTTCAGGCGGTTTCCACCGGGCCGACCAGTCACCGCGGCACCTTCGCCACCGCGGTGCCGCAGTGGAAATCCTGGTTCGACGGCCGCTGAACGCCTCGTTGCGGCCGCGTTGGCGGGCTACCGATCGTGATGCTTGAGACTTCTGCGGCGGTTGCTCGCGGCGACGCGCAAGAGGCTGGCCGCCGATCGGCGCTCCCGTACCGCGACCGAGAGCCGCAGGTCCGGAGGCTGCCTGCGGCGTCAGGACCGCTTCCCTTTTGTCAGCCGCTGCCCATTTTAACAGCGCTTCCCCCTGCCGGGGATCGAGGGAGACCCATGAACTTCTTGCATCGCACGCGCGGCATTGCCGCTGCTCTGGCCTTGACGCTCGCTTTGGCGCTGCCGGTGGCCATGGTGCTGTCGTCGGCCGCCGACGCGCGCGCCGGTCGTGGCAGCAGCATGGGTTCGCGCGGCTCGCGGACCTTTTCGGCGCCGCAGTCGACGCCGACGGCGCCGGGTGCCGCACAGCCTTTCAATCGCACCTACAGCCAGCCGGGTAGCCCCGGCATGAACGCGCCGGCTGCGGGCGCTGCCAGCAAGGGCGGTTTCTTCAACCGTCCGGGCATGGGCATGCTCGGCGGCCTCGCCGCGGGCTTCCTCGGCGCCGGCCTGCTCGGCATGCTGTTCGGCGGCGGCTTCCTGTCGGGTCTCGGCAGCTTTGCCTCGATCATCGGGCTTGTGCTGCAGGTCGCGCTGGTCGTGATCCTGGCCCGTCTGGCCTGGGGTTGGTGGCAGCGCCGCAATAATCCGCAGGCGGCCTACGCAGCCGGTCCGGCCGCAGGCCAGGGGCCGCGGCCCGACGGCGCTCACGCCATGGACCAGACCGCCAATCCGGGGCCGCAGCCGGCCTATCGTACCGGCTTCGGGCTTGGTGGCGGTGCGCGCAACGATGCGCCTGTCGAGATCAAGCCGGACGACTACGAGGCGTTCGAGCGGCTGCTGGGCGACGTCCAGGCTGCCTGGTCGAACGAGGACATCGACCGGCTGCGCCAGCTCGCCACTCCGGAAATGGCGTCGTATTTCGCCAAGGACCTGGAGGAGAACAAGGCCGCCAACGACATCAACAAGGTGTCGGACGTGAAGCTGCTGCAGGGCGATCTCGCCGAAGCCTGGCGCGAGGGTGAAACCGAATTCGCCACCGTGGCGATGCGGTTCTCGCTGGTCGACAAGACCCTGGAGCGCGGCACCAACCGTCTGGTCGCCGGTAGCGAGACTCCGATCGAGGCTACCGAGATCTGGACCTTCGCCCGTCGCCCCGGCGAGAGCTGGGAACTGGCGGCGATCCAGCAGACCAACTGACGCTTCGCTCCCGAGCGATCCCCATCGAAAGCGCCGCGGGCATTTCGCGGCGCTTTTTTGTTAGGCTCTGGGCAGGCAGCCGGTCCGATCGCGGGCCGTGCGGTGATCACCATGGGGGCCGAACCAATGGCTTACGAACTGTACTACTGGCCGACTATTCAGGGCCGCGGCGAATTCGTGCGGCTGGCGCTGGAGGAGGCTGGCGCCGACTATGTCGACGCTGCCCGCCGCAACAAGGCCGGGATGGCGACGATGATGAAGCTGATGCAGGCCGAGCAGGGCACGCCGCCATTCGCGCCGCCGTTTCTCAAGGCGGGCAAGCTGACCATCGGCCAGACCGCCAACATCCTGCTGTATCTCGGCAGCCGCCACGGCCTCGCGCCCGCCACCGAGGTGGGCCGGATGTGGGTGCATCAGCTCCAGCTCACCATCGCCGATCTGGTGCAAGAGGTGCACGACACCCATCACCCGATCGGCACCATGCTGTACTACGACGACCAGCGGAAGCCGGCGAAGAAGCGCACCGCTCAGTTCTGGGACAACCGCGCGCCGAAATTCCTCGGCTATTTTGAACGTCTGATTGCCGGCGGTGGCGGCGTGTATCTGACGGGGCGCAAGCTCAGCTACGCGGATCTGTCGCTGTTTCAGATCGTCGAGGGTCTGCGCTACGCTTTTCCGAAGCACATGAAGAAGTTTGAGCGTGACATCCCCAAGCTGGTCGCGCTGCACGACCGCGTCGCCGATCGCCCGAACATCGCCGCGTACCTGGCCAGCGACCGCCGAATCCCGTTCAATCAAGACGGCATCTTCCGGCACTATAAGGAGCTGGATAAGTAGTCGTCCGTGAAGTTTGCTGAACTGGATTGATTTAGGGGTGTCGGGCGGCTTCGAGTCGGAGT